>JBKPSY010000320.1:0-10962 GCA_046735235.1 Acidobacteriota bacterium | reverse complement strand
GCGCTGATGCGCGCCGCGGCCGAAGAGCGCCTCGCGGCGTTCGCAATCGAGTCCGCTTCTCCGGCTCTCTCACGATCATGAAACTGACGACGCTCGAGGAGTTCAAGGAACTGGCGAGCCGGGGCACCTTCGTCCCGGTGTGCAAGGAGATCATCGCCGACCTGCTGACGCCGGTGTCTGCCTTCCTCAAGATCGCCGAGCACTCCGACTACGCCTTCCTGCTCGAAAGCGTGGAGGGCGGTGAGCACGTCGGGCGCTATTCGTTCCTGGGCAAAGATCCGTTCCTGGTCGCTCGTGCCCGCGACGGACGGACGGTGATCGAGCGAGCGGGCCACACGGAAGAATCCGGCGAAGCGTTCATCCCGACTGTGCGGCGCCTGATGGCCGATTTCCACGCGCCGTACGTGCCGGGGCTTCCGCGATTCACAGGCGGGGCCGTCGGCTACCTGGCCTACGACGCGGCGCACTGGTTCGAGCCCGTGCCGACGGCCAGCGGCCCTCTCGAAGGTCCGGCGGCCGAGGCGGACCTCGCGGTGTTCATGCTGTTCGATACGGTGCTGGCGTTCGACCATGCGCAGCACCGGCTCCTGATTATCGCCAACGCGCGCATCACCGCCGACGACGACCTCGAGGCGCTCTATCAGTTCGCGTGCGCGCGGATCCAGTTCCTGGAGGCGGAGCTCGAGCGGAGCCTGTCGGCCTCTCGATCGGCGCCCGGTGGGCCGGTGACGCTGCGCGCGAACATGACGAAGGAGGCCTACGAAGCGAACGTGCGGACCGCGAAGGAGCACATCGCCGCCGGCGACATCTATCAGGTCGTGCTGTCGCAGCGCTTCGAGGCTGACGTCACCGCCGATCCATTCACCGTCTACCGCGCGCTGCGTTACGTGAACCCGTCGCCCTACATGTATTTCATGCGCATGGGCAGGCTGGCGGTCGTCGGCTCGTCGCCCGAGATGCTGGTGCGCGTTGAGGGTCGTCACGCGCTGACACACCCCATCGCGGGCACGCGGCCGCGTGGTCGCACGGACGAAGAGGACCTGCGACTGGCGGAGGAGCTGAAGCGCAACGAGAAGGAACGCGCCGAGCACGTCATGCTGGTCGATCTGGGACGCAACGACATCGGCCGTGTCTGCGACTACGGCACGGTTCGCGTTCCGCAGTTCATGGCGCTCGAGCGCTACTCGCACGTCATGCACCTGGTGTCCGTCGTCGAAGGCACGCTGGCCGCCGAGACGGATCGCCTGGACGCACTGGCGTCGTGCTTCCCCGCGGGCACCGTGTCTGGCGCGCCGAAAGTGCGCGCCATGCAAATCATCTCGGAGCTGGAGCCGACGCGGCGCGGCATCTACGCGGGCGCGGTCGGGTATCTCGACTTCGCGGGGAACCTCGATTTCTGCATCACGATCCGCACGGTCGTGATGGTCAACGGAAAGGCCTACATTCAGGCGGGTGCCGGCATCGTCGCCGACTCGAACCCCGCCGCGGAATACGAAGAAACGCGGGACAAGGCTCGCGCCGTCGTGCAGGCGCTCGAGCTGGCGCAGAACGGACTCTGAGCGAACGCATGGTTTTCGTGCTCGATAACTACGACTCGTTCACCTACAACCTCGTGCAGTACCTGGGCGAGCTCGGGCAGACGCTCGACGTGCGCAGGAACGACCAGGTCACACTTGATGAGATTGCTGCGCTCCGGCCATCACACATCGTCATCTCACCCGGGCCGGGCCGCCCGGAGGATGCGGGCATCACGCCGGCGCTGATCGAGCGATTCGGTCCGACGGTCCCAATCCTTGGTGTCTGTCTGGGGCATCAGGCGATTGGCCTCGTGTGCGGCGGGAAGGTGGTGCGCGCACCCGTGCCGATGCACGGTAAGACGTCCACGATCGATCACGACGGCACGGGTGTCTTTGCAGGGCTCGCGAGTCCCATCGAGGCGTCGCGTTATCACTCGTTGGTCGTGCAGGAAGAGGGGCTGCCCGAGGCGCTCGAGATCACCGCGCGCTCGCGCGGCGACAACGTGATCATGGGACTGCGGCATCGTCGCTGGCCGCTGACGGGCGTGCAGTTTCATCCGGAGTCGATCCTGACCGGCGAGGGCCGGCGGATGCTCCGAAACTTTCTCGACGGCAAGTAGACCTGGGACCACTTGTGCTGCCTGACCTGCTTCTGAAGCTGACCCGTCACGAAGATCTCACCGCCGACGAAGCCGCGGCGGCCATGGACCTCGTCATGACGGGGCAGGCCACGTCCGCGCAGCTCGCGGCCCTGCTGGTCGGCTTGTCGATGAAGGGCGAGCGTCCGCAGGAGATCGTCGGCCTCGCCCGGACGATGAGGTCGCATTCGGTGAAGCTGTCGCGGCCGATTCCGGGCGTCTTCGATACGTGCGGCACCGGCGGGGATCGTGCCGGAACCATCAACGTGTCGTCCGCGGCGGCGCTCGTCATGGCCGCGTGCGGCGTGCCCGTGGCCAAGCACGGCAATCGCTCGGTGTCGAGCCGCTGCGGCAGCGCGGACGTGCTCGAGGCGCTCGGCGTGACGATCGCGCCTGGGCCCGCAGTGGTCGAGCGGAGCCTGGACGAAGCGGGCATCGCGTTTCTGTTCGCGCCGTCCTTCCACCCCTCGATGAAGCACGCGGCGGCCACGCGTCGCGAGCTGGGGCTTCGCACGGCGTTCAACCTGCTCGGCCCGCTGACAAATCCCGCGGGTCCGGTCCGCCAGATCGTCGGCGTGCCGCGGCCGGAGCACACCGAGCTCGTCGCGCGCGCGCTCCTGATCCTCGGCTCTGAGCGCGTCTGGGTCGTGCACGGCGCCGATGGCCTGGATGAGATCTCGACGACGGGCTACACCAAGGTCTCGGAGGCGTTCGAAGACACGGTGCGGACGTTCCACGTGCACCCGGGCGACTTCGGCTTGCGGCGCGAGACGCTGCCCGCGCTGGCCGGCGGCGACGCGGCGCACAACGCGGCGGCGATCAGGCGCCTGCTGGACGGCGAGCGCGGCGCCATGCGCGACATCGTCCTCCTGAACGCCGGCGCAGGTCTGTTCGTCGCGGGCAAAGTATCGAGCGTCCGCGAAGGGATCGACGCAGCGAATGCCGCAATCGACGATGCGAGGGCCGCCCGCACGCTGGACCTGCTCGTCCGGGTGACGGCGTCGGCGCAGGCGGAGCAGCGCGCATGACCGGACGGCCGGCCGATCTGCTCGAGACGATCGTCGCGGCGACGCGCTCGCGCGTGCAGGCTCGCCGCGACCTGGTGCCAGAGGCGGCGCTCGAGGCGCGGGCAGCATCCCAGGCCGGGACGCGGCGATTCCGAGCGGCGCTCTCTCGGCCTGGCGTGAACGTCATCGCGGAGTGCAAGCGCCGGTCGCCCTCGAAGGGCGTGTTGCGGGCGGACTACGACCCTGTCCGCATCGCGCGGTCCTACGAACAGGCTGGTGCCGCGGCCATCTCGGTGCTGACGGAGCCCACCTTCTTCGACGGGGCCCTCTCGCATCTCGAGGCTGTACGCGCCGTGGTCGGGATTCCTCTGCTGCGCAAGGACTTCATCGTCGATCGCTATCAGGTGCTCGAAGCGCGGGCGGCCGGCGCCGACGCCATCCTGCTGATCGTGGCGGCGCTCGATCACGCGAGTCTCGTGAGCCTGCGGCGCCAGGCGGAATCGCTCGAACTGGACGCGCTCGTCGAGGTGCATGACAGCGACGAGCTGGATCGGGCGATCGCCGCCGGTGCCGACGTCATCGGCGTGAACAATCGCAATCTGCGGACCCTCGAGGTGGACCTCGACGCATCCGATCGGTTGGCGGCCCGCATGCCGGCGCATGTCGTCGCCGTCGCGGAAAGCGGCCTGCGTTCTCGCGAGGACCTCGACCGTCTGGCCGCCCGCGGGTATCACGCGTTTCTCGTCGGCGAGCGGCTGATGACTGCCACGGATCCCGGTGCGGCGCTTGGCGCGCTGATCGGTCGAGGCGTATCGGCATGATCGTCAAGATCTGCGGGATCACGCGGCCGCAGGACGCCGAGCGGGCCGTCGCGCTTGGCGCAACCGCGATCGGCTTCATCTTCTGGCCCTCGAGTCCGAGACGCGTTGGGCTCGAGGCCGCCCGGTCGATTGGTCGACTCGTGCCGGCGTCCGTGTTGAAAGTCGGCGTCTTCGTCGACGCGCCGGCCGCGGAACTGGCGCGCACGGTGGGTGAGGCCGGTCTTGACGCGGTACAGTTGCACGGATCGGAGTCGCCGGACCTCGTGCGCGGCCTCGAAGCGCGCGTGATCAAGGCCGTTGCGCTGGGATCGCCAGACGCCGATGCGCGGATCGCGCAGTGGACCGGCACGACGCTGCTGCTCGACGCGCACGACCCCGTCCGCCACGGCGGGACTGGCCGCGTCGTCGACTGGGACCGTGCGTCCGGGCTCGCGCGTCGCCATGAGGTCATCCTCGCTGGAGGGTTGAACCCGGAGAACGTGGCAGAGGCCGTGCGCCGCGTGCGACCTGCTGGTATCGATGTCTCGTCGGGGGTCGAGCAGATTCCCGGCGTCAAGGATCTGGGCAAGCTCGCCGCGCTTTTCGACGCGCGGGCGAGTGTGGAGGTGTGAGCCGTGAGCGTGAAGCCGGCGGTTGAGCACCAGGTGTTCGGGCTGCGAGATCCCGACGCGCGTGGCTACTACGGTCCGTTTGGCGGCAGCTTCGTGCCCGAAACGCTCGTTGCGCCTATCGACGAGCTGAAGCGCGCGTACTTTCGAGTGCGCGAAGACGCCGGCTTTCTCGCCGAGCTCGACGACCTGCTCGCGAACTTCGTCGGGCGGCCGACGCCGCTCTACGAGGCAAAGCGCCTGGCGCAGGAAGCTGGAGGCGCGCGGATCTTCCTGAAGCGCGAAGACCTCACGCACACCGGCGCGCACAAGATCAACAACGCACTCGGTCAGGCGCTGCTCGCCCGTCGGATGGGCAAACGACGCATCGTCGCCGAGACGGGCGCCGGTCAGCACGGCGTCGCGACGGCGACGGCGTGTGCGCTGCTCGGCCTCGAGTGCGTCGTCTACATGGGAGCCGAGGACATGGCGCGCCAGGCGCCGAACGTGCTCCGTATGCGGCTGCTCGGCGCCGCCGTGTGCCAGGTGGATGCCGGAAGCCGCACGCTGAAGGACGCGATCAACGAGGCGATGCGCGACTGGGTAACCAACGTCGCCGACACGTACTACCTGCTCGGCAGCGTGCTCGGACCGCATCCATATCCGCTAATGGTTCGCGAGTTCCAGGCGATCATCGGCCGCGAAGCCAGGGCGCAGATCCTCACGCAGGCCGATCGGTTGCCGACCGCCATCGTCGCGTCCGTGGGCGGTGGAAGCAACGCCATGGGAATCTTCGACGCCTTCGTCGCGGACCGCAGTGTCCGTCTCGTCGGCGTCGAAGCCGGAGGCGAAGGCATAGTGCCCGGCCGTCACGCCGCCCGGTTTGCGGGTGGCGCCGTCGGCATCCTGCAGGGCACGCGGACCTGGGTGTTGCAGGATGGGGACGGCAACATCGAGCTCACGCACTCAATCTCGGCAGGTCTGGACTACGCGGCCGTCGGCCCCGAGCACGCGTGGCTGCACGAGCAGGGCCGCACCGAGTACGCGCACGCGAGCGACGACGAGGCGCTGGGGGCGTTTGCGACGCTCGCGAGGCTCGAGGGCATTCTGCCGGCGCTCGAGTCGTCGCATGCCGTGGCTCATGCCACCGGCCTGGCCCGGGACCTTGGCCGCGACGCGATCGTGCTGGTGAATCTTTCCGGCCGCGGCGACAAGGACCTCGCGACGGTGGAGAAGAGTCGCGCGAATCGACTGTAGCGCAGGCCTTCAGGCCTGCTGCCCTGTACACGCGAATGCAATGAGCAGATTCACACGAACGTTCGAACGACTGAAATCCGAGGGCCGCACGGGCCTCGTGACGTACATCACCGCCGGTGATCCGTCGCTGGCCCGGACGCGCGAGTTGCTGCCGGCGCTGGTCCGCGCCGGGGCTGACGTGATCGAGATCGGCGTGCCGTTCTCGGAGCCGTTGGCCGACGGGCCGGTGATTCAACGCGCGACCGAGCGGGCCCTGACAGCGGGGGCGACGCTCGACAAGGTGCTCACGATCGTCGAAGAGGTGCGTCCCTCGATCGATGTCCCGCTGGTGCTGTTCACGTACGTCAATCCCGTCGCCCGCATGGGTTTCGAGCGCTTCACGGCGCGCGCGGCGCGGGCGGGCATCGACGGCGTCCTGACGCTCGACCTGCCCATCGAGGAAGCGGATGAGTTTCGCGGCCTGCTGGATACGGCCGGGCTTGATACAATTTTCCTCTTGAGTCCGACAACGACCCCGGAGCGCCTGGCGCGTGCCGCCACGCTCGGCCGGGGTTTCCTCTACGGCATCTCCCGGCTCGGCGTGACCGGCGCACGCGACCAGGTCGCGGCGAGCGCGTCTGAGCTCGCGGCTCGTGTGCGTGGCGTGACCACCCTGCCGCTCGCGCTCGGCTTCGGCGTGTCGCGGCCCGATCACGTCCAGGACATCGGACGAATCGCGGACGCCGCCGTCGTCGGCAGCGCGCTCGTGCAGGTGATCGCCGATGCCGGCGACAGCGCGTCGCTCGTGCCCGACGTCGAGGCCTACGTGAGATGGCTCTGCGGCCGCGGCGTCGCGCCGACGCCGCACGTCGTGGGTGAACGCGCGTGAGCTCGATCGACGATCTGCGAACGCGGATCGACGCGCTGGACTTGCGGCTCGTCGAGTTGCTGAACCAGCGTGCGGCGTGCGCGCTCGAGATCGGCGAGATCAAGCGTTCGCTCGGGCTCGACATCTATCAACCCGAGCGTGAGGCGCAGGTGCTGCAGAACGTCCAGCAGCACGCCACGGCCATCGGCGGGCCGCTCGGCGGCGACGCGCTCGCGCGGCTCTTCGAGCGCATCATCGACGAAGCGCGGCGACTGGAACGCGAATCGGCATCCGGCCATTCGGTCGGAGACGGCAAGGCGCCGGCCTGACGGCTGGCGGGAAGCTCCGCGCTGCGTAGTCCGCGGCGCACAGAAAGCAGGAAAGGTGGAGGTTAGCAGCATGGTCGTAGTAATGCAGGAACGGGCGAGCGAGGACCAGATCGAGAAGGTCGTCGCGCACCTGGTGGCGCTCGGCATGGACGTGCACCGATCGACGGGCGTGAGCCGCACGGTCCTCGGCGCGGTCGGCGACGATCGCCGCCTCGACCCGCGGCTCGTCGAGTTGCTCGAAGGCGTCAGCGAGGTGCTGCGCGTCACCGAGCCGTACAAGCTCGCCAGCCGCGCGTTCAAGCCGGAGGGCACCGTCGTCACTCTTGGCGACGTGCGGATAGGCGGCGACGAGGTCATCGTGATGGCCGGCCCGTGCTCGGCGGAGAGCGAGGAGCAGGTCAACACGACGGCCGCCGCCGGGAAGAAGGCCGGCGCGAAGGTGCTGCGAGGCGGCGCCTTCAAGCCGCGCAGCTCGCCGTACAGCTTCCAGGGCCTCGGCGAAGAGGGCTTGCGGATGCTGCGCGCCGCGGCGAATCAGCACGACCTGAAGCTGGTGTCAGAGGTGATGGACATCAATCAGATCGAAGTCGTCGACAAGTACTGCGACATGTTCCAGCTCGGCGCGCGCAACATGCAGAACTTCACGTTGCTGCGCGAGTTGGGACGCGCGCGAAAGCCCGTGCTCCTGAAGCGCGGCATCGCGGCGACGATCGAAGAATGGCTCCTGTCGGCGGAGTACATCCTGGCCGGCGGCAACACCCAGGTCGTCCTCTGCGAGCGCGGCATCCGCACGTTCGAGAGCTACACGCGGAACACGCTCGACATCTCCGCGATTCCGGTCGTGAAGAAGCTGAGCCACCTGCCGATCATCGCGGACCCGAGCCACGGCACGGGGCGTCGGGACAAGGTTGCGCCGATGGCGCGTGCGGCCGTGGCGGCCGGCGCCGACGGCGTCATCATCGAGGTGCACTGCGATCCGGACCACGCGCTGAGCGACGGCGCGCAGTCGATGTTCCCGCAGCAGTTCGACCGGCTGATGGCCGAGCTCCGGATCATCGCGCCCGCCATCGGCCGGACCATCTGCCTCGAGCCGGTGATGCGGCGCGGGTGGAGCTAGGCGGCCGGCGGCTGTGAGTCCCGTCGGCGACTTTCGTCGCATCGCCATCGTCGGTGTCGGCCTGATCGGCGGATCGCTGGCGTTTGCGGTGCGGCGGCGCTTTCCCGACGTCGCGATCGTCGGCATCGATCGCGACGACGTGGTGACGGCGGCGAGGCAGCTCGGAGCCTTGAGCCACGGCACAACGGATCTCGCCGGGGTGGCCGGCGCAGATCTCGTCGTGCTGGCGGCGCCGGTCGTTGCCAACCTGGAGGCAATGGAGCGTCTGCCGTCGCTCCTCGATGGCCCCGCCATCGTCACCGACGTCGGCAGCACGAAGCGCGCGACGGTCGACGCCGCGCGGGCGCTGCCGGCGAGGCTGCAGTTCATCGGGGGCCATCCCCTCGCGGGCGCGGCCAGGGGCGGCATCGAAGCGTCGAGGCCGGATCTCTTCGAGCGCCGGACCTGGGTGCTGACGCCTTCGCTCACGACATCGCGTGAAGTCGTCGAGCGCGTGGGCGGGTTCGTGCGGGCTCTCGGCGCCGTGCCGCTCGAACTCGACGCCGACACGCACGATCGCGTCCTCGCCTTCACCAGTCACCTGCCACAACTCACCGCCAGCGCGCTCATGCAGGTCGTCGGCGACGGGGTCGGCGATCACGGCCTGCAGTTCTCTGGCGGCGGACTCGCCGATACCACGCGAGTGGCTGGCAGCCCCGCCCGCATCTGGACCGACATCTGCCAGACCAACGCCGACGAGCTCATCCCCGCACTGGATCGCCTGATTGAATCGCTGCAGTCTGCCCGGCGTGACCTTGCCTCGGGCCGGACGCTCGAGCCGATGTTCGAGTCGGCGCAGCGCTGGCGAGCGCGCCTCCGATCCTGACAGAGGAAGAATCCACAGATTTCACAGATGACACAGATTCATGGGTGTCACGCTGCGACCGTGTCCTTCAAAGACACCTGGATTCGGGGATTTCGGGGATTCAAATCTGTGAGATCTGTGGAATCTGTGGATCCGCGTGGCGAAGGCACTTCACGGCGTGACGCCGGTCGATCTGCTTGCTGAACACTCCGGTGTAATAATCGGCGGTATGGACAAGGTCCTCCGCTCCGCCGACGAGGCCGTCGCGCGGATCCCCGACGGGGCGACGCTGATGGTTGGCGGGTTCGGCGTCTGCGGCAATCCCGAGAACCTGCTTGCCGCGCTGCTGCGTCGCGGCACCAAGCACCTCACGGTCATCAGCAACAACGCCGGCATCGACGACTTCGGACTCGGACCGCTCCTGAGGGCGAAGCAGATTCGTAAGATGATCGCGACCTACGTCGGCGAGAACAAGGAATTCGAACGGCAGTTCCTCGCAGGCGAGCTGGAGGTCGAGCTGGTGCCGCAGGGCACGTTCTCCGAGCGCATCCGCGCCGGTGGCGCCGGCATCGGCGGCTTCTTCACCCCGACCGGCTACGGCACGATCGTCGCGGAAGGCAAGGAGACGCGGGTCATCGACGGGCGGAACTTCGTGCTCGAGATGCCGTTGAAGGCCGACTTCGCATTCGTGCGCGCGTTCATCGGCGATCGCGCCGGCAACCTCGTCTTCCGGAAGACGGCCCGCAACTTCAACCCGATGATGGCCACCGCCGCGCGCGTGACCTTCGCCGAAGTCGAGCATCTCGTGGAGCCAGGCGAGATAGAGCCCGACGAGGTGCACACGCCGGGCATCTTCGTGCAGCACATCCTGCATGGCACCTCATACTCCCACCGAGTCGAGAAGCGCACCGTGAGGCAGCCCCGTGGATAAGCGCGATCGCATCGTCATCCGCGTCGCCCGGGAACTTCGCGACGGCGACTACGTCAACCTGGGCATCGGCATGCCGACGCTCGTCGCGAATCACGTCCCGGCTGGCGTGGACATCACGCTGCACTCCGAAAACGGCATGCTCGGGGTCGGGCCCTATCCACTCGAGTCCGAAGTTGATCACGATCTCATCAACGCCGGCAAGGAGACGATCACCGAAACGGCCGGCTGCTCTTACTTCAGCTCCGCGGACTCGTTCGCGATGGTTCGAGGCGGACACATCGACGTCACCGTGCTCGGCGCGCTGCAGGTCGATCAGGACGGCAACCTCGCCAACTGGATGATCCCGGGGAAGATGGTGAAGGGGATGGGCGGCGCGATGGACCTCGTCGCCGGCGCGCGTCGCGTGATAGTGGCCATGGAGCACACCACCAGAGACGGCGACGCCAAGATTCTCAAACGTTGCTCACTGCCGCTGACCGGCGCGAAGGTCGTGAACCTGATCGTCACCGAGATGGCGGTAATCGAGGTGACGGCGGAAGGCCTCGTGCTGAAAGAGCGGGCGGAGGACACGACCGTCGACGCCATTCGCGCGGCCACCGAGGCCGAGCTGCTCGTCGCCGGCGACGTGGGAGTCTTCTAGATGAGCGCGCTGATTGCCTCGGCGTGTCGCACCGCGATCGGCTCGTTTGGCGGCACCCTGGCGCCGTTGACGGCGCCCGAACTGGGCGCGATCGTCGTGAAGGAGGCGATCGCGCGTGCGGGCGCGGATTCCGGCCAGATTGATGACGTCGTGCTGGGTTGCGTGCTGCAGGCCGGCGCCGGGATGAACGTCGCCCGACAGGCGGCGCTCGGAGCCGGGCTCCCGACGAGCGTTCCGGCCGAGACCGTCAACCGCGTTTGCGGCTCCGGTCTTGCCGCCGTGATGCATGCCGCGGACGCGATTGCGGCGGGCTCGGCCGAGGTCGTCGTCGCTGGCGGTACCGAGTCGATGTCCAACGCGCCGTACCTCTTGAAAGGCGCGCGCTGGGGCTATCGGATGGGCCATGCCGAAGCGGTCGACATGATGG
>JBKPSY010000319.1:0-11275 GCA_046735235.1 Acidobacteriota bacterium | reverse complement strand
GCTGGTGTCCGCCGGCAGCACGCGCGCAGCCGCGCAGGAATCGGTGTCGCCGGCTCCAGCCTCGCCAGTGGATGGCGGCAAGGTCATCAAGGAAAAGCCGAAGACGACGATGACCGCCGTGGGCGCCGTGAAGACCGTGGCGGCCGACAGTCTGGCCATCACTGATGCGACGGGCAAGGATTGGACCTTCGTCATCGACGCCAAGACGAAGATCGTTCCGAGGACCGGCAAAGAAGCGGTCGATGTCGGTCCGGTGTCGCCCGTCGAAGGCGGCAAGGTCATGGCCGGCACGGCGGCGCCGCCGAAGGAAACGGTCGACGTCGCTCCCGTCTCGCCTGTAGAGGGTGGCAAAGTCATTCCCGCCAAGACGCCGATGATCACCGACCTCAAGGAAGGTCAGCGCGTCCAGGTGAGCTATCACACCGTCGCCGGCAAGATGCACGCGACGCAGATCCGACTGATGTAGGGAGCCGCTCAGGTCAGCGGCGCTGGGAGAGGGATCCCGAGCTTCTCCGCCCAGGGGCGCAGCGCTGGAGCGGTGTCGGGATGCAGTTCGACGCCGTCGCGCAGCTGCGCCTCGCGACGGCGCAGGCCGCTCTCGCCAGGCAGCCGCACGCGATCGAAGCCGGGCCGCGGCGCACTCTCGCGGCACGCACGCGCCAGCCAGCCCGTCTCGCGGGCGAACGCGTCGGCGCCGCCGAACAGCGCCGGATCCCAGATCTCGAGGAACACCGTCGCGCTCCAGCCTTGCTTCGGATCGGCGCGGCCGTGCCCGGCCAAGCCACCCGTCAGCGCCTCGACGAGCAGGCCCATCGCGTAGCCCTTGTGGCCGTGATCGACGCCGCCCGTCGGCAGCAGCGCCCCCGGCGGAGTCGTGAACAGGGCGCCCGGATCGTCAGTCGGGATGCCGTGATTGTCGACGGCCCAGAGACCCGGGAACGTCCGCCCTTCCGCGCGCAGCCGGCGCGTCATGAGGTTGGTGGTGATCGACTGACAGACGTCGAGCATCACCGGATCGCCGTCGGTCGGCCAGGCCGCCGCGAGGGGATTCGGCGTGTAGACGCCGTGATAGCCGCCGTGCGGCGCGACCGCCGTGCCCGACGCGTCCGAGCACGTGAGCAGGATCATCAGCCCCTGATCGGTGACGCGCTTCAGATAGGCGGCCAGGGCGCCGATGTGATGGCTACGTCGAATGACGACGGCGCAGCTGCCAAGGGTGCGGGCGCGATCGCACGCCAGCGCGATGGCTTCGAGCGTGAGCCACTGGCCGGGCAGCCGCTGGCCATCCCAGGTCACCGCGGCCGGTCGATCTGCGATGACGTCCGGCTCGCCCGCGACCGTCATCTGCTTTTTCTCGATTTCGCTCAAGTAGAGGGGCAGCAGCTGCAGCCCATGCGTGGTGTGGCCGAGCAGGTCGCCTTCGACGAGGACATCGGCGACCGCGTCGGCCTTCGCGGGCTCCATGCCCATGCGCTGCAGTGAGGCCGTCGCGAAGTCGACGAGCGACGCGGCGGGAACGGGCGGCGTCATTCCGGCTTCAGGGTGACCTTCATCGCGCGGCGCCGGTCGGCCGCGACGCCGAAGGCCTCGAGCACGTCCGAAAAGGCGAACTCGTGCGTGATCATCGGCGCGACGTCGATGCGGCCGTCGATGAGCGCGCCTACGGCGTCCGCATACTCACGGTCGAACCGGAAGGTCCCGATCATGCGCAGCTCTTTCGCGACGACGCGATTGAGCGGCGCGGGGCTGTCGCCGCGCGGAAGCATGCCGACCTGCACGATCGTGCCGCCGGGTGCCGTGATGGCCAGCGCGCTCGCGAGCCCCGCGGGGTGTCCAGACGCCTCGAACGTCACGTCGAACGCGCCGCGGTCGGCCTCGAAGTCGCGCAGCCGATCCGCGTCCGTCTTCACGTTGACCGTCTCCGTGGCGCCCATCGCGCGCGCGATGACGAGCGGCTCGTCGAAGAGATCCGTCACGGCGATGCGCGCCGCGCCGGACATCTTCGCGACGGCGGCGAGAAGCACGCCGATCGGGCCGGAGCCGACCACCGCAACCTGACGTCCCACGAGCGGACCCGCCTGCGACGCGGCATGCAGGGTAATCGCGAGCGGCTCGGCGCACGCCGCCGCCTGATCAGAGAGCCGCTCCGGAATCGGAATGCAGTTCGCCGCGGACGCCACGAAGAAGTCGGCGAACAGCCCGTTGACGTGCGGGAAGCGCGCCGCGCTGCCGAAGTAGCGGACGTTCTGGCAGAGATTCCGCGCGCCCTTGCGACACTCGCGACATTGTCCGCACGGGTGATTGGGACTCACCGCCACGCGATCGCCCGGTTTCACGCTCGTCACGCCCTCGCCGAGCGCGGAGATCGTGCCGGCGCCCTCGTGGCCGAGGACGAGCGGTTCACGCACGACGAAGTCCCCGACGCCGCCTTCGGCGAAGTAGTGGAGATCGGATCCGCAGATGCCGCCGGCGCCAAGGCGCACGAGCACCTCGCCAGGACCGGGAGCAGGCGTCGGCCACTCCGACAGCCGGAGGTCCTTCGCGCCGTGAATCACGCAGGCTTTCATCGCGGGGCCCCGAGTCTATCGAACTCCGACAAGGCTGTGAAGCGCGTCTGAGATCCGCGGTGAAGGCGAATTCGCCGTTGCCGATCGACAAGGGCGAGAGAGGATCTGGATGTCGGAGCGTCGGGTTGTGACGGCTGACGAGCGCGTGGCGGTCGATCCGGGTGGAGCTGGGAAGCGCGGGCGCCAGTAGCAGCGCGAGCGCCAGGGTGAGGCCGGCGCGGTTCACGCGGCCTCACCGCCTCTGGAGGGCAGTGCCCGTTCGATCCGCCGGTCAGGCACGAGCCACATCAGCGCCACCGACACGTAAATGAGCTCGGCGAGCGACGGAAGCCATCGTGCCGAGGCGATCGCCACGACGTACAGCGCCGACGACAGCCTCCCCTTCCAGTCCGTGCCCACCGCGCGCCTCAGCAGCGAGTCGGGTCCTTCGGCACGGATGATCGTCTGCTGAAGGATGTAGTACGCAATCGAGGCCATCAGCAGGACGACGCCATACAGCGCTGCGGGCGTGGCGGCGAAATGGTTCTCGCCCATCCATCCGGTCGCGAACGGAAACAGTGACAGCCAGAAGAGCAGGTGCAGGTTGGCCCAGAGGATCCCGCCGGTCACCCTCGAAGTGGCGTGGAGCATGTGATGATGGTTGTTCCAGTAGATCCCGACGTAGACGAAGCTCAGGACGTAACTCAGGAACACCGGCACAATCGGCCAGAGCTCGTCCAGCCGATCGCCGTGCGGCACTTTCATTTCGAGCACCATGATCGTGATGATGATGGCGATGACGCCATCGCTGAACGCTTCCAGTCGCGTGCTGCTCATGTCGGACACTCAGTCCGCCAGGACCTGCAGGAGGCGCGGCCCGCGCACGCCTGGCATGGCCGGAATGCTACTACCGAACACGAGGAATTGCGGGAGGCGAGCGTGTTCGCATATGAGGACTTCGCGAAGATTCACCTCGGCGACTTCGAGGTCGTCGTCCTCGCCGGCCAGGTCGAGCGCGTCTGCACGATCGATTCAGCGGCACGGGCATCGATCAAATAGCGATCGCCGCTTGGCCGAGCTGAAGTCCGGCGCCACGAACAGATGATTGCGCCCTAGCGGCCGAGCTCATCCGCATTCGCGCCTTGCCTCTGGCGGCACCCGCGCATATAACCGCGATCAGGAGGCCACATACATGGCTGTCGCGCGTGTCACCGAGATCATTTCCGCGTCCCCGAAGAGCTTCGACGACGCGATCGACAAGGGCATCAAGCGGGCGGACAAGACGTTGAAGAACCTGAAAGGCGCGTGGGTGAAGAGCCAGAAGGTCGTGATCGACAAGGGTAAGGTCATCGAGTATCGCGTGAACCTGAAGGTGACCTTCGTCCTGATCGAGTGATCGTCACGGTTGCGCGAGGCGAAAAGACGAAACCCGCGGCAGCTGCGAGGAGCAGCCACCGCGGGTCCGTCGTCTCTAGTCGTGATTCGTAGTCTGTATCCGCAGTCTGTAGTCGGGTCCTTTAGTTGAACCGATACCGGAAGCTGAGCATCATCACGTAGACGTCCGCGATCGCCGCGTTGGTCTGGAACGTCTTGCTCACCAGCTTCGCGCTCGCGCCAGATCCCACCGTCGCCAGGCGGTACGTCGGACGGCCCTGCGCGTCGATGCCAGGGTTGGTCAGGATCCGGTTCTGGATCACGCTCTGGCTCACGCCCCAGTCGCTGTTGAGCATGTTGCCGAAGTTCGTGATGTCGAGCCGGATCTCGCCGGAGTGGCGGTTGCCGCTGATGTCCTTGAAGACCTGCTGCGAGATGCTCAGGTCGAGGCGCGCGACCACCGGGAAGGCGACTTTACCGCGCTCCGCAAACTGGCCGCGGTGGTCACTGAGGTATGAATCCTGGTTGATGTAGGACTCGAACGCCGCCGCCTGATCGGCCGCGGTGAACGTCGGTCCGCCGTTGGCGACCGTGAACGTCTGGAAGTTCATCTCCGCGGTGTTCTTCGGGATGTAGATGAGATCGTTCGCCGACCCGCCGTCGTGGTTCATGTCACCCGAGAAGATGTAGCTCGTGTTGCACCCCGTGACGATGCAAGCGCGCGACATGTCCAGGAACGCCCCGATCGTCGTGGCTCCAAACTTGAAGAAGTTGTGCGTGTACGTCGGCGCGAAGAAGAACCGCGGGCCGGCTGAGAAGCCCGAGAGCGCCAGCGCCGGGTTGTTGGGGTCGTTGACGATCGGATTGCCCGTCCATGAACCGGCCGCGATCGAGCCCGGATCGATCGTGTTGCGCGACTTGCTGTAGCTGTACGCCGCCTTGAAGGCGAACCCCTTCGCGAGCGGCTTGGTGACGCTCCCGGCGAGCGACCAGGACCGGCCGACGTCCTGGTTGAGCAGCACGATGTTCTCGACCACGGAGGCGTTCAGTCGGCCATTCGTCCAGTTGGGGCGGGCATCGACGCCGGTAAAGGCCGACTGAGCCGCCGGCAGGTTGGCGTTGATGTAGTTCATGCCGTTGACGTCTTTGTTGTAGATGTACTCGCCGGTCGCAATCATCCCCCACGGAATCTTCCGGTCGACGGCGATGTTCGTCCGCCACGTCTGCGGGAACCTGAAGTCGTTGTCCGTCACGGCCACGTCCGCGCTGGCCGGCGGCTGCCCCGTGGGGGCCAGCTTGTACGCGTCAGGGTTCGGGTTGAATGGAAACGCCGTGGTGTTCGTCGCCTGGATGAACCCGGTGAGCATGCCCGAGTTGCCGATCTGGTTCGAAATCCAGACGTAGGCCGGCTTGCCGGTGAAGATGCCCGTGCCCCCGCGGATCTGCGTGGACTGATCGCTCTTGACGTCCCAGTTGAAGCCGACGCGCGGTGACCACAGCGGCGATGCCTTCGGCAGCGCCCCGGTGTTGTAGTGCACGGGGTTGCCGCCCTGATCCCGGAACGTGAACGAGTCGACGAGCGGGTTGTCGAAGCCCGTGGCGCCGAAGTTGGCGACGTCCATGCGAACGCCCGCCGTCACGGTCAGGTTGCTCTTCGGCCGCCACTCGTCCTGCGCGTAGCCGCTGACGTACCAGACGTCGAGCGGCTGGAACGGCGGGCTCGTCGAGCCCGGTACGTTCGAGTAGCGCACCTGGAACTTGTTCAGCACGACCGGCGACGTCGTCCGGTTCGGGTTCGCGACGTAGCCGTTCAGGTCCGAATAGAAGTCGTCGAGCGAGTTGTAGACGTAGGCGCTCTGGATACCCGGATAGAACGAGTTGTCGGAGTGGTACTTCTCGACGGCGCCGCCGAAGGTGAAGGTCTGGGTGCCGCGGTACTTCGTGAAGCTGTCCTGCGCCTGGAAGGTGTTGTAGAGGAGCAGGTTCGCCGGCGTGAACGGCTCGCTCCCGATCGACGTGTAGGCGTTGCCGCCCTGCAGGATGTCGACGAAGGGAAAGAGATCGCCCAGCTGTCCGCGGCTTTCGTCTTGCTTCGTGTAGCCGATGATCAGGTTGTTCGACATCGAGCTGCCGATGACCGAGTTCCACTCGCCGATGCCCGATTTGATGTTCTCGAAGATCGAGTAGTCGGAGCCCTGGAAGTTCAGGAAGTTCGTGCTGAACGTCTGCCGGCCGAACCCGAGCGACGACGAGCTGGAGAGGTTCACGTCGGTGCTCGAGTGCAGCTGGTTGTAGCGGAAGCTGACCTTGTTGTTCGAGTTGAGGTTGTAGTCGCCTTTGACGAGGAAAGGCTTGCCAGGCGTGTCCTTCGAGATAGCGTCGAACGGCCCGGTCTGGTAGTTGAACTTGGACGACAGCAGGTTGCTGATGTTCGTCAGATCGGAGGCGAGGACGCGCGTCGTGTTGCCGGTCGCGGGCGCGCCACCCGGGTTGGAGACGAATGTCGTCAGCGGACGCTTGTCGCTCTGGCTCTCGAAGCTCTCGAAGAAAAAGAGCCTGTTCTTGATGACCGGGCCGCCGGCCCACTCGCCGGTGTCGGTCGTGTCGAAGGTGCCGGGATTGAACCTCTTGCCGGCCGCTTCGGTGCCGACGTACGACTCGTTGCGCGTGCGGTAATAGAACGAGCCGCTGAAGCGGTTCGCGCCGCTTCGGGTCACGGTGTTCACGCCGGCGCCGACGAAGTTGCCCTGGCGCACGTCATACGGCGCCACCGAGACCTGGATCTGCTCGATCGCCTCGAGCGAGATCGGCGCGACGTTGGTGCGATCGCCCGGCTGCCCGCCGAGACCGAACGAGTTGTTGAAGTACGAACCGTCCACCGTGATGTTGTTCATCCGGTTGTCCTGGCCCGAGAAGCTCCCGATGGCGCCGTACTGCGGCGTCAGGCGGGTGAGGTCGTTGATGCGGCCCGAAACCGTGGGCAGCGTCGCGAGCTCTTCGCGCGTGATGGCGGTGGCCGCGCCCGTGCGCGCCGAGCTGAAGATCGGGCTGCTCTCCGCCGTGACCACGAGGCTCTCCGACACCTGCGCGGGACCGAGCGTGAACGTCAGGTCCTGCGTGACGCCGAGGCTGAGCATGACCTCGCGCTGCTCGGCGGTCTGGAAGCCTTGAAGTACCGCGCTGACCGTGTACGGACCGCCGATGCGCATGCCTGGAATGTTGAATCGACCGTCGCCCTGCGTGATTGCTGTGTACGTCGTATCCGACGGCAGGTGCACGGCGGTGATGGTCACGCCCGGCAGCACCGCGCCCGACGCGTCCTTGACGACGCCGGCGATGTTGGCGGTGGTGACGCCTTGCGCAAGCGCGCGCGCGGGCATCGACACAACCGCGCCGCACAGGATCAGAAGAACGAGCATTCTCGACAGAGTTCGAGGCATTACTTCTCCATGACTTCGATGAAATCGATCACTACTGGCGTTGTGCCAGCGCGCGGGGAAGGCGCTGCTGAGGCGACGCGGCGAGTGTAGTGGGGGGCCATCACGAACTTGTGACGCGCCGGCATTATGTGCTCGAAACGCGCGGCAAGAACAGCACGACGTGCAAGAGGTCAGACGACTGGATCTCGCGCGCGTTCGGCGCGCGTCACGGCGAATCGTCGGATGGTTGGGAGTGGCGCGCCCGGCAGGATTCGAACCTGCGGCCTTTGGCTCCGGAGGCCAACGCTCTATCCAGCTGAGCTACGGGCGCTTAGGGCTGATGCTGTAAAGCCTGCAGCAAACGATCCGATGCGGTCCGGACCATCCACCGCATCAGGACAGTGTATCTGGTCCTGACACCTCCGACAACCGTTGTGCCCGACACTCTTCAACCGGAGGCCGACATGCAGGTCGGCCCTCGGCGCCCGCAACCCGCAATCCGCCTATGCCCTGCGGCGAGCGCACGAGTGTCTTCGCAGCCCGCAATCCCGCGGGCGCGGTCTTTGCACCTGCACCTGCCGTGGCACGAGCGACTTCGCCAGAAGAACCCAGGCAGGCGGCTGTCTCGGCCGGGCTGCGATATGTCACCGATCGCGCGCCCGGCATTCGACGCCGGCGATCAGGCACCGGCTTCACCTACGCAGACGCCGACGGCCGCACGATCCGCGATGCGGGTGAGTTGAGGCGCATTCGATCGCTCGTGATCCCACCCGCATGGACCGACGTGTGGATTTGCGCCAACGCCTCCGGGCATCTCCAGGCGACCGGCCGCGACGCGAGAGGACGCAAGCAGTACCGCTATCACCCGCGCTGGCGCGAGGTTCGCGACGAAGCGAAATACGACCGGCTGCCCGCATTCGCTTCGGCATTGCCGCAGATTCGCAGGCGCATCGCGCGAGATCTTGCGGAGCCGATCCTGTCCATCAACAAGGTCGTCGCCGCCGTCGTCTCGTTGCTCGAGAAGACGCTCATCCGCGTCGGCAACGAGGAATACGCGCGCAGCAACCGCTCGTTCGGCCTGACCACGCTCGAGACCGCGCACGCGCGCATCAACGGGTCAACGGTGAGGTTTCGATTTCGCGGCAAGTCCGGCAAGTTCCACGACATCACGCTCAGCGACGCCCGCCTCGCGCGCATCGTCCGGCGCTGCCAGGAGCTGCCGGGCCGCCATCTCTTCCAGTACATCGACGAGGACGGGACCATCCACGATGTCGGAAGCGCAGACGTCAATGACTACCTGCGCGACACGACCGGGCAGGATTTCACGGCCAAGGACTTCCGCACGTGGTCGGGGACCGTCCTGGCTGCGCAGGCGCTCTATGCGATGGCGGGCGCCGAGTCGGTGACCGCGGCCAGACAGAACGTGGTCGCAGCGATCGACGAAGTCGCCGAGGTCCTGGGCAACACCCGCGCGGTCTGCCGCAAGTGCTACGTGCACCCGGTCGTCCTCGATCGCTACATGGACGGCGGGCTCATGGAGCTGCCGGCGCGCGCGATGGCCCGGGGTCCACGGCCCGCAGGTACGGGCCTCACCGCGGCCGAGAAAGCGGTGGTCGCGCTGCTTCAGCGAAAGCCGCGAAAGACGGCCGAACGGAAGACCGCGTGAACGGTCCGCGCAGGTAACCGCCCGCGTCCCACCACCCTCCCGGGTTAGAGTGGTGCGATCGTGTCGATCGCCCTGCGGCCCCTCGCCCGCCCGTTGATCTGGCCGTTGTTCGTCGCGGTGCTGGCGTCGGCTCTCTGGTTCGGCATCCGATCCAAGCGCGCCACGCTGGTCGACTTCGAGGTCTACCGGACCGCGGCCGCCCGCGCGCTCGAGCAGGCCCCGCTCTATCGACCCGAGGATGGGCACTACCAGTTCAAGTACTGGCCGATCTTCGCCGTCGCGATGGCGCCGTTCGCGCTTCCGACGCGAGCCATCGCGTCGCTGCTCTGGTACGCGCTTTCGGTGGCGCTGCTCTATCTCTTCCTGCGGCAGTCGCTCAGGCTGCTGCCCGAGCGCCGCGTCCGCGCGGAATGGCTCGTGGTGCTCGTCGTCCTCTGCACCGGCAAGTTCTGGGTGAAGGAGCTCACGTTTGGGCAGACGAATGTCCTGCTGGCCGTCATTCTCACCGGCGCGCTCGCCGCGGCCGAGCGCGGCCGCTGGCGCCTCGCGGGCGTGCTCATCGGCGTCGCGACCTTCGTCAAGCCGTACGCCCTCCTTCTCTTTCCCTGGCTTGCCGGCGTCGGCGGACTCGAATCGGCGGCGATCGCCGCGGGTGTCGTGGCAGCGGGACTGGTCGCGCCGGCGATCGTCTACGGCTGGCAGGCCAACCTGACCGAGGTCGCGGGCTGGTATCGCACGGTCACCGACACCACGGCGCCGAACCTTCTCAACGCCGAGAACATCTCGTTCGCGACGATGTGGGCCAAGTGGGTCGGTCCGGGCGCACTGGCATCCAGGCTCGCGCTCGCCACCGATGCGGCGGCGCTCGGCCTGTTCGCGATCGTCTTCGCGCTCAGACGCCGCGCGTCACGGCCGCTGTATCTCGAATTCGGGCTGCTGATGCTGCTCGTGCCGATGCTGTCGCCGCAGGGCTGGGACTACGTGCTGCTCATCGCCGCGCCGGCGTTCTTCCTGCTTTTCGATCGATGGCTGTCGGTCAGCGTGGCCTGGAGGGCGGCGACCGTCGTCGCCGTCTTCCTCGTCAGCTTCACGATCTTCGACGTGGTGGGCCGCGCGGCCTACATCCGCTCCATGCAGCTCTCCGTCGTGACGCTCGGCGGCGCGCTCCTGGCGCTCTGCCTGACCCACCTGCGATGGCGATCGCTGGCGTGACCGGTCGCCGGCTGCTCTGGCCGGTGGTGCTCGCGCTGGTCGCGGTCGTGCTTTACGACACGAGCATCAAGCGGCGGAACATGGTGGACTTCGGCGTCTACCGCGTCGCGGCGGGCCGCGCGCTGGCGGCGGAGCCGCTCTACCGGGAAGACGACGGGCACTACAAGTTCAAGTACCTGCCGGCGTTCGCGTTCGCGATGGCGCCGTTCGCGTGGCTCGACGCCTCCACGGCGAAGGCGCTCTGGTTCGGCCTGTCGGTCGGCCTGCTCGCCGCGCTGGTTCGCTGGTCCATCGGGGCGATTCCCCGGCGTCGGCGCTCTCCCACCCTGCTCATCGTCCTCACCGTGGTCGTGATGGCGAAGTTCTACGGGCACGAGTTGACGCTCGGCCAATCGAACATCCTGCTTGGAACAGTCCTCGTCGGCGCGCTCGTGGCGGTAGAAGCAGGCGCTCCACTGGTTGCGGCGGCGCTCTTCGGGCTCGCGGTGTTCGTCAAGCCGTACGCGGTCGTCCTCCTGCCGTGGGTGCTGGCGTCGTGCGGCGTCGCCCCGACGCTGATGAGCGCGGCGATCGTCGCGGCGGGACTGCTCCTTCCGGCGCTCGCCTACGGCTGGCAGGGCAATCTCGATCTGCTGACGGCGTGGTGGGCGACCGTGACGGGATCGACGGCGTCGACGCTGATCGGAGGCGACAGCGTGTCGGTGGCCGCGATGTGGGGCAAGTGGCTGGGCGTCGGCACGATGGCGACCGTGCTCGCGACACTCTCAGGTGTCCTGCTGTTGGGCGTCGCGGCGTTCGTCTGGCTACGGCGGCGGGCCCTCGAGACGCCGGAGTATCTCGAGGTCGCGCTGCTGATGGTGCTCATCCCGCTCCTGTCGCCGCAGGGGTGGGACTACGTGCTGCTGCTCTCGACGCCGGCCGTGGCGTTGCTGATCGATCGCTGGAGCGACCTGACGCCGGCATGGCGGGTGCTCGTCGCCCTCTCTCTGGGCGTGATGGGTCTCGCCGTCTACGACGTGCTCGGCCGCGAGCTGTACGGGCAGTTCATGGCGCTGTCG
>JBKPSY010000318.1:0-4565 GCA_046735235.1 Acidobacteriota bacterium | reverse complement strand
CCCCCACACGGATTCATTCATGACTCGTCTCTCGTTTCTTTCCGCTCTTTCCGCGCTGATCGGTCTGCTCTGCCTGGCGTCGCCGACGACCGCCGAGCCGCCCGTGCCGGGCCTCGCGCCTCAAGTACAAAGCGTCCTGGACGCCATCCGCGCCGCCGATACCGGCCAGCTGGCGATTTCAGCTGAAGATGGCCGGTTCTTGCGCCTGCTCGTGGCGACCGGTCACACACAACGGGCGCTCGAGATTGGCGGCGCCAGCGGCTACAGCGCAATTTGGATCGGCCTCGGCCTGCGGGAGACCGGCGGTCGCCTGGTCACCATCGAATACGATCCGGCACGCGCGAAAGAAGCCGCCGCCAACGTCGCCAAAGCCGGTCTCTCCGACATCGTCCAGGTCGTCTCCGGGGATGCGTTCAAGGAGATTCCGAAGCTGCAGGGCCAGTTCGACTTCGTCTTCCTCGACGCCTGGAAGCGCGACTACCAGCGGTTCTTCGACCTGATGTTCCCGCGGATGCCGAAAGGGTCCCTCTTCGTCGCGCACAACGTCATCAACAAGCGCAGCGAGATGCCCGACTTCCTGCACACGGTCGAGACCCGTCCGGACCTCTTCACGACGATCGTCGCCCCGGCAGGCGAAGGCGTCTCCGTCTCCTGGAAGCGGTAATGAGCCTCCGGCCCGTCCACATCATCGGCGTGCCGCTCGATCTCGGCGGCGGGCGACGGGGCGTGGACATGGGCCCGTCGGCCCTGCGCATCGCGGGGTTGGGTGAGCGCATCGCCTCGCTCGGCTACTCTGTCGTGGACGACGGCGACCTCGAAGTGCCCATCCCCGAAACGCGGCACGCCGGCGACCCGCATAAGAAGTACGTCGCCGACATCGCGTCGGTCTGCCGCAACCTCTACGAATCGGCGCGTGCGGTGCTCGATGAAGGCGGGCTGCCGATCGTCCTCGGCGGCGACCACAGTCTCGGCGCGGGTTCGGTAGCGGCGACCTCGGCGTGGGCACAGGCCCAATCCCGCAAGATCGGCCTCATCTGGGTGGACGCCCACGGCGACATGAACACCCCGTCGTCGTCCACGTCCGGCAACGTGCACGGCATGCCCCTGGCGGCGCTGCTCGGCGCGGAGCCTGCGGAGCTGGCAACGATCGGCGGCTTCCGTCCTAAGGTGGATCCGGAGCGCACGGTCCTCATCGGGCTACGCAATCTCGACGACCGCGAGCGCGAACGGGTGCGCGAAGCGGGCATCCACGTGTTCACGATGAAGGACATCGACCGAAGCGGCATCGCCGAGGTGATGGAGCGCGCGATCGAGCTGGCAAGCCGCGACACGCTTGGCGTCCACGTGTCGTTCGACCTCGACGCGTGCGATCCGTCAGTCGCGCCCGGTGTCGGCACGCCCGTCAAGGGCGGCCTCGATTATCGCGAGGCGCACATGGTGATGGAGATGTTGGCCGACTCGGGCACGGTGGCCGCGCTCGACCTCGTCGAGGTCAACCCGACCCTGGATGTGCGGAACAGCACCGCGGAGCTCGGAACCGAGCTGGCGCTGTCAGCGCTCGGAATGAAGATCCTTTAAGGCCAAGAGCAGCGAACCACAGATTCCACAGATTCCACAGATTTTCGAGCTCGCGACGCCATCTGTGCCATCTGCGTAATCTGTGGTTCGCTGCTCTTGGCGCGATCGCGGCGTGACCGCGATCCTAAACTCCGATGACGTCCGTCAGTTCCTTGACGGCCGCCGCACTCTTCTTCAGCGCCGCATCTTCTTCGGCAGTCAGCTTGATCTGGATGATCTCTTCCACGCCGCGCGCGCCGAGCTTGACCGGCACTCCGACGAAGAGGTCCGAGATCCCGTACTCGCCCTTCAGGAAGACCGAGCACGGCACGATCTTCTTCTTGTCTTTCAGGATGATCTCGACCATCTCCGCCGCCGCCGAGCCGGGCGCGTACCAGGCGCTCGTGCCCACCAGCTTCGTGATCTCCGCGCCCCCGTTGGCCGTACGCGCGCAAATGGCGTCGATCTTGTCCTTCGGCAGCAGCTCCGTGATCGGGATCCCTGCGACCGTCGAGTAGCGCGGCAGCGGCACCATGGTGTCGCCGTGGCCACCAAGAACGAACGCGTGGATGCTGTCCACCGAGACGTTCAGCTCCATCGCGATGAATGCGCGCATCCGCGCGGAATCGAGGACGCCGGCCATGCCGATGACCCGCTCGCGCGGGAACTTCGTCAGCCGGTACACCGCCTGGCACATCGCATCCAGCGGGTTGGCAACTGGCACGATGATCGCGTTCGGTGCGTGCTTGACGATCTGCTCGCTGACCGACTGCATGATCTTGTAGTTCACCTGCAGCAGGTCGTCGCGGCTCATGCCCGGCTTGCGCGGCACGCCGGATGTGATGACGACGACATCAGATCCCGCCATGTCCGCGAAATCGCCCCCGCCAATCAGCCTCGCGTCAGAGCCTTCGATCGGATTTGCCTGGAACATGTCGAGCGCCAGGCCAGCCGCCTTTTGATCCGCGATGTCGATGACGACGACGTCGGCGAGCTCCTTGACGGCAATCGCGCGGGCCACCGTCGCGCCGACGTTGCCCGCCCCACCAATCACTGTGACTTTTCGATTCATGATCCGTAGTCCGCAGTAGGGCGCGGCTTCAGCCGCGCCATCCGAAGTCTGTAGTCCGTAGTCCGAAGTCTTGTAGTCCGAAACGCTACATGTTCGCGATGACGGCGTCGGCGAACTGCGACGTCTTGAGCTCGGTGGCGCCTTCCATCAATCGCGCCAGATCATAGGTCACGTGCTTCTTCTGGATGGAGGCTGCCAGTCCCTTCGTGATCAAGTTCCCGGCGTCGTGCCAGCCGAGGTGCTCCAGCATCATCACGCCGGAGAGAATCACAGACGACGGGTTGATGACATCTTTACCCGCATACTTCGGCGCGGTGCCATGCGTCGCCTCGAAGAACCCGATCTCGTCGCCGATGTTGGCGCCAGGCGCCATGCCCAGGCCTCCAACCTGCGCCGCGCAGGCATCCGACAGGTAGTCGCCGTTCAGGTTCGGAGTGGCGAAGACGTCGTAGTCTGACGTCCGTGTCAAGATCTGCTGGAAGACGCTGTCGGCGATCCGGTCGTTGATGACGACCTTGCCGGCTGCCGGCGCCCCATTCGACACTTCCTCTTCCGTCACCACGTGATCGCGGAACTCGGCCTTGGCAACTTCATAACCCCAGTCGCGGAATGCGCCTTCGGTGAACTTCATGATGTTGCCCTTGTGCATCAGGGTCACCGACCTGCGCTTGTGCTCGACCGCAAATCGGATCGCCATGCGGACGAGCCGCTTGCTCGCGGTCTCGGACATTGGCTTGATGCCGATGCCCGAGTCGGCCGGCAGGCGCTTGCCCATCTCGCGCGACAGGAACTCGATGATCTTCTCGGCCTGAGGCGTGCCCTTGGCATACTCGATGCCAGCGTAGACGTCCTCGGTGTTCTCGCGAAAGATGACGACGTTCATTTTCTCCGGGTGCGTCACGGGCGCCGGCGTACCGGTGAAGTACCGAACGGGACGCACGCACGCATAGAGATCCAGCACCTGACGCAGCGTGACGTTCAGGCTGCGGATGCCGCCGCCCACCGGTGTCGTGAGCGGGCCCTTGATCGCGACCTTGTAGGCCTTGACCGCTTCGAGCGTATCGGCCGGCAGCCACTCGCCCGTCAGGTCTTTCGCCTTCTCACCCGCGAGCACCTCGAACCATGCCAGTCGACGCTTGCCGCCAAATGCTTTCTGCACTGCAGCGTCGAAGACGCGCACGCTCGCGCGCCAGATGTCGGGACCAGTACCGTCGCCTTCGATGAACGGGATGACCGGATCATCGGGCACGATCAGCTGACCGTTGCGACGCGTAATGGGCGTGCCGTCGGTGGGCGGCTTGAGATGCGTGAACTGTGGCATATCCCTTCCTGCAGATGCGCCGCGAGCGGCGCGCGACGTTAGGTCACTTCCCCGGCCCGAGCGATCGAATTCTCACAGGTGACTGTGGAAAAGCCTGTGGAAAACAGCCTCCACATCTTCAAGAACCACTGTCAGATCGCACGCGTCTGCGGTTTGCACCATCCTGGTGCGACAACCGCGTGACGTATGGCCGGGGGTTGCCGGCGAATACGAAACGTCAGATTATACTTGAACCGATTCCGGCGCGATCCGGCGCCGCTCACCACGACACCGCTTCCAATTCCTTTTTCCGCTCACGATGAAAATTGTCATTGCCGATGATCTTCCAGCTTCCGCCGTCGCCCTGCTCGCCGACGTCGAAGGCTGGCAACTGGACGCCAAGCCTGGCCGTCCGCTCCCAGAACTCCTCATGGCTGTGGCAGATGCTGACGCGCTGATCGTACGCAGCGCGACGCGCGTCACCGCCGAAGTGATTGCGGCCGCGCCGAAGCTGCGTGTCGTCGCACGCGCCGGCACCGGGGTGGACAACGTCGACCTCGACGCCGCCTCCGCCCGTGGCATCGTCGTGATGAACGCGCCTGGCGCCAACAGCATCAGCGTCGCAGAGCTCGCGCT
>JBKPSY010000317.1:0-6565 GCA_046735235.1 Acidobacteriota bacterium | reverse complement strand
GCGTGGACCCCCGTGGACTCGCTGGCGGTCGCCCGGCTGCTCGCCTGGCGCCTCGCCGAGAACCGCCGCGGCGAGCTGGTGCGCGGGCGGCTCACGCGCGCGATCGGACCCGCGGAGACCAACCTGCTGATGGGGCCGATGCCGCCGAGCGCGCCCGCGATCCTCGATGCCGCGGCGTCGCCCTCCGGACGGGTGGTCGACACTCGGTCCCCCGGTTCGTCGCTCGATGCCGTGAGCTCGTCGCTCGGTGCCGTGAGCTCTTCGCTCGATGCTCGGCGCTTCAGCTCGTCGCCGGTCGCTCGTCGCTCGTCACTGGAGATGCCGCCGGGGCTCGAGTGGCTCGATCTCACGGCACGCGCCGGCGACAGCAACAGCTGGGTGATCGCCGGATCGCGCACGAAGACCGGGCGGCCGTTGCTCGCCAACGACCCGCACCTCCAGGTGGAGATGCCGTCGATCTGGTACGAAGTCCACGTCATCGCCGCCGGCCTCGACGTCGAAGGCGTGACTCTGCCCAGCGCGCCGTTCGTGATCATCGGCCACAACGGGAAGATCGCCTGGGGCATCACCAACACCGGCGCCGACGTCGTCGACTTCTACGTCGAGGACGTCGACATGACGGCGCGGAAATATCTCTTTCGCGGACAGTGGCTGCCGCTGACCTCCGTCAAAGTGCCCATCAGCGTGCGGGGGCTCTCGAAGCCGGCGGACTTCGAGATCTTCTCGACCGCGCACGGACCTCTCGTGGCGACGGAGAACAACTGGGAGGAGCCGCCGGATCTCGCGAGCCGGTCGGGTCGCCTGACGCCGCGGCCGCTGGCGCTCCGATGGGAAGCCATCACGCAGGGCGAGACGGCGGGCGCGTTCGACGGCATCAGCCGGGCCGCGTCCTGGGACGAGTTCCTGCGCGCCGTGCGCCGCTTCGGCGCGCCGTCGTCGAACTTCGTGTACGCCGACGTGGACGGGCACATCGGCTACGCGATGTCCGGGAGCCTGCCGATCAGAAGCGGAAGCGACGGCGGGACGCCCGTGCCTGGATGGACTGGCGAGTACGACTGGGCCGGCACGGTGCCGCGCGATCGGCTGCCCGCGATCCTCGATCCGCCGTCCGGCGCGATCGTCACGGCGAACGCGGAAATCGATCGCCGGTGGCCCTTCGCGATGACGCGCGACTGGGACGCGCCGTTTCGCACCGAACGCATCGTGCAGCTGCTTGGCGCGCGTACCGGCCTGACGCAGGACGACATGCACGACATCCAGATGGACGTGCGGGCCGTCGCGGCCGACCGGATTCTCACAGCAGTCGACGCCGCTCGGAAGTCGCCGGCATTCGAGAAGGCGGAGCCCGAGGCCCGGCTCGCGATCGACCGGCTCCGCCTGTGGGATCGACAGGTCGATGGCCGTCCGGTCGTCGCGCTCTACGAGGCATTCGTCCGCGCGCTCTGGCGTCGGACGTTCTCTGACGAGATGGAGCCCGACGTCTACGCGCAGTTCGCCGAGTACGGGCTCTCCGAGCGCTACACGGGCATTTTCCAGATCATCGACGACCCGACGTCGCACTGGTGGAACGACATCGCGACGCTCGAGAAGCGCGAGACGCGCGACGACATCGTGCTGCTGGCCGGGGCGGACGCCGTCATCGCGCTGAGGACGAAGTTCGGCGACGAGAGCCACTGGAACTGGGATCGCCTGCATGCGCTCACGTTCCGGCATGCCCTTGGCGCCGGTGGTGCGCTGTTGAACTGGGCGTTCAGCCGGGGTCCGGTGCCGATGGTCGGCGACTCCTATACCGTGCGCAAAGCGTCTGTGGACGTACGGTCGCCCTACAACGTCGTGGATATCTCCTCGTACCGGCAGGTGATCGACGTCGGCAACTGGGATCAGTCGCGCGCCGTGAACACCACTGGCCAGTCGGGCAACACGATGAGCCCGCACTATTTCGATCAGAACCCGCTCTGGACCTCTGGCGCCTACCGCACGTTTGCCTTCACGCGCAGCGCAGTCGAGAAAGCCAGCGCCTCCCGACTGTTGCTCACGCCGTAACGCCGCCGGCCCTGAAGGGCCGGCCTACTGCACGTCGGCGCCGACTCTGGGGACAGTAGGCCGGGGCTTCAGCCCCAGCATGCCAATACGCCGATCGGGGTAAGATCGTCGTTTGGAGGAATCACGAATGTCCGCAGAGGTTGGATCGACGGCTCCCGAGTTCACGCTGACGAATCAGGATCGCCAGCAGGTGTCGCTTGGCGCGACCCATGGCAAGACGGTCGTGCTCGCCTTTTTCCCGGCGGCTTTCACCTCGGTGTGCCAGAAGGAGCTCTGTCACTTCCGCGACGAGCTGGGCTCGCTGAACTCGCTGAACGCCACGGTCTACGGGATCAGCGTCGATACGCCGTTCACGTTGAAGGAGTTCGCCAAGCAGAACTCGCTGAACTTCGACCTGCTCAGCGACTTCAACAAGGACGCCATCACGAAGTACGACGTCGTGAACCCGGACATGCTCGGGCTGAGGGGCATCTCGAAGCGCGCGGTGTTCGTCATCGACAAGGCCGGCATCATCCGCTATCGCGAGGTCACGCCGACGCCTGGCGACGAGCCGAACTACGCGAAGGTGCACGAGGCGGTCGAGAAGCTGCAGTAGGCCGGCCCTTCAGAGCCGGCAGCCGACGCCGCCCCGGCCTACGTACGCATCGCGGGAGGCGACTCCCGCTCCTTCGACAGAAACACTCTCGCGACCCGCAATCCGTCGAGCGCCTCGACGCGCAGCGTCCGGCGCTCGACTTCGAAGCGATCGCCGACGCGCGCGCGCCGGCCCAGCCGCCCGAGCACGTAGCCGCCGAGCGTGTTGTACGCCTCTTCGTCGATGTGCAGCCCGAATTGCGCGTTCACGTCGGCGACGAGCGCGAGCCCGTCGATGAGGGCCGAGCCGTCGGCCAGCGTCGTAATGCGGTTGTCGACTCCGTCGGGGCCCACTTCGCCCACGATGCGCTCCATCAGGCCGGCGAAGGTCACCATGCCCGAGGTCCCGCCGAACTCGTCGATCACGATCGCGACGGCCGTGTGGCGTGAGCGCATCTCCGACAACAGGTCGCCCGCGGGAAGGGTCTCGGGCACGGTGAACGCTTCACGCACCACGCTGCCCAGATCCGCCGGCACCCGTCCCGAAGCCACGAGCGGAAAGAGATCGGTCAGCTGCAGGACCCCGGCGATGTCGTCCAGGCTCTTCCGATACACCGGCAGGCGCGCGTGTCCGCCCTTGCCGACGATCTCGGCGATCATCGAGATCGGCGCGTCGATTGGCAGCGCGACCATCTCGGTGCGCGGCACCATGATCTGTCCAGCCGTCAGGTCGGAGAACCCGAAGACCCGGTGCAGCATCTGCTCTTCTTCCTCCTCCAGGACGCCAGCCTCCTGGCTGGCCGTCACGAGCATCTTCAGCTCTTCCTCCGAGTGCACCAGCGAATGGCCGCTTGGCGGCTTGAGTCCCACCAGGCCGACGACGAAGCCGCCCAGGACGTTCAGGACGCGGATGAAGGGGAAAAACGCACGCATGAAGAGCTGCGTCGGCTGCGCGACGAGCAGCAGAATCGACTCGGAGTGCTGCAGCGCCAATGTCTTTGGCGCCAGCTCGCCGAGGACGATGTGAATCGCCGTGATCGCGGCAAACGAAATCACCACCGCAATCGAGTGCGCGGTGATTGCCGAGACATACCGGGCGACGTCGGGCGGCACAAGCGACCCTACGAACGAGAACGCGGGCTCGATCGAGCTCGCCAACGCCGGCTCGCCGACCCAGCCCAGGCCCAGGCTGGCCATCGTGATGCCCAGCTGCGTGGCTGCGATGTAGTTGTTCGGGTTGTCGAGGGCCCGCCGCACCGTGCGCGCGCCCCGGTGCCCCTCGCTGATCAGCTGATCGATGCGCGTTTTCCGCACGGTGACCAGCGCGAATTCCGCCGCAACGAAGAAGCCATTGGCGAACACCAGCGCAAGAATCGCGGCGATGCCAAAGGCCAGGTGCGAGGTGTCAATCATCCGCGGCTCCTTGGCGGACTCTATCGGGAGGGGCTGGTTGTGGCAAGCGCCCGCCTTCGCGGCATTGCCGCCCTGGTGCTCGCCCCGGCGGCCTTGCGGTTACGGCGCGGCTAGGCGCGTCGATTGCTGAAGAAGTGCGAGTCGACGAAGGCGTCGATGGCGGCCTGATCTGCCGGTTCGACCTTTTCGAACTGCAGGCCCATGCCGACGCGCCGGTCGCTCCACGAGACGCGAGCCTCGACCTCGATTTCACGGGGTCCGGCCGGGAGCCGGAACCTGACGCGTGCGGCCGCGCCGGGATCGAGCGGGCTGGTGGTCCTGATGGCGATCCCGCCGCGCGCGAGATTCAACGTGAGCGCCGTCGCGATCGTGTTGCCGAAGCGGTACGCGACCGGGATGCCCAGGACGACTCGTGGGCTTCCACGCCGGTTGAAGCTGTCGGGGAAGAGGTGCGGCGCCAGCGACGGCATGATGTGCTGCACCGCGCTGTACTCGTTGATGTAGCCGACCACGCCCAGCCCCGCCAGCTCGCGCACTTCCTCGGCCGATGCAATGGTGCCGCTGAAGACGAGAATGCGGAGGCGCCCCTCGTCGATCTTCCGGATCGCGCGCACGAGATCCACGCCGGGCGCGTTCGGCAGCCGGAGGTCGAGCGCGATGAGATCGATGCGATCGAGATCCGCCCGCACGCGTGCCAGCAGCTCCACGGCGCTGCGCACGACAATCGGCCGGTGCCCGGCTTCTTCGAGCGCCGCCTTGAAGCGGTCGCGCACGAAGCCCGTGTCGTCGGCGATCACGACGGTCTTGGCAGGTACGGGACTTCCCGTCATCTCGTCAAAGTATCGGAGCGCTGCATAAAATCCGGTAGTGGACGCGTTGCACGGAGATCTCAAGTCTCGTTATAATCGGCCTTTGGCACCCGAGGGGCGCCGATTACCGTCGCGTTTTCAACCAGTTAGACGCCGAGGACGATCCCATGGCCACCTGTCCGGAATGTGATTCCGACGTCGACGTCGACGAGTACGATGTCGACAAGGGCGACCTGATCAGCTGTCCTGAGTGCGGTACGAACCTCGAGGTGGTCAACCTGTCTCCGCTCGAGTTCGAGGCCGCGCCTGACGAGGACGACGAAGACGAGGATGACGACGACGAACTCGAGGACGACGACGACGTCGAGGACGACGATGACGACGACGACGACGCCGAAGACGAGGACGAGGAGACGGGTGGAGGGGACTGGGACGAATGACCACGGGCACCGCTGCGACCGCTGATCCGGGCGCCGTCTTCGACCGGGCGGCGCTCGAGGCGAAGCGCGCGAGCCTGATTGAGCGGCTGTCGTCGCTCGACTCGCTCGTGATCGCCTACAGCGGTGGCGTGGACAGCGCGTACCTCGCGTGCGCGGCCTCCCAGGCGATGCCCGGACGACTCCTCGCGGTGACCGCCGACAGCGCCAGCTACCCGCGACGGCACCGGGAGATCGCCGAACAAATCGCGTCGCAGTTCCAGTTTCCGCACGAGTTCGTCCAGACTGCCGAGCTCGAACGACCCGAGTACCGAGCGAACCCGGCCAACCGCTGCTATTACTGCAAGACGGAGCTGTACGGGCACCTCGCGCGTCTCGCCTCTGACCGCGGCTTCGCGGTGATTGCCGATGGCAGCAACGCCGACGACCGCGGCGACTATCGGCCGGGACGGCAGGCCGCGCGCGAGTTCGGCGTCATCAGCCCGCTCGACGAAGTGGGTCTCACGAAGACCGAGATTCGCGCGCTGGCGCGCGAGCTTGGCATGCCGACCTGGGACGAGCCGGCGTCGGCCTGCCTGTCGTCGCGCATCCCGTACAAGAGCGAAGTCACGGAAGCCAAGCTCGCGATGATCGAGAAGGCCGAAGAGGCGCTGCGCCGCCGCGGATTCCGCGTGTGCCGCGTCCGGCATCACGACACGCTTGCGCGGGTGGAACTGGGACGTGACGAACTCGCGCGCGCCATCGAACCCGAGATGGGCGCCGCGATTGTCGCGGACCTCAAGGCCGCCGGATACCAGTTCGTGTGTCTCGATTTGCAGGGGTATCGCACCGGCAGCCTGAACGAGATCCTGACGCTTCGACCAATCTAACCGTCCGTCGCTCTTATCACACGGAATTCGATCGCAACGGACGGGTCTTTCGCCGGGCCGGTTCCGCGGGCTGGACGGCGGGGTGCTCGCCTCCCGGTGACAGCACGGTGACGATTACCGGCGACGTGCCGATAAGAGACCTGAAGGATGCGCCCGGGGGCCGTCCCGATGGAGCGTGGCGTGCCTCGCCCGCGTGCGTTCGGCGTAAAATCGCGCCCGGCGCGTTGACAATGTTTTTCGCGACTTGATACTGTCGCAGCGGTCCGTACGGAGTTACCGATGAAAATGACGCGATTTGCGACGGCAGCCGTTCTGGCAGCCGCTTTGACCGTAGTGCTCGCGGGCTGCAAGCACAAGGCGCCAGCCACCGCGCCGATGCCGGCGCCTCCACCCGCGTCGACGCCGGCACCCGCACCGCCGC
>JBKPSY010000316.1:0-4946 GCA_046735235.1 Acidobacteriota bacterium | reverse complement strand
CCCTGAACGGGACCTCCGTGGAGATCACGAATTCAACCGGTGTGCATTGGACCGTCAGCGAGGTTCGTCAGTGACTTCGAACAGCGCACTGGACGCATGGCAACAGGTCAACGGAGGGATAGGCCGATCCTGAGCCTGACGCGGGTCGGATCGCTCAGTGTTCCTCGAACACGCGGATCTCCGCCTTCTGGTCTCCCCGGTGCGGGACCGCCAGATTCAGGCGGCTCTGGTCCGTGACGTACAGCGACGTGCGCGCGCCCGCGGCTGTCGCCATGTGAGCGACGCGCGAGAACTGATACCCACCATGATCCTGGATCACGTCGATGAAGCCTTCGCCACCGCTGACGTAGAGCCGTTTTCGTTGCGCGTCGTAGAACGGATCGTCGGTGGGATCCCGACATCTTGACGGAGGCCGTGCTCGCTGCGGCTCGGCGGACACGTTGAAGAGCATCGGGTTTCTTTCGTTCGGGCACTGGCCTTGGTGGGATTTTCCGACCCGGCCACATGAGTTCATCAGCGCTCCCAACCCGGCTCCCCGCAATCGGAGTTATGCTCCGGCCCATGTTCAGGCATGCCATCGTCGCTCTGTCGATTGCCTTCGCGGTGTCGTCGGGTTTGGCTCAAGCGCCGGCGCCGCCGCCGGGTGAGGATTGGGTGTCACTCTTCAACGGCAGGGATCTGGCAGGTTGGGTCGAAGTCGGCAAGGAGAAATGGACGGTAGAAGACGGCGTCATCCATGGCCAGGCGCTGACGACTGAGTACGGCTACCTGAAGACGGCGAAGCTCTACAAGGACTTCCACCTGGCGGTGAAATTCAGGTGTGAAGGCGACGGCAACAGCGGCGTCTTCTTCCATACCGACTTCAAGCCCGGCACGGCCGACGTGTCCCAGGGGCTGCAATTCGAAGTGGACTGCACCGTCAACAAACACACCGGCGGCATTTACGGCGATGGCCGCGAGTGGATCGTGTGGCCCGCTCCGGAGAACGAGACGGTCGTGCGATTCGGCGACTGGAACGAGTACCTCCTGAAAGTGGAAGGCAACCGGTACGTCGCGCGCCTGAACGGCGTGCAGATGGTGGACTTCACCGACCCGAAGCCGAGATCGTTCGACGGCGCGATCGCCCTGCAGCTTCACGCCGGCGGACACGGCAACATGATGTTCAAAGACATCTACATCAGGGATCTGACGAGGCGGTAGGAGGATGCCGTGAAAAGCCCAGCGCTCTTCGGGATTTGCGCCCTTGTCCTGCTGCTCACGGAGCGCGGTGCGCCTCGAGCTGAAGAGCTCTTGCAGTACCGCGACCTGTTCAACGGCAAGGACCTGACCGGCTGGGTCAACGTGAACACGAAGCCCGAGACGTGGACCGTCCGGGACGGGATGCTCATCTGCAGCGGGCACCCCATTGGCGTCATGCGTACGGACCGACAATACGAGAACTTCCTGCTCCACATCGAGTGGATGCACATGGAAGCCGGCGGCAACTCGGGCGTGTTCGCCTGGAGCGAGGGCACGGTGCCGCCAGGCGCCGAGCTACCCAAGGGGCTCGAGGTGCAGATGCTCGAGCTCCAGTGGCCGTTTCTCAACCCGGATGAAAACGGGCATCCCCGGCCGATCGCCTACGTCCACGGCGAGCTGTTCGGCGCCAACGGCTTGAGCACGATGCCAGACAACCCGCGCGGCGACCGAAGCATGTCATTCGAGAACCGTTGCAAGGGGAAGGGCGAGTGGAACGTCTACGACGTGGTCGCCGTGGACGGAGTGATCAAGCTGTCGGTGAACGGCAAGTTCGTCAACGGCATCAGCCGGGCCTCGGTAAGGAAGGGGTATCTCTGCCTCGAGTCAGAAGGCGCGGAGATTCACTTCCGAAACATTCGCATCCTGGAGCTGCCGCCCGGCATGGCGACGCCGGAACAAACAGCGCCAGTCGTCAACTAGGGAGTCGGACGATGAGCATGCCCCCACGGTCACGTCGGGAGTTCCTGGCATCGATCACGGCGGCGGGAGCGGTCTCGCTCGTGGCGCCACGCGGCGTCGACGCGAGGACCGTCCAGCGCAGTTTCGGCGCCAACGACCGCATCCGGATCGGCGTCATCGGGTGCGGCAACCGCGGCATCGACACCGAGATGGCCAGCGTGCGTGATCACGCGAAGGAAGAGAACCTCGAAGTAGTCGCTGTCTACGACCCCTGGCGCGTGGCGCGGGAGAATGCGGCGGCGAAGGCCAAGGAGTGGTTCGGAACCGACGTGAAGCAGTGCAGGAGCGTGGACGAGCTGCTCGGCCTCGCCGACGTGGACGCGGTGTTCATCTCCTCGCCCGATCACTGGCACTCCGCTCACCTCGAGGCGGCCACGAGCGCGCGCAAGCACGTGTATGTCGAGAAGCCCATGGCGATCGACATCGACGAGCTGAACCGGGCGTACGCGACCGCGAAAGCCTCGGGCGTCGTCATCCAAGTGGGCACGCAGTTGCGCAGCACGGCCGTCGCGATGGGGTGCCGTGAACTGGTGAAGTCGGGCACGCTCGGCCGGCTCTCCCGCATCGAGCAGGTGCGCAACGGCGAACGGCCCTACTGGTACGAATATCTGAAGCCCGACGTCCGGGCAGAAGACCTCGACTGGACGACTTTCGCGAAGGGGCGCACGACGAAGGCCTTCGACCCGATTCTGTACTCAGCCTGGTATGGCTACTGGGAGTTCTCGCAGGGACCCGTGCCCCAATGGGCCGTGCACTTCCTCGACACGGCACACTTCATCGCCGGCCTCGGCATCCCGGAGAGTTGCGTGTGCCTCGGCGGTGTCTACACGTGGAAGGACGAGCACGCGTTCACCGCGCCGGACCAGGTGCAGGCGCTCTGGCAGTACCCCGAGGGCCTGATGATCAGCTACACGACGAACTTCGGCAACAGCGCCGGCGACATGATCCGCTACTGCGGGGACAAGGGCACGCTGAAGCTTGGGTGGGAGGATGCCACCTACAGCGCGGACGGCGGCATCCATCGCGACGGCTCGATTCGTGGTGAGAACAAGGTCCAGCCGATCGAGCAAACAGACCACTGGGTGAACTGGTACCGCTGCATGCGTGACGGCGCCACCCCGAACGCCTCGCTCGACGCGGGCTACCAGCACGCGATCGCGAGCATCATGGCCACGATGTCGTACGAGAAGGGACGCCGCACGAGATTCGACGCCGCGAAGCGAACCATCTCTCTCGATTGAGGCGCGGGGTTGAGGTACGCCTTCCGCAACCGACGCTGCTACTCACGACGTTCATGATGACGTGCCCCGAGTCGAGCAACGACGCCTGGCGGGAGCGACCCGCCGCCTCCTCGCGCATCTGCTCGATCAACTCCGCGCGCCCTGAGGAACCGCGGACTGTGCAAGGGCCGCTTCGGTGCGGTCTCATCACCCCACGATGAGGCCTGCGCTCGCGCCTTACGTGGTCCGATTGGCAGCCGTGCAGGTCGTACGAGGCGAAGGCCTCGTGCAACGCAGCGGGAGTCGCTGATCTTCATCAGCCGCCATTTACTGGCTACGTACCGCGCGTACGCATTGCGTGCGGGTCCTGGCTTCTGGGCCCAAGTTCGGGCGCACGCCACTCACATTTTGCATGGCACGCGTCGTGCTCTCGACACGCTCACCGACTGGCGCGGTGGCTCCGTTGGAGCGCATTGCGTAGAGCTGTGACTGGCCGCAAACGCTGACGATTCGCTCCGCGCTTCGAATCGCCGTCAGGGAATAGTCGATTCGCGTCGCTTGTTTGCTCATGTGGGAAAGCGTTTTACAACGCACACTGCAGCGGCCAGAGCACCAGTACTAGGATTTATCGGCTTAGGAGAAACAGGAATGAACCACTTCCGATCGATTACTCGTTTCGGCCTGCCCACGTTGTTTGCCAGTGTGTCGGCCGCACTCATTGGTATTGCTCTCGGTTCGAACCCGACGCAGGCGGCAGTTGTCGAGGCGGGCAAAGGACCGCAGCTTCTCATTGGACGCGACGATGACCGGAAAGACAACGAGGCGATTCAAGCGGGCGCCGTTGCGGACCAGTCGCTGAACCGCACCGACGTCCTCGAGGGCGGGCCGGGCAACGATGTGATGTTTGGCTTGAATGGCAACGACGTGATGGACGGGGGGCCGGGCGACGACATCATCCTGGGCGGTCCCGACGGCGGCCCAGCGCCTGGCGGTCCTCCGAACAGCGATATCATGTTCGGCGGGCCCGGCAACGACGTGAATCTCTGGGCGCCCGGTGATGGCAGCGAGGCGTTTCTCGGTGGCCCCGGGCTCGATGCGCTGATCTTCGGTGCGACCGATCGCCAGACGACTCCCGATCCCACCACGGGTGTTCGACTGCCAAGACTCCTCGCTGGTGTGCCAGGATTCCCTCAGGGCGTACCCACGGCCGATGTGAGCGGTCTCTCGAATTTCTGCACAGTAGAACGAAGCCCTTCGCCCGGATACGACTATCTGGTGCGGTTCCGCGGCGCGGCCGGTAACATCATCGTCACGGTACGCGTGCGAGACGTCGAGCAGGTGTTCTGCAGCCAGGATGGCGGCGTCGCAGTTGCCGACCTTTCGCAGCCGTCGCCGGAGTTCGTCGGCGTGTCGCATCAAGAGGTTGAGGCTCTGAACCCGCTGGTTGGAGCAATGGTTCGTTAGAAGGCGACTGAGGGCGGCCGCGGCTCAGCCACGTCGACGGACCACGTGGCTGGGCCCGGTTTCGAAACAGCATGATGAAACCGTCTGGATCGACGCCGGTCACCAGCCCAGGCCGACCCAGGTGCACGAACGGAGAGTCGACATGAGGATCGCCGTCATCGGCGCTGGAAGCATGGGAGAGATACTTGCGCGCCATCTCGCCACGCTCGGCCATCATGTCTCGATTGCGAACTCGCGAGGACCTGAGAGCCTGACCGCGTTGGCAGCCGAGATCGGCGCCACGCC
>JBKPSY010000315.1:0-19805 GCA_046735235.1 Acidobacteriota bacterium | reverse complement strand
GTATTGGGGAATCGGGCAGGTGCCTGGCGCTGGGTGCTGCCGCGTGTGGAGTGACAAAGGGACACTAAAGTTTCATACTGGGAGTGTCCTAAATTCACGAGGGGTTATGAGCAAAATCATCGGCATCGACCTCGGCACGACGAACTCCGTCGTGGCGGTGATGGAAGGCGGCCAGCCGGTCGTCATCACGAACGCGGAAGGCAACCGGCTGACACCGTCGGTCGTGGCCTTTACGAAGACCGGCGAGCGGCTGGTCGGGCAGGTCGCCAAGCGGCAGGCCGTCACCAATCCCGAGAACACGGTCTTCTCGATCAAGCGCTTCATGGGACGGCGCTTCACCGAAGTGACCGAGGAAATGACGATGGTGCCGTACCGGGTGGTGCAGGCTGCCAACGGCGACGTGCGTATTCGCGCCGGAAACGAGGACTTCGCCCCGCCGCAGATCTCCGCGATGATCCTTCAGAAGTTGAAGCAGTCGGCCGAGGACTACCTCGGGCAACCCGTGACTCAGGCGGTCATCACGGTTCCGGCGTACTTCAACGACGCGCAACGGCAGGCCACCAAGGAATCCGGTCAGATCGCCGGGCTCGAGGTGATGCGCATCGTCAACGAGCCGACCGCCGCGGCGCTCGCGTACGGGTTGGACAAGAAGAAGGAAGAGCTCATCGCCGTCTACGACTTCGGCGGCGGCACGTTCGACATCTCGATCCTCGAAGTCGGCGACGGCGTGGTCGAAGTGAAGGCGACCAACGGCGACACGCATCTCGGCGGCGACAACCTCGATCAACGCATCATCGAGTGGATCATCGGCGAGTTCAAGAAAGAGGAAGGCATCGACCTCTCGAAGGACCGCATGGCGCTGCAGCGCCTGAAGGAATCGGCGGAGAAGGCGAAGATGGAGCTCTCTACCGTCGCCGAGAGCGAGATCAACCTGCCGTTCATCAGCGCGGATCAGTCCGGGCCGAAGCATCTCGTCAAGAAGCTCACGCGCGCGAAGTTCGAGCAGCTCGTCGAAGACCTGCTGCAGCGGACCATCGGGCCGACGCGGCAGGCGCTGGCCGACGCCGGGGTCGCCGCCAGCGCAGTGGACGAAGTGGTGCTCGTCGGCGGGTCCACGCGAGTGCCGCGCGTCCAGCAGATCGTCAAGGACATCTTCGGCAAGGAGCCGCACAAGGGCGTGAACCCCGACGAGGTCGTCGCCATCGGCGCGGCCGTCCAGGCGGGCGTGCTCGCCGGCGACGTGAAGGACCTGCTGCTTCTCGACGTCACGCCGCTGTCGCTCGGCATCGAGACGCTCGGCGGCGTGCTGACGACGCTCATCCCGCGGAACACGACGATTCCGACGCGCAAGAGCGAGACCTTCTCGACGGCCGCAGACAGCCAGACAAGCGTCGAGGTCCACGTGCTGCAGGGCGAGCGTCCGCTGGCGCGCGACAATCGCACGCTCGGCCGCTTCCAGCTGACGGGCATTCCGCCGGCGCCTCGCGGGGTGCCCCAGGTCGACGTCACCTTCGACATCGACGCCAACGGCATCGTCAACGTGTCGGCGAAGGACAAGGCGACCAACAAGGAGCAGAAGATCACGATCACCTCGTCCAGCGGGCTGTCGAAGGACGAAGTGGATCAGATGATGCGCGACGCCGAGTCGCACGCCGACGAAGACAAGCGCCGGAAGGAAGAGATCGAGGTCAGGAACCAGGCCGACCAGCAGGTGTATGCGGCGGAGAAGTTCGTGAACGAAAACGCCGAGAAGCTGGGGCCGGAGGCGAAGTCCACGATCGACGCCGCGGTGGCGACCCTGAAGGCGGCCATCGAGAAGAACGACGCCGCCGCGATGAAGCAGGGGCTCGACGGCCTGATGCAGGCGCAGCACAAGGCAGCCGAGGCGATGTATCGCGCCAGCGGCGCGTCAGGCGGCGGCCCGGGCGGGGCACCGGGCGGCGGTCCGGAGCCGCAATCGGAGCCTGGCTCCGGCGGATCGAGTCAGGCCGACGGGGTCATCGACGCGGAGGTCGTGGACGAAAAGTAGCCGATGGACTTCTACATCGTGCTCGGGATCAATCGTGGCGCGTCGCTGCTCGAGGTCAAGAAGGCCTACCGGCGGCTGGCGCGGCGCCTCCACCCGGACGTGAATCCGGGCGACGAGCGGGCCGCGCTGCGCTTTCGCGAGATTGCGGAGGCCTACTCGACGCTGAGCGATCCCGATCGCCGTCAGCGATACGACCTAGTCGGCTACGAGGCGCCGGTTGCCCAGGGGCAGGCGCCGGGCTTCGAGGGATTCGATTTCTCGGCGGCCGTCTTCGCGAACCAGCAGTCCACCTTCGGCGACCTCTTTGCCGATGTCCTGCGCAATGAGCCCGTGCGATCAGGCCCGCTGGAGCGCGGGCATGACCTGCACCAGTCGCTGTCGCTGACGTTCGAGCAGGCGGCCGAGGGCGGGGAGTTCCATCTGCCGATTGTCCGCCAGACCACGTGCCGCGAATGCGCAGGCACGGGGTCGCTGTCGGTTGCTGCCGTCAAATGCCCGTCGTGCGACGGCGTGGGCAGTCTCCGCACCGCGCGCGGACACATGGTTTTCACGCGGCGATGTGAGCGCTGCGATGGCACGGGTGCCCTGAACGCCCGGGGCTGCCCGGGATGCGGCGGCGCCGGCACCGTCTCGCGCGCCGGTCAGGTGGCCGTGTCGGTTCCCGCGGGAATTGGGGACGAGGCGAAGGTCCGGCTTGCGGGTCAGGGCAGCGCCGGACGCAGGGGGGGGCCGCCGGGCGATCTGTACGTGACCGTCCACGTGGCGCCGCATCCGCTGTTCAGGCGAGAAAACGATGACCTGCACCTGGTCGTGCCCGTGGCGGTCCACGAAGCCGCGCTCGGCGCGCGCATCGAGGTGCCGACCGTCCACGGATCGACGCGGCTGCGCGTGCCGCCGGGCACGCAGTCGGGCCAGCGGCTTCGCCTGCGAGGCCGCGGCCTGCCGTCGCCGCGGTCTGGCCATCGCGGCGACCTCGTCGTGGAGATTCGGTTGGCCCTGCCGAAGGTCCTGGACGAGCGATCGAAGATGCTGCTGAAAGAGTTCGGCGATCTGAATGGCGAGAGCGTGCGCGACCAATTCGAGCGCGCATGGAAACCGCAGGCCGGCCCGGCGCGAGAGCGCGCCGCGGAGTAAGCCATGGTCACGCGCAGAGGCGGCAAGGCGTACTACATGATCAGCGCGGTGGCGTCGAAGTACGACATCCACCCGCAGACGCTCCGCCTGTACGAACGGGAAGGGCTGCTGACACCCTCGCGCACCGAAGGCAACACGCGGCTGTACTCGGAAGAGGACCTCGAGCAGCTCGAGACGATTCTCTCGCTGACGCGCGAGCTCGGCGTCAACCTCGCGGGCGTCGAGGTGATCCTCAACATGCGCAAGAAGATGGAGCGCATGCAAGCCGAGGTCAACGAGTTCATGGAGTACGTCAAGAAGGAACTCGCGCGTGGCCTCGACGACTGGGAACAACGGCTGAGCACCGCGATGGTGAAGTCGTCGCCGACGGATCTCGTGAAGACCTCGACGCGATCGCCCGACGCTCCCGCTGCGCAGGAACCGCCGTCGCCGCGGACGCGCTGAAGTTGGTCAATCGCCAAACCTGATCAACCGCAAAACCTGATCAACCCGACCGCCTCGATCGGTGATACATTTCATTCGTGACCTGCGCGATCTGCGACGGGACCGGATGGAAGGCGATCGAGATCGACGGAGTGCGTCGCGTCACGCGCTGCGACTGCTGGCGCGAGAAGGTCGGCGACACGCTGCTGGCCGACGCGCGCATTCCGCGTCGCTACCAGCACTGCTCGCTCGACACGTTCATCACCTACCCGAACGAACGGCTCCTGAACGCGGTCACGCGCGCCAAGCGCTTTGCCGACCAGTTTCCCGTCGTCGAGAAAGGGTTGTTTCTCGTCGGCCCGCCGGGCATCGGGAAAACGCACCTGGCGGTGGCTGTCCTCAAGCAGGTGATCCGCGACACCGGCGCACGCGGGATCTTCTACGACACCCGCGACTTGCTGAAGGTCATCCGCAGCACCTACGATCCGACCAACCGTACGAGCGAGCAGGACATCCTCCGCCCGGTGACGACGGCGGAGCTGCTCGTGCTGGACGATCTGGGTGCGGAGAAGACGTCGGACTGGGTCGAAGAGACGCTGAACCTGATCGTCAACACGCGGTACAACGAGCGTCGGGCGACGATCTTCACGTCGAATTTCGAGGAAAAAGAGGATCGGACCGACCCGGAGTCTCTGCTGGCGCGCGTCGGCTTCCGGATGCACTCGCGGCTCTACGAAATGTGTGATTTCGTCGAGTTCGAGGGCGCCGACTACCGCCATGCGGAGCCGAATTCCGGGCCCAACGAGCTGCTGGCGCTCTGGAAGACCCTCAAAAAGCCCGGCAAGCTGCCGTCTCGCAGCGGCGGCCCGGTCCGCGCCCAGCTGCGCGAGCAGCACCGCGAGCGGCCCGCCGACACCCGCGCGGATCTGAAATGGACCGGCGGCAAGGCCGGCTCATAAAGTGCGAACTGGTAAGTGCGAAGTGCGAAGTGGAAAGGCACTAAGCACTAACCCCTGACCACTAACCACTTACTTTGCACTTAGCACCTCGCACTTAGCACTTTGCTGGGTCTCTACCTCCACATCCCGTTCTGCAGCCACATCTGTAACTACTGCAACTTCAATCGAGGTCTGTTCGACGCCGGGCTGAAAGCCCGATACGTCACGGCGCTCGAGATCGAGATCCGCCGCGCTGGCGACGGCAGCGCCGCCGACACGATCTTCTTCGGCGGCGGGACGCCATCGCTGCTCGAGCCCGACGAGGTGGGCCGGCTGATCGGCGCGTGCCGCGACAGCTTCGCCGTCTCGGCGGATGCGGAGGTGACGCTCGAGACCAACCCTGAGACGGTCACCGTCGATCGGATGCGCGGGTTTCTGCAGGCCGGGGTGAACCGCGTCAGCCTCGGCGTGCAGTCGCTGCACGATCGCGAACTGGCCCGTCTCGGCCGTCAGCACTCGGCGGCGCGGGCCGCGGACGCCCTGTCGCAGGTCAAGACTGCTGGCATCACCGACACGAGCCTCGATTTGATGCTCTGGCTTCCCGAGCAGCGCCTCGAAGATCTTCAGGGCACTGTCGAGGGCCTCATCGCGCTCGAGCCCCATCACGCGTCGCTCTATCTCCTCGAGCTCTATCCCAACGCGCCGCTCCGCGAGGCGATGGCGCGCTCCCACTGGTCGCTGGCCCCCGACGACGACGCGGCGGACATGTACCTGTGGGCGATGGAACGCCTCGAGCTGGCGGGCTACGCGCAATATGAAATCTCGAACGTGGCACGGGCCGGTCACCAGTCCCGCCACAACCTGAAGTACTGGCAGGACGGCGAGTGGCTCGGCTTCGGCTGCGGCGCACACTCGACGCGGGGCGCCGCCCGATGGAAGAACATCGCCTCGGCCGACGAGTACAGCGCGAGGGTTGGAGGCGGCATGCCGGTTGCAACCGACCGCCGCCAGCGAGACGCTGACGAGCGCCTCGGGGACGCGCTGTTCACCGGCCTTCGGCTCACAGAAGGCGTGGACCTCGCAGTCGTCGGCGCGCGGTATGGCGTCGATGCGCGGGCGAGATACGAGCCTGCGCTCGAGGCGCACGCCGCGGCGGGCCGCCTGACATTTGACGGCTCGCGGGTGCGGCTCACCCGGCAGGGAATGCTGGTCGCCAACGACGTGATGGCCGTATTCGTGTAAATTTGCGCTTGCGGTTGTCCGGGCGAAGTTGGCGTACGTTAGGATTGGGTTTCCACTTGGGAGGACGTTCGATGACAGGATTCGATTGCCGGCCGGCTCGACGCCGCCGGACCACCATCCAGGCCATCCTTCTCATTGCAGGCCTCGGCATGGCGACTTCGGCTTTCGCTCAGCAGCCTCCGGCGCAGCCGGCTCCCCAGGCGCCCGCGCCGGCAGGCCAAGCGCCAGCGGCAGCGACGCCTGCCCAGCCGGCCGCCAATCCGTTCATGTTCGGCAAGGACATGGCGATCCTGACCTTCTACATCAAGCCTGACAAGACGGGCGATTTCGAGAAGGTCATCACAAGGCTGCACCAAGCGCTCGCGAACAGCGACAAGCCTGAGCGGAAGCAGCAGGCTGCCGGCTGGAAGGTGTTCAAGGGCTCTGAACCGGGCCCGAGCGGCACGGTCGTTTACGTGAATCTGATCTCGCCGGTGTTGAAGGGCGCAGACTATTCGATCGCCAAGATCATCAACGAGGTTTATCCGGCCGAGGCTCAAACCCTGTTCCCGGCTTATAAGGAAGCCATTGCCGGGCTTTCTCGCAGCGAGCTCGATCTGGTCGCGGACCTCTCCGGGCCCGCGCCGGCAGCGCCGCCACCAGCGCCGGCAGCGCCTCCCCAGTAAGCCACACGACATCGCTCTGGGGCCGTCCGATCCCTTCGGACGCCCCAGGGCGTAGTCCTGCCTCGCCGCCATGACGAGTCGCGGCACGATTCCCTTCTTCAGTCTGTGTGTCCTGCTCGTGTGTCTGCGGGCGAGTGCAGGCGGACAAAGTCCGGTACCGGCCCGGGCGGGGCCGCAGGCGCAGGGGACCGAAGCAAGGCCGGTGGAGCGCCTGCAGTTCTCGAGCGACGCCGCCATCGTGACGTACTTCGTCCGTCCCACGGCGGTCAACGAATTCAGGAAAATCATCAGGGACTGGCGCGACAAGGCGGTCCTGTCACTGGATCCGCAGATTCCGCAGCAGCTGCGCGGCTGGAAGCTCTATGAGGCCACCGAGCGCGGACCTCGCGACTCGGTGGTCTTCATGTCCGTGATCTACCCCGCAATTCAGGGGGCGGACTACGCGCTGCCGTTCGACCGCAATCTCGACGGGTCGTCTTCTGCTGCACCTGGTCAGGAGACGCTGATCGGGCTGTCCCGCAACGAGCTGACCCTCGTGGAGGATTTCGGGAAGGACGTCTCGCCGCCGTCGCCGCGGGACGGTGTGTCCCCGCCGCGTCCTCCGTCCTCCGAGAGTCCGTTCGTGTTCTCGAGCGACGCGGCCGTCTTGACGATGTTCGTGAAGAACGATCGCATCGCCGGGTTCGAGCAGGTCGTACGTCGCGTGCGCGAGGGCCTGGCCGCAAGCCGACGTCCAATTCGCCTCGAGCAGGCCGCTGGCTGGAAGTTGTTCAGGTCGAAAGAGCAGGGGCCGAACGGAACCGTGCTGTACCTGAGTCTCATCGCGCCCGTCGTGAAAGGCGCGGAGTACTCCGTGCCTCAGGTGCTGCAGGAGGCCTACCCGCAGGAAGCCCCGCAACTGCTCCCGCTGTATCGGGACGCCCTGGCGGGGATCAGCAGGACCGAGCTCCGGCTGCTCGTGGATTTCAGTTTGCCTCCAGTCGCTGGCTCGTCGCCGCGTCCGCTCGATCGCTGAATTCCCTGGGAGCGCCGCGATTCGCGCGGCGCCGGTCCGTCAGAACGCCAGGTTCACGCCTATAGAGAACCGCTGCGGGTGTCCGTAGATGGCGTTGTTCCCGAAGCTGAAGATCCTGTAGTCGACCCTCAGGCGCAGGGGACCGGTGAGATCGATTTTCGCGCCGCCGCCGACGTTGGTCCCGACGCCCTGGTGCTCGATGTCGAGCGACTCGAAGCGCTCCCTGAAGTAGCCGCCGCCAATCGTGCCGTATAGCTGCACCTTCGGCACGAGCCCGCGGGGCGTCTGTATCAGCACGTTCCCCATCAGCGTTCGCACCGACGGCGCGCACTCTTCGGTGGTCTTGAAGCAGTCCTGGTCGGCGTGCACCTGCGCGTATTCGCCCTCGAATCCCACCACGAGCACGCCCATGCCCAACGCGGCGCCCCAGGTGGAGCGCGTGCTGGGAGAGTTCTGCAGTCCGACAAACGCGGTCAGGTCCGCGCGCGCGGGCAGCGCGGTGACGGCAAGCACGACGAGCGACAAGGCGGCAAGGCGAAGCGATCGCATCCGAAAGTGAGGTCCTTTCCGGGCCGCCGGCGGCCCACGGGCCCAATGATATGATTTTCCTGCCCGGAGCACTCGTGGACTTCCGTCTCACCGACGAACAGCAGCTCCTCCGTCAAACCGTTCGCGAGTTCGCCGAGGCCGAGATCAAGCCTCACGTCCGCGATTGGGACGACGCACAGCACTTTCCCGCAGAGCTGATTCCGAAGATGGCCGCGCTCGGCCTGATGGGCGTCCAGTTCCCGGAGGCCTACGGTGGCGCCGGCATGTCGGCGATCGACTACTGCATCTGCATCGAAGAGCTCGCGCGGGTCGATCCGTCAGTGGCCCTCTCGGTCGCCGCGCATAACGGCCTCGGCCCCGCCCACATCGGGATGTTCGGCACCGAACTCCAGAAGAAGCGCTGGCTGCCCGGTCTTGCCAGCGGCGAGCAGCTGGGCGCCTGGGGGCTCACCGAGCCCGGCGCGGGCAGCGACGCCGCCGGCACGCGCACGACGGCCGACCGCGACGGCGACGACTGGGTGCTCAACGGCACGAAGACTTTCATCACTCACGGGGCCAGCGCGGACGTGATGGTCGTGATGGCCGTGACCGATCGCAGCCGCGGCGCCAAGGGCATCTCGGCGTTCGTCGTCGAGCGCGGCACCGACGGCTTCGTCACGGGCCGCAAGGAAGACAAGCTCGGGATGCGCGCCAGCGAGACGACCGAAGTGCGTTTCGATCAATGCCGTGTGGCGGCGGACCATCTGCTCGGCGAGCTCGGCCAGGGCTTCATCCAGGCGCTGCAGGTTCTCGATGCCGGCCGCATCGGGATCGCCGCGCTCTCGGTCGGCCTGGCGCAGGGCGCCTTCGAGGCCGCCCGCGACTACGCGCTCGCGCGGCGGCAGTTCGGCCGGGCGATCGCCAGCTTCCAGGCCATTCAGTGGAAGCTCGCTGACACCGCGACGCGGATCGAAGCGGCACGGCTCCTGACGTATCGAGCGGCATTCCTCAAGGACCAGGGCCGCCGGACGACGCTGGAGTCGGCGATGGCGAAGCTCTATTCGAGCGAGATTGCCGTGCGCGCGGCCGAGGACTCGGTGCAGATCCACGGCGGCTACGGGTTCGTGAAGGACTACCCGGCCGAAAAGTTCTTCCGCGACGTGAAGCTCACCACCATCGGCGAGGGCACGAGCGAGATCCAGCGCCTCGTGATCGCCCGTCAGCTGCTGGCCTGAGTCCGCGTGACCGAGTCGACCGCGCTCGCCGACCGCGTCCGCGCCGCCGACCCGCGCGCTCTCGCCCGCGCGTTGTCGATCGTCGAGAACGAAGGCCCCGGCGCGGCGTCCCTGCTGGCGGCCCTTCACGCGCACACGGGACGCGCCTGGTCGCTCGGCATCACCGGGCCGCCAGGCGCGGGCAAGAGCACGCTCGTCGACCAGCTCGTGACGCTGTACCGCGCGCGGGGACAGACGGTCGGCGTGGTGGCGGTGGATCCGACCAGCCCCTTCACCGGCGGCGCGATTCTCGGGGACCGCGTGCGCATGCAGGCCCACGCAGGCGATCCCGGTGTCTTCATTCGCAGCATGGCGACGCGCGGACATCTCGGCGGCCTCGCCAGCTCCACCGCCGACGCCGTGAGCGTGCTCGATGCCGCCGGGCGCGACTGTGTCATCATCGAGACCGTCGGCGTCGGACAGGCCGAGGTCGACATCGCCCGCACGGCCGACGTCTGCGTGGTCACGCTGGTGCCCGGCACCGGAGACGACGTCCAGGCGCTCAAGGCCGGGATCATGGAAATCGCCGACATCTTCGTCGTGAACAAGGCGGATCGTGAGGGCGCCGATCGCATGGCGGCGGCCGTCGACGGCCTGCTCTCGCTCGAAGGGGGCGAGCCCGGGGACTGGCGTCCGCCGGTGCTTCGCACCGAAGCGACTCGCGGCGTCGGCATCGACGCGCTGGCCGATGCCGTCGATCGGTTCCGCCAGACGCGCGGCGACGAGATTGAACGCCGCCGCCGCACGCGCTCCACGGTGCGCCTGCGCGATCTGGTCTCCTCGCTGTTCATGGGCCGGGTCGAGGCGACGATCGGCGCCGGCGAGCTGGACTCGCTCGCGGCACGCGTCGCTGCTCGCGAACTCGATCCCTATGCCGCGGCGCGCCTGGCGCTCGCGCGGGTCTGCCCCGACATCCAGTGAGCCGCATGAAGGCCCGCCTCGATCACGTCGGTATCGCTGTCAGCGGCCTGGCCGACGCTCTCGCGTTTTACAAGGAGGCGCTCGGCCTGGAGGTGTCGCCGCCGCATGACGTGCCGAGCGAGCACGTGCGCGCGGTGTTCGTCCCCGTGGGCGAGTCGTCGCTCGAGCTGCTCGAAGCGACGTCTCCAGACTCGCCAATCGGCCGCTTCGTCGAGCGCCATGGCCCCGGGCTGCATCACATCACGCTCACCGTGCCGGACCTGGACGCGGCCCTGGCGTCGCTCGAGTTGCATGGCGTGCGGCTCATCGACCGGCAGCCTCGCGCCGGCGCGCACGGGTCGCGCGTGGCGTTCGTGCATCCGTCCTCGGCGGGCGGTGTGCTGCTCGAGTTGAAACAGGAGCCATCGCCGAAGTGATCTCGACGTCAATCACTATCGGACGGCTGGAGCTGCGCCCGATGGTCGACGGCTACTTCGCCCTCGACGGCGGCGCCATGTTCGGGGTCGTCCCCAAGACGCTGTGGAGCCGGGTCGCGGCGCCGGACGACCGCAACCGGATCCGCATGGCGATGCGGCCCTGGCTGATCACGGACGGCAGCCGGCAGATCCTCATCGACGCCGGCTGCGGCGACAAGCAGGACGCGAAGTTCGCAGACATCTACGGGTTCGACCGGACGCGTCACCTGGATCACGCGCTGTCCGACGCGGGTCTCACCGCCAGCGACATCGACTTCGTCGTCGCGTCGCATCTGCATTTCGACCACGCCGGCGGCTTCACGCGCCGCGAGGCCGACGGCCGCGTGGTGCCGCGCTTCCCGCGCGCCCGCGTCTCGATTCGGCGCGGCGAGTGGGACGACGCAATGCACCCGAACGAGAGGACGCGAGCGAGCTACTTTCGCGAGAACTACGCGCCGCTCGTGGAGGCCGGCCTGGTGGATTTCATCGAGACCGACGGAGAGGTGGCGCCCGGCCTGAGCGTCCGGCGCACCGGCGGTCACACGATGCACCATGAGATCGTGCGGGTCGAGTCGGAGGGAAAAGTCGCGATCTTCGCGGCGGACCTGTTGCCGACGGCGGCGCACGTCCCGCTGCCGTACATCATGGGCTACGACCTCTACCCGATGGATACCCTGGCCTTCAAGCGGGCGTTCCTCGAGGAAGCCGTGGATCGGGAATATCTGATCCTCTTCGAGCACGACCCGACGATCGCCGCCGGCTACCTGCGCCGCCGAGAGGGTAAAATTGTTGTGGAGCAGGTCCTGTAGTGGCGCGCTGGCGCTGACCCCTGGCCCCTGAGCCCTGACCCCTGACTTTGGAACCCCGGAGATTTTGATGAACGCTGAGATCGGCATCATCGGCGGCAGCGGCCTGTACGACATGGCCGAGCTGACCGGTCGACAGGAAGTGAGCCTCGCCACCCCGTTTGGCGACCCGTCCGGCCACTACGTGCTCGGCACGCTGCGTGGCCGCAAAGTCGCGTTCCTGCCGAGGCACGGCGTCGGGCACCGGATCAGCCCGTCCGAGCTGAACTTCCGCGCCAACATTTTTGGGATGAAAAAGCTCGGCGTGCAGCACATCCTGTCGGCCAGCGCCGTCGGCAGCCTCAAGGAGGAGCTGAAGCCGCTCGACATCGTGGTGCCCGATCAGTTCATCGATCGCACGCGCGGGCGCATCAGCACCTTCTTCGGCCGAGGCATCGTCGTGCACGTGGGGTTTGCGCATCCCATCTGCTCGACCCTGGCAGGTGTGGCGGCGGCTGCCGGAAAGACGGTCGGCGCAACCGTGCACGAGGGCGGCACCTACGTCTGCATGGAGGGCCCGCAGTTCTCGACCCTGGCCGAATCGCGCCTGTATCGCTCGTGGGGCGCCGACATCATCGGCATGACCAACCTGCAGGAAGCCAAGCTCGCCCGCGAGGCGGAGATCTGTTACACGACCATCGCGCTCGTCACCGACTACGACTGCTGGCATCCGGATCACGACGCCGTCACCGTCGATATGGTGATTGCGACGCTGCTCCAGAACGCCAAGACCGCGCAGCAGCTCATCGCCGAGGCCGTGCAGCAGGTGCCGGCGACACGGACGTGCGGCTGCAAGGACGCCCTGAAGTCCGCGATCATCACGCGGCCCGATGCCATCCCCGCGGCCGTCAAGAAGGAACTGGAACCGATTATCGGCAAGTACCTGTAGCGCAGGCCTTCAGGCCTGCCTGCACCTTGCACCTTTCACCTTACAGCTTGCACCCTGGCCCCTGTTCCCTGACCCCTGACCATGAGCATCGTCGTCACCGGTTCCATCGCGTTCGACTACCTGATGTCGTTTCCCGGCCGCTTCACCGAGCACCTGCTGCCCGAGCACGTGCAGCGCGTGAGCCTCAGCTTCCTCGTGGACACGATGGACAAGCGGCGCGGCGGCTGCGCGCCGAACATCGCCTACACGCTGGCGCTGCTGGGCGAGCGGCCGCGGCTGATGGCCACCGCAGGGCAGGACTTCGGTGACTACCGCCAGTGGCTGGAGGCGGCCCACGTCGACACGTCGCTCGTCGCCGACGTGCCGGGCAAGTTCACGGCGTCGTTTTTCTGCAGCACGGACCTCGAGAACAACCAGATCGCGTCGTTCTACACGGGCGCGATGGCGAACGCGGCGGAGCTTTCGTTCAGATCGGCGGGCCGTGTGGACCTGGCGATCATCTCGCCGAACGATCCGACGGCGATGCTGCAGTACGCCGACGAGTGCCGGACCCTGGAGATTCCGTTCATCTTCGACCCGGGCCAGCAGTGCGCCCGGATGTCCGGCGACGAGCTGGCGCAGGGGCTCGAGGCGTCGACGGTGCTGATCGTGAACGACTACGAGCTGGAGCTGTTGAAACAGAAGACCGAGGTGGACGAGGCGACGCTCGTCGCTCGCACCCGGATGCTCGTGGTGACACGAGGTGAGAACGGCTCGTCGCTCATCACCTCGGAGGGGCAGGTGGACGTGCCCGCCGTGGAGCCGTTCCGGATCGTCGATCCGACAGGCGTCGGTGACGCGTTCCGGGGGGGGTTCATGAAAGGGCTGGTCGCCGAGGCCGACGCGGAGACCTGCGGCCGGATGGGGAGCGTGGCGGCGACCTACGCGCTCGAGCATCTCGGCGGGACGAGCCACTCGTACAGCCGCGAGGAGTTCGCCCGGCGGTACGCCGGGCAATTTGGTCCGTTGAGCGTGGAGTTGTAGGGGCCGCAGGACGCCGGAGCGGTTTACGTCAATCCTGCGGCGAACCGGGTCCGCGCGGCCGCGAGGATCTGCGCGAACTTGGCCTGCATCAGATTCCACTGCGTCTGAAGCATCGACTGTCGCGCGTCCGACAGCTCGATCGACGTGATCAGGCCGTTCTCGTACGACACCTGCGCGATCGACAAGCTCTCGCGCGCCAGGTCCAACGCCTTCTGCTGCGCGTCGACGACATCCTTCGACGCCACCCACTCGGTGTAGGCGGATGTCACCTCGAGCCGACCGCTGTCGAGCGCGGCATCGAGGCTGCTCTTCGCCTGGCGCACTTCCGCCTCGGCGGTCACCTTCCGCGCCGTGGCGGCAGGCGCGGCCATCAGCGGAAGGCGAAAGGCGAAGCCCACCGCGTAGCTGCGATTCGATGCGTCCACGAACGTGTTGTTCAAGGCATCCTGCTGATATTGGAGGTTGCCCGTGAGCGCGAAGTTCGGCTTCATCTCTCCGCTGGCCAGCGCGACCGATCGCTCGGCGATGGTCCGCTGAGCGGTAATGGCGCGAAAGTCCGGACGGCCATCGAGCTTGGCAAGCAGCTCGCCCTGCTCGGGCAGCCTCTCGATCTGCTCGAGCGTCCCCTGGAGGGTCAGTGGCGTGGAGGTCGGCAGTGACAGGACCGACCGCAACGCCTGATAGGCGATGTCCACGTTCGTCCTGGCGCGGATGAGCGTGGTCTTGGCGTTCGCGACGTCGACTTCGGCGCGAAGCACGTCGAAGCGGGCTGCGGTGCCGGCCTCGAAGCGGGTCTTCGCGAGATCCAGCTGCTGCTGCGCGAGCTTGACGCCCTCCTCCGCCACCGACACGCCCTGTTCCTGCAGCAGCGCGCGATAGAACGACTCGACCACCTGCAGGATCAGTTCCTGTCGTGCGCGCTCCAGCGTCGCTCGCGCCCCGTCAGAGGCAGCGGCCTGAATCGCGTAGTTGTTGCGCAGGCGTCCGCCCGTATAAAGCGGCTGGGCGAAGCTGAGCTGCATGATGTTCTGGCGCGTGAAGGCGGCCTGGAACGTCTGCTCGTTGTCCCCGAAGATACCCGCAGGAATTCGAATCAGCGGGAACTGCTGCGCGGGCGTGTACGAATACGACAGGTCGAGCGTCGGCAGGAAGTTCGCGCGCGCCTCCTGTACCTTGCCTTCGGCGGCGTGGACGACTTCCTTGTCCACCTTCAGCACGTTGTTCTCGCGCAGGGCGATCTCCAGCGCCGTGTCGAACGTCAGCGCCAGGGGTGGATTGGATGGCGCCTGCCCCTCATCCAGCGTGCCGCCAAACGCGTTCGACGCCGCGATCAAGCCGCCCAGGAGCAGCGCGAGCAGAATCGCTCCCGTCACGCGAAGCGCGGGGCTCAGGCGCGCCTCCGCCGTGCGCTTCCGGCGCATCCAACCCAGGAGGCGCGACAGCAGCAGGTACGACACCGGTACGACCAGCAGCGTGAGGAGCGTGGAGGTGATGAGCCCGCCGATCGTCGCCACCGAGATCGGCGCGCGGAACTCGCCGCCGTCACCGCGGCCCATGGCCGACGGCAGCATGCCCAGGATCATCGCCAGCGTCGTCATGACAATCGGCCGCAGCCGGACGGGGCCCGCCTTGAGCAGCGCGTCGACGACCGGGAGGCCCTCCTCGCGGTGCAGCTGGTTGGTGTAGTCCACGAGCAGGATCGCGTTCTTCGTCACGAGGCCCATCAGCATCACGACGCCGATCATGGCCGGCATGCCGATGTGGTGCCCGGTGACGAGCAGCCCCAGCAGCGCGCCGACGACCGCCAGCGGCAACGAGAGCATGATGAGCATCGGCTCGGCGAACGACTCGAACTGCGATGCCAGGACGATGTAGATGAACGCGACGGCCAGGATCATCGCCAGGCCCATCGCGGCGGCCGATTCCTGCATCAGCTCGACGTCTCCGGCGAACCCGTGCTCGAAGTTGGCCGGCATCGTGACCGACGCCAGCGCCTTCTGGACGTCCTCGCTCACGTCGCCGAGAGGGCGCGAACCCGAGAGATCCGCGCCGACCTTGACCTGGCGCCGCCGCTGCTCGCGGTCGATGCTGCTCGGGCCCACGCCCGGCTCGAGGTGCACGATGTCGGAGGCCCGCACGACCGCGCCCGTTGGCGCATAGAGCGGCGTCCGGCTGATCGTGGCGAAGTCGTTGCGGGACTCCGGCGCGAGCCGGACCCGGATGTCGTGCTCGCGGTCCCCGTCTCGCAGCTTCGTGGGGACGATACCCTCGACCATGCCGCGCAGCTGACCGCCGATGGCGCCGACGTCGAACCCGAGGTCGGCCGCCATCTCGCGGTTGATGCGCGCGACCATCTCGGGCTGCCCCGAGACGAGCGAGCTCTTGATGTCGACGGCGCCAGGGATCTGCTTGATCTTCGTCGTCAGCTCGTCGCTGATCCGCTGCAGCTCCTGCAGGTTGTCGCCGCGCACGTAGATGTCGAGCGGCGGCTCATTCGGCGCGCCTTGCAGGAACTGCGGCTTGGTGACGCGGATCTCGGCGAATGGAATCTTCGCCATCTCCTCGCGCACGCCGGCCTTGATCTCGGCGATGCCGCGCTTCCGCAGGTTCTTCTTCGTCAGCGTGACCTGGATGTCGGCAGAACGGACCTCGCCCTGGAGGCCGACGGTGCTGAAGACCTGCAAGGCTTCGGGAATCTTGCCGAGCGTCTGCTCGATCTGCGACACGCGCGCCACGCTCTGATCGAACGACGTGCCGGGCGGCAGGTCCACCAGCACGTGGAATTCGCCGCGGTCCTCGTCGGGCACGAACTCCGTGCCGATCATCCCGACAAGCGACAGGCTCGCCAGGAAGATCGCGCCGGCCATTGCGAGGACCGTCCAGGGGCGCGCGAGGGACCAGCGCAGCACCCGGCCGTAACCAGCGTCGAGCTTGTCGTACTGATGGCCGATGCTCTCGAAGAACCGGCCCATCCGCGTCCGCGTCCGCTCCGACTCCGGGATGAAGCGCACGAAGCGCGACGAGAGCATCGGGTCGAGCGTGAACGCCACGAGCAGCGACATCGCCACCGCGAAGGCAATCGTCAGCGCAAACGACTTGAAGAACTGTCCGACGATACCGGTCATGAAGCCGACCGGGAGGAACACCGCCAGGATCGTGAACGTCGTCGCCATGACGGCGAGCCCGATCTGTGCCGTGCCGTTTCGGGCCGCGGTCATCGGGTCTTCGCCCATTTCCATGTGGCGGTAGATGTTCTCGCGCACGACGACCGCGTCGTCGATGAGGATGCCGATGACCAGCGACAACGCCATCAACGTCATCATGTTGATGGTGAAGCCGGCGATATACATGAAGAAGAACGTCGCGATGACCGACGTCGGCAGCGCCAGCGCCGAGATCAGCGTCGAGCGCCAGTCGCGCATGAAAATGAAGATGACGAACACGGCCATGATGCCGCCGAAGATGATGTGCTCGCGCACCTGGTCGACGTTCGACTTGATGAAGTCCGCGTCGTCGTGGACCGGGCTGATCTGGAGATCCGGGAACGACGGCTTCACCTTGGCGAGCAGCGCGAGCACGCGCTTGGAAATCTCGACCGTGTTGGCGCCGGACTGCTTACGGACCGCGAACGACACGGCATCGGCGCCGTTGAGGCGCGTTGTCGATTCGCGTTCCTTGTAGCCGTCGATCACCGTGCCGACGTCCTTGACGCGCACGGTGGAGCCGCCCGCGGACCTGAGGATCACGTTCTCGATCTCGGCGGTCGACCGGAACTCGCCTTTCGTGCGGAGCGCGATGTTCTGGCCCTCGCGCACGACTTTTCCGGCGGGCAGATCGAGGTTTTCGTACGCGAGCTTGTCGGCGACGGCCTGCACGGGCAGTCCCAGCGCTTCGAGACGGCCGGGATCCAGGTTGACCTGAATCTCGCGGACCTCGCCGCCGTTCACCTGCACCGCGGCGACGCCGTCGATCTGTTCGATCAGGGGCTTCAGCCTGTCTTCGACGGTGCGGCGCGTGACGTCCGACGGTTTGGAGGAGCCGACCGCGAACACCATCACCGGCAGCGCGGCGACGTCGAAGCGCTGAATCGTCGGGTCCTCGATCTGGCGGGGCAGCGAGCCGCGAATGGCAGCGACCTTCTCGCGCACCTCGGCGGCGGCCTGCTGCGGATCGATTTCGAGCCTCAACTCGATGCCGATCTGCGCGAACGACTCACGCGAGTGCGACTCGATGCGCTTCACGCCGTTGATGCCGGCGACGGCATCTTCGATGGGCTTGGTGACGAGCGTTTCCACTTCCTCGGGCGCCGCCCCGGGGTAGGGTACGGTCACCGTGATGTAGGGGAAGTTGATGCTCGGGAACAGGTCGACGCCGAGCCGGCTCATCGACACGATGCCGAGCACCATGAAGCTCACGATGACCATCGTGGCGAAGACCGGCCGCTTGATCGAGGTATTCGAAATCCACATGATGACGGCTCTGCGAACGGCGGAACGGAATGACTACTGTTGCGACACCGGCTGATCGACTTTGACCGGGCGTACCGTCGTGCCGGTCTCGATCGGCTTGCGGCCGTCAGCGACGATGACGTCTCCGGCCGACAGGCCCGCGAGAATTTGCACCCGCGTTCCGTCGCTGAGACCTTCGCTGACGCGAACGGACGTCGCGACGTTGTTGGCGACGCGATAGACGACGCGGGCGCCGTCATGCGAGGTCACCGCTTCGCGCGGGACGAGCACGGTCGAGGCGACATGTCCCGTTTCGATCGAGGCCGTCGCGTACATTCCGGAGAGCAGCTCGTCCTTCTCGTTCTGCACGCGGACTTCGATCTGGAAATGACGGTTGCGCGCGTCGACTTCGGGCGCCAGCGCCACGAGCCGGCCGGTCCACGTCTGGCCGGGGCGGGCCTGGACGGAAATCACCGCCGGCATGCCAACTCTCAGTCGACCGGCGTCGAGCTCAGAGACGCCGGCCTGGAGCTTCAGTTCGCCCGTGTCGGCGACCACGACGACGCCCTTGTTGTCGCCTGGTCCGACGAGCGCGCCGCTGTCGTAATTGCGCTCGACCACGACGCCCGAGGTCGGCGCGGTGAGGATGGCGTCGCGACGCACTTCGCGCGCGCGACGAAGCGAGGCCTCCACTTGTTGCGCGGTCGCCTGGGTAAGGTCACGCTGCGCCTTCGCGGTGCGCAGCGCCGTGTCCGACGAGTCCAGCCGCTGGCGCGCGAGCGCGCCCTTCTCGAAGAGGTTCTTCGACCGGTCGTATTCGAGAGTCGCGTTCGCGAGCGACGCCTCCGCCTGTTCGAGCGAGGCCTTGGCGACCGCGACGGCGGCCGTCGCCGCATCGACCTGCGCGTCGAGCTCGCGGGTGTCCTGCAGGGCCACCGTCTGGCCCGCCCTCACGCGTGAGCCGATGTCGACCAGCACCTTCGTCAGGGTGCCCGACATCTTCGGGACGACCGCCACGCGGCTCCGGGCCGACAGGCTGCCCGAGATGGCCAGGGACGCCGTGAGCTCACCGGCCGCGACCGTCGTGACCGGCACCGACGGCGCTTCGACCTTGACGACATTCTTCGAGGCCTCGAGCGGCTCGGCCGACCCCTTGCCGTCGCAACTGCTCAAGGCAAGGCCCGAGCCGGCGATGGCGGCGGCGACGACAAGCGGAGGAAGCGACTTACGCATGGTCAGGGACTCCCGAAGCAGTCAGCGCAGCCGCCGACGCGGCGATGTCATGGCACGGCGACGCGACAAACGTCGTCTGCACGCCGGAGCGCAGGCCGGCGATGGCGACGTCGAGCGTGTCGGCCGCCAGCAGGTCCGGGCTCTCGCCAGGACCGAGGCGCTGGCAGAGATGCAGCGTCGCGGCGCCGTGGAGCGATGCCCAGAGAATGTGGAAGGCGGCGGTGACGTTGAGCGTGGCGGGGAAGACGCCCGCTTCGACGCAGCGCTCGATGCGCTCGTGGACGGCCTGCCACATCTCGATCAGCGCCGTGAATCGGTCGGGGTCGGTGATCTCGGGCACGGAGCGGTCGACGAACATCAGCTCGAAGTACTGCGGCTGCTCCTTGGCGAAACGGTAGTACGACCAGAACGTCGATCGCAGCGCCAAGAGCGGGTCGTCGATGTCCACGGCCGCATCGCGCGACGCCTCGCGCATCATCCCGAAGCCTTCCTCGGCGAGCGCGTAGAAGATTTCGTCCTTGCTCGCGAAGTAGCCGTAGATCGCGGCCGGGCTGTACTCGATGCGCTCGGCGATCTTTCGCATCGACACGGTGCGGTAGCCTTCCGTGACGAAGAGCTCGCGCGCGGCGTGAAGGATTCCCTCGCGAACGGCGGAGCGTTCGCGGTCATGACGTTCTTTAATTCCCATGAGTCTGAACTGTGTTCCCGAGGTGAACAGTGTTATGTGAACAGCGTTCACATCC
>JBKPSY010000314.1:0-9939 GCA_046735235.1 Acidobacteriota bacterium | reverse complement strand
ATCCCGATCCGCACTGAAACCGGACGCGAGATCCGCCGCGCCATCGTTGCGGCTCCCGGGCATCTGCTCATTTCCGCCGACTACTCGCAGATCGAGTTCCGCGTGCTGGCGCACCTCGCTGAGGACCCGGTGCTCGTGGACGCCTTCCGCGAAGGCGCCGACTTCCACGAGCGGACCGCGCTCAAGATCTTCGGCGCGTCGAGCGGCCGCGATATCGACTGCCGCCGACGTGCTCGAGGAACTGGCGGAGTCGCACGAGGTGCCTCGCCTCGTGCTCGAGTGGCGCGGCCTCCAGAAACTGAAAGGCACCTACATCGACGCGCTGCCGCTGCTCGTGAACCCGGAGACCGGGCGCGTCCACACGTCGTTCAACCAGGCAGTCGCGGCCACCGGACGCCTGAGCAGCTCCGATCCGAACCTGCAGAACATCCCGATTCGCACCGAGCTCGGCCGGGAGATCCGCGGCGCGTTCATCGCCGATCCGGGTTGCCTGCTGATCTCGGCCGACTACTCGCAGATCGAGCTCCGCGTGCTCGCGCATCTCTCGGGCGACGAGACGCTGATCGAGGCGTTCAAGCGCGGCGAGGACATCCACGATCGCACGGCGCTCAAGGTCTTCGGCGCCGACAGCGGCCTCGATCCGTACGAGCTGCGCCGGCGCGCGAAGATCATCAACTACGCGCTGCTCTATGGGAAAACGGCCTTCACGCTGGCAAAGGACATCGGCGTCACGCAGCAGGCCGCGCAGGAGTTCATCGACGCGTACTTCGCCGGCTTCCCGCGCGTGCGGGTCTTCATCGACCGCACCCTGGAAGAGACGCGCCGCACCGCCGTCGTGAAGACCATGTTCGGACGCCGGCGGCTGGTGCCGGAAATCGCGAGCCGCAACGGCGCCGTGCGAGCGGCAGCCGAACGGATGACGGTGAACATGCCGATCCAGGGCACGGCCGCCGATATCCTCAAGCGCGCGATGATCGCGATCCACGAGGGGCTCACCGAACGGACGCCTCCCGGCAAGCGCCCGCAGTGCCGGATGATCCTGACCGTGCACGACGAGCTCGTCTTCGAGGTCGATCGCGACGTGGCTGAGGAATACAAGGCGTTCGTCCGCGAGCGCATGATGCACGCGGCGTCGCTGGCCGTTCCGCTCGACGTGGACGTGGGTGCCGGTGACAACTGGCGGGATGCGAAGAGTTAGGGATCAGGGAGCAGGGATCAGGGGTCAGGGATCAGGGGTCAGGGCGCGTGCAGCTGGCGGCGGGCGGCTGTCTGCTGGTAGGACCGTAGCAGGCCCCAGCATCGAGCACACCATGATCAAGGGCGAGGCCGCGGCGCTCAGACCACGACTGCTGGTGCTCGCTGCCGCGGCGCTCTTCTCGACAGGCGGCGCGGCAATCAAGTCCGCGTCGCTCACGGGCTGGCAGGTCGCGTCGCTCCGCTCGGCCGTGGCGGTGGTGACGCTGGCGATCCTGCTGCCGAACTCCCGGCGACGTCCCAGCCCCTCCATGATCCTCGTGGGCGTGTTCTACGCCGCGACGCTGATCCTGTTCGTCCAGGCCACGAAGCTCACCACGGCAGCCGACGCCATCTTCCTGCAGGACACCGCGCCGCTGTATGTGCTGCTCGCGGCGCCGTTTCTGCTGGGCGAGCGCGTGGTAAAGGCCGACCTCTGGTTCATGTTCGCGCTCGCGGTGGGGTTGTCATTCTTCTTCGTCGGCAAGGAAGCGCCAATCGGCACGGCCCCCAGCCCCTTCGTCGGCAACGTCGCGGCCGCCGCCAGCGGGCTCACCTGGGCCGCAACCGTGATCGGCTTGCGCTGGCTCGGGACCCGCTCCCCTGACGGCGCGGCGATCGAGCCTGCGCTGCTCACCGGCACCGCAATCTCCGCGATCTTCGCCCTCTGGCCCGCGCTGCCAATTACCGGTGTGAGCCTGCACGATTGGTCGATTGTGATCTTTCTCGGCGTGGTGCAGATCGGCCTCGCGTATGCCTGCCTCTCGAAGGGACTGCCCGGCGTCCCGGCAGTGGAAGCCTCGCTGCTCCTCTTGCTCGAGCCAGTGCTCAACCCGATCTGGTCCTGGATGGTCCACGGCGAGAAGCCCGGACCGTGGCAGTTCGGAGGCGGCGCGTTGATTTTGAGCGCCACGGCGGTCAGGGCGTGGTGGGATGCTCGATCAGGGGACAGGGATCAGGGGACAGGGGTCAGGTCGTCCGTAAGTACGTAGGGCGGCGCTTCAGCCCCGCCGTCACTGCCACTGATTCTTCAGGTTCTCCCACTCCGAGTTCATCGCGTCTACGGCGTCGCGCGTGTCGTGTTGCGGGCCCGCCATTTCTCGCGCGCGCTCCGGGATGATCGCGGTCTGCACGAGCCGATCGAGATCGGCCCGAAGCGCGGCGCCGTGCTCGGCCGTGACGCGGGCGCGCAACCATCCGGCGATCGCGGACGTCCAGGCTCGATCGAGGTCGCCCATCGATCGGGCCGCCGCGGGCAGCCAGTAGGCGGCCGCGGTGGACCCCGGATGCGTACGCAGCTCGGCGTCCATCCGATTGACGATGCGCTCGTAGAGCTCGATGCGGTGAAGGGGCGTCACCTGCGCGTGGCGATCGACCGACGTCGCCCACCAGTCCACGATCCGATCTCTCGCCTCCGCGGGAAACGCCTCGTCTCTGCCGAGCGCGGTGTCGAAGAGCTCCGCGGCGGGGCCATAGCGCTCGTTGAGAAACAGCCACTCGCCGAGGCCGAGCATCAGCTCGACCTGGTTCCTGGGCGACAACTTCGTGGCGTCCACCACGCGCAGCGCGTCCCGGGCCGCGATCAGGTTCTGCGAGTCGTGGGTCTGGCGATACCGTTCGAGGTTGGCGCGGGCGATGATGAGGGATGCCTCGTCGGCGACTGTTTCGTCGGCACGCGCGGCCGACGCCGACTTCATCGCCAGCTCGAAAAGCTCCTGGTTGTAGTAGGCGCGCGCTTCGGCGAGGGGGTCCGCCGCCTTGACTGGGACCGCCGTCCCGACCAGCACCGCCAGCACTCCCGCCGCCACCGGGACCATCCCGGAATACTACTACACCGGCCAGGGCGAGACGGCGGACCGTAACCGGCCTAGCAGCAATAAGTTGCACAGAGTCTGGCGGGGCCTTGATAGAATGCCTGTTTCAGGATGCCCCCGCCGACGGTCATCGCGCGCGCCGACCATCCGATCTCGCGATCGATGATCGATCCGGACGCGCTGAAGGTGCTGACGCGGCTCCATCAGTACGAGTATCGGGCGGTTCTCGTCGGCGGCAGCGTGCGCGATCTGCTGCTCGGACGCCGCCCGAAAGACTTCGACATCGGAACCTCCGCGCATCCACACGAAGTCAAGCGGCTCTTCCGCAACTGCTGGATCATCGGCCGGCGCTTCCGGCTGGTGCACGTGAAGTTCGGGACGAAGACCATCGAGGTCGCGACGTTCCGCCGGCAGCTCTCGGAGCAGGAGCTCGCCGAGCAGGAAGCCGCCGTCGCCGAAGCGAACGAGCAGGCGGCCGTCGCCGAGCCCGGCCGGCGCGACCGTCCGCATGCGCATCCGCGCGACAACACCTTCGGCACGCCGGAAGAGGATGCCTTCCGCCGCGACTTCACCGTCAACGCGCTCTTCTACGACATCGCGACGTTCTCGATCATCGACTACACGGGCGGCCTCGAAGACCTGAAGGCGCGTGTCATTCGCTCGATTGGCGATCCGAACGTCCGTTTCGAGGAAGACCCGGTCCGGATGCTCCGGGCGGTCGTACTCGCCGCGCGCCTCGACTTCACGATCGATCCGGAGGTCGTCGATGCGATTCGACGGCACGCGCCGCTCATCGCGAAGGCCTCGCCGGCGCGGCTGCTCGAGGAGTTCTACAAGATCCTGCGATCGGGATCCTCGGCAGGGGCCTTCCACCAGCTCGGTGAGGTCGGCCTGCTCGAGCATCTAGCGCCTGAGCTGATGCGCGATGGCGGCCAGGCGCTCTGGCCGTTCCTGGAACAGCTCGACCGCTACCGTCACGGCTTCGAGGGCATTCCCGAATCCCTCACGAATCCGATACTGCTCGGCACGCTGCTCGCCCCACGGGGCTTCTCGGCGGGGCGTCGTCCGCGCCGATTCGAGGACGGCACCGAGCCGGAGCGCGAGCCGCCCGCCACGCTCGGCCGGATGCAGCTGCCGCGCCGCGACGTCGAGCGCCTGCGCCAGATTCTCGGGCTGCAGCATCGGCTGCTGGATCTCGAGGCGTCACCGCGCGCCCGCCGCGCGCTGGTGCATCGCGGGCCGTTCAACGAGGCGATGACGTGGCTGGAGATCCACGGCCGCGCGCCCGAGGTCCTCGAGCACTGGAAGGGGTTTCTCGAAGGGACGGTCCTGCCGCAGGAAGGTTCCGGTGCCGACCAGCCGCAACGCCGTCGACGCCGCCGGAGGGGACGCCGTCGTCGTCCGCCTCCAGCGCCGTAGGCCTTATCCGTTGCGCCGTTCGAAGTCGCGCATGAAGTCGACGAGCGCGTCGACGCCGCTCTCGGGGAACGCGTTGTAGATCGAGGCGCGCATGCCGCCGACGGAACGGTGGCCCTTCAGGCCGTCGAACCCGGCCGCGGTCGACTCTTTCACGAACTGCTTCTCGAGCTCCTCGCTCGACAGCCGGAACGTCACGTTCATCTGCGAGCGATCGGCCTTGCGCGCGGTGGGACGCCAGAAGCCCGTGCGATCCAGCTCCGTGTAGAGTTTGCCGGCCTTCCGCTCGTTCACCTTGCCGACGGCCTCGAGTCCGCCCTGCGCCTTCAGCCACTGCAGCACCAGGCCGACGGCGTAGATCGAAAAACACGGCGGTGTGTTGTAGAGCGAGCCGTTCTCCGCCTGCACGGCGTAGTTCAGCATCGTGTGCAGGGCTTTCGTCGACCGCGCGAGCAAGTCCTCGCGGACGATCACCAGCGTCACGCCGGAGGGGCCGAGATTCTTCTGCGCGCCCGCGAAAATCAGGCCGTGCTTCGAGACGTCAAACGGCCGGCTGAGGATGTCGGACGAGGCGTCGCTGATGAGCGGCGCGTCGCCGACTTGCGGCAGCCGGTGCCACTGCGTGCCCTCGATCGTGTTGTTCGAGGTGATGTGCACGTACGCCGCGCCTGGCGTCAGGGCGATCTCCGAGTCCTCGGGGATGCGGCTGAAGTTGTCGGCCTCCGAGGTCGCCGCGATCTTCACCGAACCGACCTTCTTGGCTTCCTTCGCGGCCTTGTCCGTCCACGTGCCGGTGATGACGTAGTCCGCCGTCGTGCCGGGCGTCAGCAGATTGAGCGGCACCATGGAGAACTGCAGGCTCGCGCCGCCCTGCAGGAACAGCACCTTGTAGTTCGGCGGGATGTTCGCCAGCGCCCGGAGATCCGCCTCGGCCTTCGCGATGACCTCCTCGAAGATCTTCGAGCGATGGCTCACCTCGAGAATCGACATCCCGACGCCCGGCAGCGAGACCAGATCGCGCTGTATCTGCTCGAGCACAGGCACCGGCATGACCGCCGGGCCGGAGGAAAAGTTGAAGACACGTGCGGTGGCCGTTGTGGACATCACGAACTCCTGATGATGGCGCCCTGAATGCGAGGAACCCCTATTCTAAACCGGGCCCCGAGCCGGCGCCTCAAATGGTGACGAGCTGCACGCTGAGGACGTCGGGATGGCCCGACGCGATGAGCGCCAGCGCGGCGTCGGTCGGCCGGCCGTCGAGGTTGATGCGGGCGACGGCCGCTTCGGCGCCGGCGAAAATGACGTTCTCGGTTTCCTGGACGTTGATGGCCGCGGCACGCAGCTGATCGAACACGTGCGCGAGCACTCCGGGACGATCGCGGTGACGAACGATCAGACGGCACGTCGCCGGCGTCCGCGTCGCGAGATTCACGACGTTGGGCACCTTGCCGGTGTCCTTGAACGTCCGGACGATGCGGACGGTTTCGGCCGCGATGGCTTCCTGCGCCTGCTCGGTGGAGGCGCCGATGTGCGGGGTCCCGTAGACGGTCGGCACATCGACGATCGAATCCGAGAAGGCCGCGGCGCCGCCCTCGGGCTCGCCGCGGAAGACGTCGAGCGCCGCGCGAAGGCCACGGGTGCGGGCGGCCGCTTCGAGTGCGTCCTGGTCGACGATCTCCGCGCGCGACGTGTTGATCACGAACGCGCCCTGCTTCAGCCGCGCGAGCAGCGCTGCGTTGACCAGCCCACGCGTCTCTGGCGCGAGGGCGAGATGAATGCTCAGCGCGTCGCAGCCGTCGACGGCGTCTTCGGGCGACGCCGCAAGCCGGACGCTGAGGTCGTGCGGCCCCGCATCGAGGCCGAGCGCCGCGAGGTCCACGGCGCTGCCGGCCAGGTGGCGGCTCCAGATGGAGAGGTGCATCCCGAACGCGCGCGCCCGCACGGCCACCTCCCGCGCGATGTTGCCGTAGCCGAGGAGCGCCAGCGTGCGTCCCTTCAGGCCGGCGGCCTTCGAAAATTCCTTCTTGTTCCATTTGCCGGCGCGCAGATCGGCGACCGCGTCCGGCAACCGCCGATCGAGCGACAGCAGCAGGCCAACCGCCAGCTCCGCCACGGCAACCGCATTGCGGCCCGGGCAATTCGAGACGTAAATACCGCGCGCGGATGCGGCCTTGACGTCAATCGTGTTGTACCCGGCGCCCGCCCTGACGATCAGGGCGAGCGGCCCCTGATCCATCATCTCGGCCGTCACCTTTGTCGAGCGAACGACCAGGACGTCGGCCTGACTGTGCTTCAGCGCAGCGACCAGCGTCTCGTCGCCGAGCTGGGCGTCGTAGACGACCTCGCAGCCGGCCTGCTTCAGGCCGTCGAGGCCGGACGATTCGAACTGGTCGGCGACGAGGACAAGCATGGCTCTGGGCTCTGGGCTCTGGGCTTTGGGGCTAGAACTCGTGGATGAGCAGGCCGTCGCGGAGCTTGGGCTCGAACCACGTGCTCTTCGGCGGCATGATTTCGCCGGCGTCGGAGATCGCCATCAGGTCCTTCACGCTCACGGGCGCCAGCGAGAACGCGACCGCCGCCTTGCCGCTGCCCACGGCGTGCTCCAGAGCGCTCGTGCCGCGGCCGCCGCCGACGAAGTCGATCCGCTTGTCGGTTCGCTCGTCGCCGATGCCGAGAGACGGCGCCAGGATCTGGTCGTGCAGCAGTGAGACGTCCAGCGAATCGCTCGGCGAACGGCCTGACGATCGCTTCAATGGCACGGTGAGCCATTGGCCAGCCACGAACATCGAAACCTCGCCCTGCCTGGCAGGGACCGCCGGGCCCGGCGTGAGCTGGTGCGTCTTCCCCACCGCCTCGATCAGCTCGCCGGGCCGCTTGCCGTCGAGGTCCTTCACGAGCCGGTTGTAGGCGAGGATCTGCACCTGGTCGTGCGGAAACGCGACGGCCAGGAACGTGTCGGCCTCGGGCCGCCTCTCACCGCGTCTCCGCAGCTCTGCGCGCGTGCGGGAAGCCGACGCCGCGCGGTGGTGGCCGTCGGCGATGTAGAGCCGCGGCACGCAGCCCATCGCCGCAACGAGGGCCGACACCGCGTCTCCGGACACGCGCCAGAGCGTGTGCTGCACGCCGTCCTCGGCCGTGAAGTCGTAGAGCGGCGACCCCGCCGTTGCTGACGCCGCGAGCGCGTCGATCTCCGGCGTCGCCGTGTACGTCAGGAACACCGGTCCCGTCTGGGCGCCGAGCTCGAGCATGTGGCGGGTGCGGTCGTCTTCCTTGTCCTTCCGCGTCTTCTCGTGTTTCAGGATGACGTCGCCGTCGTATTCGTCGAGCGAGTAACACGCCGCCAGGCCCGTCTGCACGTGCGAGGCCATTCGCAGCCGATAGAAATACACGCTGGGCGCGTCGTCCACGACGAGCGGCGCCGCGGACTTCAGCCGATCGAAGTTCTGCTTCGCGGAGTCGTAGACGACCTCCGAGTACGGATCGGTCGACGCCGGGAGCCCGAGCTCCGCACGAGAGACATGAAGAAAGCTGAGCGGCTTGCCGGCCGCCAGCGCGCGCGCCTCGTCGGCGTTTATGACGTCGTACGGCACGGCGGCGACCGCCGGTGCGGCCGCTGGCGCGGGACGCAGTGCCCTGAACGGATGAAGCGTTGCCATGAATCTTCGATTGTACACAGGAGCGCAGTAGGCCGGGGCTTCAGCCCCGGCATGAATGTCACGGCGGCACTCACTCGCTGGCGGGGCTGAAGCCCCGCCCTACTGTCTCAGCGCGAGGCCAGGGTGGCAGCAGCCGGTGGCGCGGGAGTGCCGAGCGATGCGAGCGCGGTGTCGCGTGCCGCGCGGAACGCGTCCATCTGCGACGCCGGGATCGGCTCTCCGGGCGGCAGCTTCTTGTGTTCGTTCTGCGGGTTCACAACCGCGCCGTTTTTCCGGAGCTCGTAGTGCAGGTGCGGACCGGTGGCCAGACCCGTCATGCCGACCTTGCCGATCAGCTGTCCCTGCGAGACGTGCGCACCGACGTGGATGCCGGGACCAAACGCCGAGAGGTGCAGGTAGCCGCTCTCGTAGCCGCTCGCGTGACGCAGACGCACCGTGCGTCCGCCGCCGCTCGTGAAGGCCGCCAACGTCACGACACCGGCCGACACCGCCACCACGGGCGCGCCCATTGGCGCGGCGTAGTCGACGCCGAGATGCGCGCGGCTGATATGGAGGATCGGATGGAAGCGGCTGGTGGAGAAGCCTGACGTGATGCGGGGATCGAACTTGAGCGGCGACCTGAGGAAAAAGCGCTTCAGCGAGCGTCCCTCCGCGTCGTAGTAGCCGGGCGGCGCACCGGCCGGCTGGAAGCGGAACGCCTGCAGGTGGCGTCCCGCGTTCGAGAGGGCCGCGGCGGTGATGCTGCCATACCCGACCAGCCGCCCGTCGCGCACGGCTTTCTCGGTCAGGAGCTCGAACCGATCACCGGGCTGGAGATCGTTGTTGAAGTCGACCTCGCCCGAAAAGATGTCCGCGAGCTCGACGCTCAGGTCCGCAGTCTCCCCCGCCGACGCCATCGCGGCGAACAAGGACGACGTCTCCTGGTTGATCTCGCCGCGGACGGTGGCGCGCGTGACGTGCACGTCGTACGGCACGACCTCCGCAGCGAACTCGCCTGCGCGCTCGACGGTCGGCGTCACGCGCAGCACGCTGCGGCCATCGATCTCGTACTCGAGGAGCTTGACTTGGCCGCTCGCGCCGCGATCCACGCGCCAGGCCTGGCCCTCGTGCATCCGCCTCGGATCGAAGACGCCCTCGAGCGACGCGAGTATCGCCTCGCGCTGCTCGTCGTCTATGCCCTGGTTGTGAAGAAGTGTGCCGAAATTCTCGCCGCGCGCCACGTGGCCGGGCGTGAGCTCGCTGTCGGCTGCGAGGAGGATGTCTGGACGCGTGTGAGGCTGGGGCTCCGCCTCTGATCGCGCGCACGCGGGGATCACGACGCACACGGCGGCGACCACGAGCAGCGCCCTGCGCCTCGGCCCCATGGAGGGCTAGTCTACGTCAGCGCGCCGCGGCCGCCGGCGCGGTCGTCACTGGAAATTGATTCGAATCAGCTTGCGGTAGCGAACCGGATGGCCGTCGAGCGTCGCCGGTTGATACTTCCAGTTCTTGGTGGCTTCGAGCAGCTGGTGATCGAAGGTCGGCGACATCCCCTGCGTCAGCGTCGCCCGCTCGACGACGCCCCCGGCGGCGATGATCAGCTCGAGCGCACCGCCGCGCGGCAGCGGCTTGGCCTGCGCCACCCAGCGCGGCATGTCCTGGCGGAGCGTCACGGGCGGCGTCACCTTCGTGTCGTTCGAGTCGAAGACACGGGTGTAGTCGGGTGCGGGAGGAGCGGGCGGCTCGGGGGGCGCGGCAGGGACCACCGCTGCCGCGGGGGCGGCCAATGCGGGGGGATTCGCGGCGGCGTCGGCGAGCTTTGCAAACCCGTCCGCGAGGAC
>JBKPSY010000313.1:0-6059 GCA_046735235.1 Acidobacteriota bacterium | reverse complement strand
GTGAACGATGTCATGCCTTCGGGCGTCGAGGGCCTGGCCAATCCGCTGCACGAGCTGGTGCTGGTGAGTCTCGGCATGCCGCTTCTCGACAACCTGGATCTGGACCCGCTGGCCCGCGAAGCGCGGCAGCGGGGCCGCTGGACGTTTCTGTTCGTCGGCTCACCGCTCCGTGTCCCGGGCGGCACCGGATCTCCGCTGAACCCGCTCGCGATTTTCTGAGCGGCAACGCAGCACCACGAACCGCGCATTCATGGCGTGCAGAAACTGTAATAGCGATCGCGATACGAGGATGCGGCGAACGGATTTCCGAGTTGCACCGAGCCGACCTGATTGAGGTTGGTTGGATAGAGCCCGAATGGCGGCGTCGGATCCGCGATGAGACCCGAGGGCCACAGTTCGGCGCCCATCAACTCGCGGTTTCATTGGTCCGATGCTTCGCTTTGGATAGTGCTTTGCCGGACGAGATCCAGACGGAATTCGTCCGAGAACAAATCCAGCTCGACCGCGATGACGAGACTTCGATTGTCGGCGATCGCGATCGGTCGGAGGCCGATGCGAGGATCGGCCAGCGCGCTGATGACGGGTCGACAAGAGGAAGGCGGCGCGGTCGACGCCCTCGATCCCGCCCATCAGGGCTTCGACGTCAGGATGAAACCTACGGCCCGCCGCCGACCGTGGCTGCCCGCGCTGCAGTCGCTTTCCGTCGCTCGCGTTCCGTAAGGACTTGAGGTTGAACGACGGCCGCGCCTCTCAGCTGCAGCTTCTGCATTCGCAAGGACAACGAGGGCGACGGGCGAATCTTCGCGGCCCGCGTGTACGCCGTCTGGGCCGCCGTCGTATTGCCTGTCGCCTGCTGCAGGTCGCCCTCTAGACTGAACCCAAAGCCTTTGAGCGTGTCGATGCTCTTCATCTGGCTCGCCAGCGTCGTCGCGACGGCGGCATTGGCGGGCGCGGTCAGGGGCTGCGCGACCTTCCAGGCCGCGATAGCTTCTGCGCTTGCGACCGACGTGGGGCTGGCCTTGAAGATTTCGCGATCGCCCGACTGCGCGGCGACGATGCCGGCCAGCTGCTGCACCGCTGGATTCCGTGCGGTCGACGGGGCGACGGCTTCGGCGTTCCGGAGGGCTCGGGCTGCCAGCGATGGCCAGTTTGTCGCGGAGAGCAGATCCGCGGTGAGCACCCAACGAGCCTGGTCGGGAAGCCCCGACGCTTGCTTCGAGACGGCGGCCTGGGCGATTTGCACGATGGCCTCCGACGAGGCATCTTGGGGCGCTGTGAGCAATCGCTGACGCTGCTGCGGATCGTTCAGCGTGGCCTGGATGTCGGTGGCGACCTGATTTGCCACTGCGGCTCGCTGGGCCTCCAGAACCGCAAGATCGGGCACCCGCACGATCACCTTCTTGTCCGCGATCGGCGTGCGAATCGTGAAGCGATACTCGTTGGCCGTGGCGGACCGGGACAGGGCGACGCCCAGGGCGACCTTGTCATGCGGCTTGATGTCCTCCGGCGTGTCATCCGGCCACAGAAACAGCTTCGTGGGATCTGAGATTTCCGCCAGCGTGAACGTCAGCGGGCTGCCTCCGCTGTTGACCAGGCGAGCGGTCTGCTTGCCGAGCGCGTCGTGCAGTACGAAAACCGCTGCATCCCCTTCCTGAATGAAGTCCGGCGTTTCGAGCTTCGCTTCGAGCGACTTGCCGAGTACGTAGTCATTCAGCGCGCTGACCAGCACCAGAATCGCGTCAGCGCCGGGGCGATCCGGCTTCACGATCGTGATATGGCTTGCCTCGATGGCGGGCGGCGCGCCCTCGCAGAATCGCGTTGCGCTCGCCCAAGGCACAATCATCGCCGGGCCCACTGGCGTCTTTTCGTACGCGCAGCGCACGTGCGGGCGCGGGCCCGAAATCGACTGCCAATCGTCGCTCAGCGACTGCAGCAGGGCGTTGCCGTCTGCCGGCGTCATTTGTGCGAGGGCGGAATTCGGGGAGAACTCCTTGCCGACTTCAGCGATGAGCGACCCTTCCATCGGCGTTGCGTAGAACACGACGACGGGCACCTTCGCCAGGATGTCCCGATTTGTGAGGAGCTCTTTCATCACGACGAGCCCGCCCATGCTGTGCGCAACGAACACAATCGCGGGGTAGTCGAGAACGCCCTGCGTCTTCAACTGCAGGTGCAGCCGGTTCGCCGCTTCGCGGATGTCGAACGATCCGGCTTTGAAGAGATAGGACGGAAACCCGAACACGAAGGCGTCGGCTTTGCCTTTGGTAGCGTCGTTCTCGTTGACGAGATCGAAGAACGTCTTGCCGTTGGAGGCCGTCCAGGTCTGAACCATGTCTCCAGTGACACCGTGCACGTAGACGAGCGCCACTTTCGCGCGGGGGTTCTGCCGCACGACCCAGTGAGGATCGGGATCGGCGGCGGCGCTTCCGGAGCCCCCGCTGGCGCCCGGTGTCTTCGTGTCCTGATGACACGCTGCCACGAACGTCAACGCGGCGACGAGAATTCCGAGCGCGGCGATCGAGCGAGCCGTCATGGTGTCACTCCAACGACAATTTTGTGGTGATTCACCCCTGAGCCCTGAAGGGTCTCGGTAACTCTTCGCTCTCCGTGACGGTGAAACTCCTGTCGCCCCGCTTGCTGCGCGCTCATGGACCGGACTGCACCTCGACGCTTGCCACGGCGCTGACTCCGGAGAACGTGGCTCGGATCTGCACGACACCGACGGTCAGCGCCTGCAGGAGGCCGGTTGATGAGACCGTGAGCACGTTGACGTCGGACGAGACCCAGGCCGCCCTGTTGGTGACGTCGCTCTGGCTCTGGTCGCTGAAGGTGGCTTCTGCGTGCATCTGGCCGGTGGCCGCGGGAACGAGGTGGTTGGTCGGGCCAGTAATGTCGAGGCGAACCACCGTGGGCGACGGGTTGTAGGACGAATGACCGCACGCACCGAGCGCCGCCACCACGGCGGCGGCAGCGGCCACGAGGCGCAGCACGAAAAGGCTTCGATTCGACGTCGGTGGACGCATCGCGCGACCTAGGGTGATTGTGCCCGCGGAGTGGGCGTCAGTCGAGCATTGTTTCCATGGCTGCGGGAGAATCCTCCGGCTGGTGACTTCTTAACGGCGCAGGTTCGCGCCTTCCAGCACCTGTGGATTCACGACATTGATGGGCGTGCCGGTCGCATACGCGACGATCTGGTCGAATATTTCCGCAAATTGAATTTCGTACTCGTCGCGAGTGACATATCCGATGTGCGGCGTGCACACGACGTTCTCTATTGCAAACAACGGGTGATTCTGGTCGAGCACCGGCTCTTCTTCATAGACATCAACCGCGGCCATGCCTGGACGCCCCGTCTTGAGTGCCGCCACCAATGCGCCCGGCTCGATCAGCGGAGCGCGACTGGTATTGACGAGCAGGGCCGTCGGCTTCATTCGGGCAAGGTCACCCGCAGTCACGATGCCGCGCGTGGCTTCGACCAGCCGCATGTGGAGCGAAATGACGTCGCATTCCGAAAAGAATGCCTCCTTGCTGGAGGCCACGACATAGCCGTCGCTTCGAGCCCGCTCGAGTGAGCCCTCGCGCGCCCACACCAGTACATTCATCCCAAACGCTCTGCCGTAGCCTGCCACGACGCTCCCGATCCTGCCGTAGCCGTAGATGCCCAGCGTCTTGCCGCGCAGGGTGTCGCCGACGCCAATCTGCCACTTTCCCGCTTTGAGGGCCGCCATCTGCTGCGGAAGCTGGCGCATCGCTGCAAGCACCAGCGCCCACGTAAGTTCCGCGGTCGCATATGACGGCGTGCCCGGATGTTGGCTCGAGGAAACAATGACTCCGAGCTCGGTGCAAGCCTCGATGTCGATGTGCGGATAGACGCTGCGTTGACTAATGAGCAGGAGCTTGTCCAGTCGATGAAGCAGCCGCGCCCGGATCTCGGTCCGTTCGCGGATCAGTACCAGTACTTCGGTATCCTGCAATCGTTCGGCGAGCGCATCAACATCCTGGACGTGATCGTTCCAGATCTTGATCTCGTGGCCCGACAGCTTTGCGAAGCAGTCGAGCGTCCGAAGCGTGTCGTGATAATCATCAAGAATGGAAATCTTCATGGCTGATGTTACTGAATCACTCTGAACTCCTGGGACGTTTCAACGGTCGGCGCCCTGGCTGACGGTGAGGCGGAGAGCGCTGAAATCAGCAGCGACATGCCCACTGCCGATGTGACGCCAACGAGCGCGAAGCCGTAAGCCCACGCCACTCGTGTCCATGGCCAGGTGCGGGGCCTGCGCCAGTCCCGCGCGAACGAGTCATCGAGCAGCTTCAGGAAGTCGTCGGTGATCGGCCTCGGCGCTGCCGCGCTCCACAGATCCCAGACGAGCCATGCCGCGACAGCCACCAGCAGCAGACCACACCACACGTCGAGCGCCGCGTTCAGTGCGCCCGCTCGGTACGCGACGCGTTCGCATGGCAGCGCGACGGGCGGAGCGGCATAGCACTTCGTGAAGTCGAACACGGTGACGATACTGTGAGGCGCCGAGGCGATCAGTCGCGTGCCGAAGCCAAAGACCACGTACAAGAGCACGCCGATGCCGAATTCCCATGTGCCCAGCCTGACCCACGCGCGAAACGAGTCCGGTGGAATCTTCAGCCCGCGGCGCCGCCACGGGCTGATCTCGAGCGGTGGTCCCCAGCTAGCCACGTCTGTCCTCGATTGAAATCACCGTATTGCCGCGGCGATTTCCCCAGGGCGGCGGTGCGCCGTCGCCGACGCGGATGGTGATCACGGGAAACGGAGGCACATCGTTCGACCAGGTCGTGTGGCAGTCGCTCACAATCACCAGCAGGTCGATCGGATCGTGCGTTCTCTCGACGAACGCGCGCAGCCCGACCTCCAGGTCCGTACCGCCGCCGCCGTACAATTCGACCTGCCCGGCTCCAAAGACCTTCCGCACGTCACGGACCGCCGCATCACAGCACGCGACGACGACGTCTGCGGCGTACCCGAGCTGGCGGGTCAGGCCCGCCAGTTCCGCCAGGGCTCGCGCCAACTGTGAGTCTTCCATCGAGCCGGAGGTATCGATGAGAAATCCTGGCCGCGGCCGTGGCTGGTGGAAGCTGGGCATGAGGAACTCGCCGTAGCACGCCTGCCGTCGATACGGCCGCCTGTAGGTGCGGTCGTACCGGCCCAGCGTACTCTCACGCAAGGCTCTACGGACCACATGACGGATCGTGGCCAGGTAGTCGACCTTCGGTGCGAGGGTAGCGCGGGCCCACCGGCGCCACGCAGGTGAGATCTCGCCAGCATAGGCCGAGATCTCGTCGATACGCCGGGCTACTTCGCGCCGCACGAGCTCGCCCTTCAAGCGGTCGACACCAGGTGTCCCTCCCTCGCGCTCATCCTCTTCCGGCAACTCCCAGATTCGCCGTTCGCCGTGTGCGCCCGACCCGCAGTCCTGCCCGGTGTGCGCGCTTTCACCAGCCGCCTGGCCTCTGTCTGCACGGGGCGGTGCCGGCAGCTGCTTGTAGTACACCTCGGCAGTGTCCCCACTCTCCAGTCCGTACTTGGCGGGTAACGGCGGGTCGCCTGGCAGCGGCAGGCCCTCGGCGTGGAGATCGTCATTGATCTCGCAGTCGCCCGCAGTGTTCCAGCGCCGATGATCCCTGATGCCGGCGGCCTTCTTTCGCGCCTCGTGGTCGCGCAGCAGGTGCCCCACCTCGTGAATGAGCAGCGTCGCGTTCTCTTCGACCGTGTGCCGCGCCACCCACACGTCGTTGTAGTACAGGCGCCAGTGCACGTCGACGGCCATGCTGTCGATCAGGTCCGTCGCGACCGGAATCAAGCTGAAGAGCGCCGGAGCGAAATAACTGCGTTGATAGGCCGCCCGCACGCGAGCCGCCTGCAGCGCGCGGGAATACCCGTCGGCTTCTTGATCCGAGCGGCGAATCAGATCGCGGAATGTGAACTTCACCGTCAGTCTCGCGGCACGAGCTTCGCCATCTGCATCAGCTCGTAGAACGGACGGCACTCCTCGGGCAGCTTCATCAGGCCCTCGGGACGGTTCCGT
>JBKPSY010000312.1:0-14186 GCA_046735235.1 Acidobacteriota bacterium | reverse complement strand
GGTCGTACCCGTCTTTTGTCAGTCGCCAGCGTCGATACCCGAACGGGACGAGCGCGCTCTTCAACGGCGTCGTCCCGAGCGGCAGCCAGTCGCCCGCGGGATTCAGGTAGCCCTTGGTCTCGACGTAAACGCCGGGCGGCGCTGTCTCGAGGATAACCGGGTCCGTCACGTCGTTGGTCAGCCGCGTGAGCTGCGGGTCGTCAGGGATGATGTCCTGCACCTGCGCCAGTAGACGGTAGGCCGCGTCGGGCTTGTCGCTGGCGACGAGCGCCTCGATCTCCGGCAGACCGACCTGCCGCGCCCAGCGAACTCTCGACGCGCGAACCGAGACCCACGTGGCCGTGCCAGCCGCGAGCGTTGCGACGATGGCGAGCGCCACGAAGATAGGGCGCGTGACGCGTCGTGGGGGCGCTTGCCGTGGAGCGGAGAGCGTTGCGCGGAACCCCTCGAGCGCCGCGCGTAGTTGCACAGCTGACGGGTACCGCCGGGCGGGATCCTTCTCGAGGCAGCGCGTGACGATCTCGTCGAGCGCCGGTGGAATGCCTGGGCACAACGTCGAGAGCGGCGCCGGCTGATGCTGGAGCACCGCCGCCATGATCGAGAGCGCGGAGTGGCCCTCGAACGCGCGGCGGCCCGAGATCATCTCGTAGAGGACCGCACCGAAGGCGAACACGTCGGAACGCGCGTCCACGTATCTGCCTTCGGCTTGTTCCGGCGACATGTACGCCGGCGTGCCGACGACGACGCCAATCGCGGTCGCCGGCGTGGGGACTTTCGACGGCACGAAGGTCTCGGTGTCGGCGGCCGGGTGCAGCAGCTTCGCGAGGCCGAAGTCCAGCATCTTCAACTGGCCGCTCCGGTTCACCAGGATGTTCGCGGGCTTCACGTCGCGATGCACGATGCCGGCCTCGTGCGCGGCCGCGAGTGCGCCGGCCGCCTGGATCGCGTAGTCGAGCACCTGCGCGATCGGCAGCGGGGCTTCGGTGATCACCGCGTCGAGTGCGCGGCCGTCGACGAACTCCATCGCGATGAACGTCACGTCATCGGCGGTGTCGATGTCGTAGATGTGCACGATGTTCGGGTGGTTCAGCGCGGACGCGGACTGGGCTTCCTGGATGAAACGGCGCTGGCGGTCGGGATTCGTGGCCGCGTGAGCCGGGAGGATCTTGATCGCGACGGTCCGGTTCAGCCGGGAGTCGGTCGCGCGGTAGACCGCGCCCATCCCACCCTCGCCGAGTTTGGCGAGGATGGCGTAGTGCGAGAGCTGCTGGCCTTCCACGGTGCGGGCATTATAGGGCTTGGCGGCGGAAGACTCCGCCGCGTCCTACCTCAGCCCGACGACCATGAAGAGGTCGGTCGAATGTATCCTGCCAGCCAGTCGGAGGTGACGACCCAATGAATCGCAGCAAGAGACAGTTCTTCGCGAGATTCGGCGCGATACTCGGCGGGACGGTCATGTCGCAGATGCTCGGTCGCCAATCGGTCCACGCCGCACAAAGCGGCCCGCTCAAGAACTGGGCCGGCAACCTGACGTACGGCACGAACCGAGTGCACTCGGCTCGGTCGGTCGAGGACGTCCAGGCCTTCGTCAGGTCACACGATCAATTGAAAGTGCTCGGCACGCGGCATTGCTTCAACGACATCGCCGACAGCACGCACGAACTCCTGTCCGTTCGCGAGATGAACCAGGTCGTCGCGCTGGATCCGGCGGCGAGGACGGTGACGTTCGAGGCCGGCATGAGCTATGGGCAGCTGTGCCCGGTGCTCGATCAGAAGGGTTTCGCGCTGCACAACCTCGCGTCGCTGCCGCATATTTCGGTCGCCGGTGCAGCCGCGACGGCGACACACGGATCTGGCGTGAGAAACGGCAACCTTGCGACAGCTGTATCAGGACTGGAGTTCGTGACCGCCTCCGGCGATGTCGTCCACCTGTCGCGCGTCAAAGACCCGGCGACGTTCCCGGGCGCTCTCGTCAACCTCGGCGCGCTCGGCGTCGTCACGAAGGTCACGCTGGACGTGCAGCCGACGTTTCAGGTGCGGCAGGACGTCTACTTGAACCTCCCGATGTCGGCGGTCAGGGACCACTTCGAAGAGATCGCGGCGGCCGGCTACAGCGTGAGCCTCTTTACAGACTGGCAGAACGGCACCCTGAGCGAGGTCTGGCTCAAGCGGCGCCTGGAGCCCGGACAAACGCTGAGCGCGGCCCCCGAGTTCTATGGTGCGACGCTCGCGACCAGGAACGTGCATCCGATCGCGGAGCTCTCCGCGGAGAACTGCACGGAGCAGATGGGGGTCGCCGGCCCGTGGTACGACCGGCTTCCCCACTTCCGCATGGGGTTCACGCCGAGCAGCGGCAAGGAGCTCCAGTCCGAGTACTTCGTGCCGGGGCGAAACGCTGTGGACGCGATCCTGGCGGTCGAGCGGCTGCGGGACCACGTGAGCCCCCACCTTATGATCACGGAGCTCCGCACGATCGACGCCGATCAGCTCTGGATGAGCACGGCTCACGGCAGGCCGAGTCTCGCGATTCACTTCACGTGGAAGCAGGACTGGGACGCGGTGCGCAAGGTACTGCCGATGATCGAGCGCGAGCTGGCGCCATTCGACGTGCGACCGCACTGGGGCAAGCTGTTCACCCTGGTGCCGTCGGTCCTGCAGCGGCGCTACGAGAAGCTCGGAGACTTCAAGACGCTGGCCGCGGAATACGATCCGAAGGGGAAGTTCAGGAACGCGTTCCTGGCGAGAAACCTGTATGGCGCGTGAGGCTGGATTGCTCACGGGCCATACACCGCCGAACAGCCACCGGCCAGCGCGATAACGGGTCGGGTTGGAGCGGGTGGAACGGGGCTGACGGGTCGGTGGGTCTGTGGGTCGGTCGGTGCTTCGGGGCTAGGGCGGAAGCTCGAATCAGTGCGGACCTCCGCCGATGTTCTTGATTCGCTCGATCACATCTTCGTGCAGCGTGCGCATCTGGGCCCAGGTCTCCTCGAACAACGCTTCGGTCGCGCGGGAGCTGGACTCGATGACCTCGAGAAGGCCGTTCCGCGTCGACGCCATCTCCTGGTGAAGGGCAGAAAATTCCTCCGTCATCTCGGTACGGAGTTGCACAATCTGCGACTCGACACTGCCGACCCGGCCTTTCAGATCAGCGACTACTCCTGTGAGATCCGCGACTTCTCTTGGAAGCGTCGCGAGCGATGCGAAGGCTTTCTCGACCTTTTCCACGCGTTCGAGCACCAGATCGTCCGCCATCGCCGCTCCTTCCGGCGACCGCGCTCATCGCGGCGCCGGAAGGACTCATTGCGAGGTTGATGCCGACGACGACGGTAGCATCGTCGGCGGGGTGTGGCAATCGTTCTAGAACCCGACGCCCGCGCCAGCGTACAGACCGGATACGTTGATTCCGATGTCGGTTTGGAGGAACTTCCTGAACCGATAGCTCACGTCAACGAAGAGCGCCCTGTGAGACGCCTGGAACCCCCCGCCAACTTCGAAAAGCGCTTTGTTGAAGTCCACGTCCCTCTTGTCGAGATACCCCAGCGAATCAAGGATGCCGGTCACATCCTCGCCTCCGACTTCGACCGTGCCATTGACTCGTCCGTAACCGAATCCGCCAAGGGCGTACGGCCGCACACTGCCTCGCGGCGCCACGGCCTTCACGCCGGCCATCAGGGTGTACGTCGGAAACCGGTAGTTCACATCCGCTCCGACAATCGTGCTGATGATGTCGCTGACGTCCTGCACGAATTTTGGCGAAATGTCGCGGTGCCAGTCGAACGCGCCGTAGATCTGCGCGACCGGAGCCACCTGCGACCCGGCCTCGACGCCCACGAGCGGCGCCGTCCTTGTGCCGAACGTCACGCCGGTCCGGGCGACCACGTACGAGTGCGGCCAACGGACCGCCGGTGCGCGACGGACCGATAGCTGCGGCGGAGCTGATTGAGAGATCTGCTCGGGCAGCGCCGGCGTGGCGGCCTCAGGCCTTACGGACAGATCCATCGGCGCCAGCGCGGCGCGATGGACGCGCAAATCCTTCGTGGCGACGTAGCCGATGCGCCGGCCCCATTGCGGATCCTGGAACTGGACCTTCGTCCACTCGCCGGCGTCTTCCAGGACGACGAACGAGGTGCCCGCGCTGGCAACGCGCAGAGGCGTCTTGGTGGCGTCTGGCGCGACGAAGACGGTGTGTTGACGGCCGCGACGGCCGTATCACCTGACTGCGCGCGCGCCGGGGATGCCAACGCGAGCGCGGTCAGGAAGATTGCAGCTGCAAGGGTACGGGTAGTGTTCACGGGGAGACTCCTTTTTCGAGCCTCAGTGAACCGCCCGCCCGCGACAGGTCAGGTCTTACGCTTTCGTTTCGTCACCCGGATCCTCGCTCACGGGTTCGCTTGTGGCAAACCGCCGAAGGCACGATACAGCCCCACCATCGCGGTGAAGACATCCGCCTCCGCCTGCGCCTGCCCGTCCTCGGCCTGCAGCTCGGTGCGCTCTGCGTCGAGCAGCGGCAGGAAGTCGGTCACGCCCTCGCGGTACCGGGCCCTGGCGATCCCCGCGGCGCGGGCGCTCTCACGCACCTCATCGCCCAACGCGACGAGCCGCTCCTGCTGCTGGCGGTACGTCACGAGCGCGTTCTCGGCCTCCTCGAAGGCCAGCAGCATCGTCTTCTCGTAGGACGCCAGCGACTCCCGGGTCACGGCCCGCGAGCCGCGAAGCCGCGCGCGCGCACTGCCAAGATCGAACGCGCTCCACTGGAGGGCCGGCGTCACCGCCCACGCTCGCGAGTCGCTGGTGCCAAACAGGTTGCCGCGGCCCGCGAGCAGGCCGAGCATCCCGGTGACGGTGATGCGCGGATAGAGCTCGGCCACGGCCACGCCCTCTTGCGCCGCGCTGACGGCCAGCCTCCGTTCAGCAGCCCTCACATCTGGCCTGCGTTTCAGCAGCTGATCGGCCGGGCCCAGCGAGATCGCCTTCGCGAGGGGCGGATACGCGCGTGGCGCGAGGTCGATGGCCAGTTGCCCTGGCTGCTTGCCGGTCAGGACCGCCAGACGATGCTCCCGAGCGGCGAGCGCGACATGGAGTGGCGGAAGCTCGGCCTGAATGGCGGCGACTCGTGCCGACGCGCTGGCGACGTCCTGCTCCTCGCCGATCCCGGCGTCACGGCGAAGCGTCGTCAGCCGAAGCGTCTCGCGCTGGTTGACAAGGCTCCGATCGACGACCGAGAGCCGCTGCTGCAGGCCACGAAGCTCGAAGTAGTTCCGGGCGACGTCCGCCGCGACGCTGACGCGCACCGCCTGCAGATCGGCGTCGAAGCTTTCGGCGTTGGCCGACGCGGCCGCCACGGCCGCACGCACCCGTCCGAAGACATCCAGCTCCCACGACGCGTCGAACGCCGCGCGATACGTGTTGACCTTGATCGGCTTGTCCACGAAGCCCGGGATCTGCTGGTCGCGCACGTCCACATAGGCCCCGACTGTGACCTTCGGATACTGGTCGCGCTTCTGCTCGTCGAAGACCGCGCGCGCCTCGTCCACCCGCGCAACGGCAATCCGCACGTCGTGGTTGGCCGCCAGCGCCGCGTCCTCGAGCTGCACGAGCACGGGATCGTCCAGCTGGCGCCACCAGCGCGGATCGTACGGCTGGTCGGAGAACGCCGACGCATCCCACCGAGTAAGAGGCGCCGGGTGAATCGCTGCGGCCGGCGGCGTCGTATGCGCGACGCACGCGGCGCCCGACAGTGCCAGCACCGCCGCTGGCACGAGCGCCCGAAAACGTCGACGAATGAACCGAGTCGGAAGAGCGCGCACGATCAATGACCCTCCACGGGAACAGGCGCCTGAGACGCAACGCGCGACGTCCGCGAGAACCGTCCGGCCAGGCCCTGGATGACGACGTAGAAGACGGGCGTGAGGAAGAGGCCGAACACCGTGACGCCGAGCATCCCCGCGAACACCGCCACGCCCATCGCCCGCCGAATCTCGAAGCCAGGGCCAGACGCCAGCACCAGCGGGACGACGCCCATGATGAACGCCACCGAAGTCATCAGCACCGGCCTCAGACGGATGCGGCACGCATCGAGAATCGCGGTGCGCCTCGGCGCGCCTTCGGCCTCACGCTGACGCGCGAACTCGACGATGAGGATCGAGTTCTTGCAGGCCAGCCCGGCGAGCACGAGAAAGCTGATCTGCGTGAAGACGTTGTTGTCGCCGCCGGTGAGCCAGACGCCCCCGATCGCCGCGAGCAGCGACATCGGGACGATCAGGATCACGGTCAACGGCATCGACCAGCTCTCGTACTGCGCGGCCAGCACGCCGTAGACCAGCAGCACGCACAGCGGGAAGATCAGGAACATGGTGTTGCCGGAGATGGCGTCCTGATATGCCAACTCCGTCCACTCGAAGGTCATCCCGTTGGGCAGCGTCCTCCCGAGGACCTCCGCGATGGCACCCTGCGCCTGGCCGGAGCTGAAGCCCGGCGAAGGCCCGCCGTTGATCTCGGCGGCCGGATAGCCGTTGTAGTGCATGACCTGATCGGGTCCGTAGCTGCGGCTGACGTGCAGCACGGAGCCGAGCGGCACCATCTCGCCGCGAGCGTTGCGCGTCTTCAGTCGCGCGATCTGCTCCGGCTGCATGCGGAACGACGACTCCGCCTGCACGTTCACCTGGTAGGTGCGTCCGAACCGGTTGAAGTCGTTCGCGTACAGCGACCCGAGATACACCTGCAGCGTGTCGAAGACGTCCGTGAGCGGAATGCCGTAGGTCTTCACCCGCTCGCGATCGACGTCGACGTCGATCTGCGGCACGCTCACCTGGAAGCTGGAGAAGAGGCCCGCCAGCGCGGGCACCTGGCGCCCTTCGATCGTGGCGTTCTGCACCTGCTGGTACAGCTGCTCGAACCCGAGGCTGGCCCGGTCCTCCACGTAGAGCTTGAACCCGCCGACCGTCCCCAGCCCCTGCACCGGCGGCGGAGGGAAGATCGCCACGTAGGCATCCTGAATCGCACCGAAGCGCTGGTTCAAGTCCATGACGATGCTCATGGCGTCCATGCCCTTCTCGCGGGCCCGCTCGTCGGACGGCTTGAGCGTCACGAACGCAATGCCGGTGTTCGACGCGTTGACGAATCCGTTGATCGAGAGTCCGGGAAACGCGACCGAGTTCGACACTCCAGGATGCGACATCGCGAGCGACGACATCTGACGGATGACACGCTCCGTCCGATCGAGCGTCGCGCCGTCGGGCAATTGCGCGAACGCCACGAGGTAGTCCTTGTCCTGCGCCGGGATGAAGCCCTGCGGGACCTGCCGGAACCCGAGGCCGGTCAGGCCGACCAGCCCTGCGTAGACCGCGAGGGCCACGACCGCGACGCGCAGCACACGGTCAACGCCGCCGGCATAGAACGATGAGCCGGCGTGGAACACGCGGTTGAAGCCGCGGAAGAACCAGCCGAACAACCGATCGATCAGGCGCTGAACCCGGTCGCGTTCGGCCCCGTGCGGCAGCAGCAGCCGCGAGGCCAGCGCCGGGCTGAGCGTGAGCGAGTTGAACGCCGAGATGAACGTCGAGATGGCGATCGTCAGCGCGAACTGCCGGTAGAACTGTCCCGTCAGGCCGCTGATGAAGGCCGTCGGCACGAACACCGCGCCCAGCACCAGGGCGATCGCGATGATGGGGCCCGACACTTCCTCCATCGCCTTCTTCGTGGCGTCCATCGGCGGCTGCCCCAGCTCGATGTGCCGCTCCACGTTCTCCACAACCACAATCGCATCGTCCACGACGATGCCTATCGCGAGGACGAGGCCGAAGAGCGACAGGGTGTTGAGCGAGAAGCCGAGCCCGAGCATCACCGCGAAGGTGCCAATCAGCGACACCGGCACCGCGACCAGCGGGATGATCGAGGCCCGCCACGTCTGGAGGAACACGACGACGACGATCACGACGAGGAGAATCGCTTCCAGGAGCGTGTGTGCGACGGCGTTGATCGACTCGCGAACGAACACCGTCGGGTCGTAGACGATGCGGTAATCCACGCCCGGGGGAAAGTTCTGCTTGAGCCGCTCCATCGTCGCGTGCACGTCGGACGAGGCCTGCAGCGCGTTGGTGCCCGGACGCTGGAAGACGCCGATCGCCACGGCCGGCTTGTTGTCGAGCAGGCTGCGCAGCGAGTAGCGGCTCGAGCCGAGCTCCAGGCGCGCGACGTCCGACAGGTGCGTGATCTGCCCTTCGGGAGTGGCCCGCACCACGATGTTGCCGAACTCGGCTTCGGTGCTGAGGCGGCCTCGCGTGTTGATCGAGAGCTGGAACGTCGCGTCAGACGGCGCGGGAGGGGCGCCGAGGACACCGGCCGCCACCTGGATGTTCTGCTCCCGGATCGCTCGGACGACGTCGCTGGTGGTGAGCTGACGCGACGCGAGGCGATCCGGATCGAGCCACACGCGCATGCTGTACTCGCCGGCGCCGAAGACCTGCACCGCGCCCACGCCAGGCAACCGGCTGATCTCGTCTTTCACCTGCAAGTGCGCGTAGTTCGACAGGTAGAGCATGTCGTAGCGCTCGTCCGGCGACACCAGGTGCACCACCATGATGAAGTCCGGAGACGCCTTTTCGGTGGTGACGCCGATGCGCTGCACGTCCTGCGGGAGCCGCGGCAGCGTCTGCGCGACCCGGTTCTGGACCTGGACCTGCGCGTTGTCGAGATCGGTGCCGAGCGCAAAAGTGATCGTCAGCGTCAGGGCCCCGTCGGACGTGGCCTGCGAGAACATGTAGAGCATGCCCTCGACGCCATTCATCTGCTGCTCGAGCGGCGCCGCGACGGTTTCGGCGATCACCTTCGGGTTCGCGCCAGGAAACGCCGCGCGCACGACGACCGTCGGGGGCACGACGCCCGGGTACTCGCTGATCGGCAGCCGGAGCAGCGCCAGCAACCCGGCGACGACAATGAGCACCGACAGGACGATGGCGAAGATCGGCCGCGTGATGAAGAAGGACGAGAACTTCACAGCGCACCGCCCATCTCGACGACCTTGGCGCTGACGGGCATCCCCGGTCTCACACGCTGCAGGCCGTTCACGACGACGAGCTCACCCTCCTTCAGCCCCTGCCGGACGACACGAAGGCCATCGACGAGCGGACCGAGGGTCACCGTGCGCGACTCGATCTTCTTGTCGGCGCCGACGACGAGAACGTAGCGACGATCCAGATCGGTGCCGACTGCGCGGTCTTCCACGAGCACTCCGCGGTAGGTCGCCGTCCCCGGCAACCGCAGCCGCACGAAGAGCCCGGGCGTCAGCCGCCGGTCCGGATTGTGAAACACGGCCCGTCCGTTGATCGTGCCGGTCGCGGGATCGAGCTGGTTGTCCATGAACTGCAGCGTGCCGTCGTGCTTGAAGCTCTGCTCGTCGGCCAGCGCCATCTGAATCGGCAGGCCCGCGGGGTGGCCGGGCGACGACTGCTGCCGCGCACGATCGCCGTAGCGCAGGAAGGTCTGCTCATCGGCGTCGAAGGACGCGTAAATGGGGTCGACAGACACGACCGTCGTCAGGAGCGTCGCCTCGCCTTGTCCTCCCGACACGAGGTTGCCGCGAGTCACCAGCGCGCGGCTGACGCGACCGTCGATTGGCGCGACGACGCGCGTGAACTCCAGATCGAGCTCGGCCGACCGAAGGGTCGCGGCCACGGCAGCTGCGTGGGCCGTCGACTCGGCGGCGGCGCCGGCACGGCGCTCCCGCTCTTCCGCCGAAATGGCGTTGTCGACGGACAGGCGTTCGGCGCGCTGCTTCTCCGACTGCGCGCGATCGCGGGCCGCGTTGGCCTGCGCCAGTTCAGCGCGAAGCCGATCGACCTCGGCGCGGAACGGGCGATCGTCCACCTGGAAGAGCAGCTGGCCCTGGTGGACGAGGCTGCCCTCGGTGAACGTGACACTCGAGATGAGTCCCGAGACGCGCGGCCGGACGGCGACGGACTGCACGGCCTGCAGTCGTCCGGTGAACTCGTCGAACTCGGTGACCGGACGCGCGACGGCGGCCGCCGCGGTCACCTGCGGAGCGGCCGGCGGCGCTCCGCGAGTCTCGACACGCGTGCACGCCGCGAGCGCCGCCACGTGAACGGCCAACGCGCTTGCGAGCACCGTGTGCCGGATGAAAGTGGAAGGGATCGAAGGGAAGACAACTCGCCTTGGCATGAGAGGCAGCATGCGCCCCGACGTAGCCCGCCCACAATCCGGCAGATAGCCGACTTCTTGCTGAGTCCAACGGCATACGACGAAATCGGCCGCCCGGGCCATGCCGCCATCGGCCGAAAGGACGAGGATCTGGTCGGTCCCACGGACGACTGTCGCGGCCCGCCGCTCTGGCTCATAATCGAGGTATGTCCGCACCAGCAGACCTGACGCCTGGCGTCCCGCATACCGCGACCTGGGACCGCGACGGCGAAGTCGATGCCCTTCGCGCCGAGCTCCAGTCCCTGAGGGACGCGAGAAATCGCGCCGAGTGCATGGCGTCGATCCAGAGCGATGCGGTGCAGCTCGCCCTCGATCTGCTGGTAACGCACCCCGATCTCAGAGGTTTCTTCCGCGCGTTCGTGAAGCGCCTTGTGGACGACGCGGAGGCGCACGCGTGTGGTGTGTGGCTGAGGGACGAGGCCACCAGCGCGTGCAAGCTGTGGATGGCGAACATCGGCGGCGACACGCTGACCGAGGACAGTCCGACATGGCCGTCGATCGACCTGCCGCGCGAGAGCATGGGCGCGTACCTGGCGTCGTGCTCGGAGTGCCTCGACGCGATCACGGAGTACGAGGGCGACGACGTCCGGCTGCCTGACGCGGTTCGTGAGTTCAACCGGGCCGCCTCGGTGCAGACGCTGCTCGTTGCGCCGCTGCGCCTGGCGCCACGAACGCTCGGGTGGATCGCGTTGTCGAGCACCACCGGGTCCGACTGCGAGCGACGCTGGCGTCAGGCGCTGCTCGACGCCACGGCACGTCAGGCCACGCTCGCGCTCTATTACAGCCGGCTCGTCGACCAGAGCCTGTTCGAGGCGCGGCGGCAGGCGGTGCTCGAGGAACGCAACAGCATCGCCCGCGACATCCACGACACGCTTGCGCAGGGATTCGGTGCCATCCTGATGCAGACGCAGGCGGCGCAGCGTGCCAGCGCGGGCTCGCTCTCCCCCGCGGCGGCGCGCAGTCTCGACGCCGCCGTCGATCTGGCGCGGACGCATCTGGTCGAGGCGCGCCGATCGGTGGCCGCTCTCCGGCCGCAGTCCGGCGAGCGTGAGGACGTCGCCGCCGCTCTCAACCGCATGGTGGGGCTCGCCCGTCGAACGAACGATGTCCCCGTCGAGCTCGTGGTCGATGCGTTGCCGACGTTCGATGCGGGGGTCGAGCGGGAGATCGTCGGCATCGCCCAGGAAGCCCTCACCAACGCCGTCCGCCACTCGCGGGCGCGGCGCATCGTCCTGCACGCCAGCGGGGTCCGCGGCGTCGGGTTCCGCTTGTCCGTCGCAGATGACGGGCGAGGGATTTCCGCCGAGCGGCAGTCGGCCGGTTTCGGCATGACGAGCATGCGCGAGCGCGCAGACCGCATCGGCGCCTCGCTCACCTTCGTCACGGCGCCACGGGCGGGTACCGAGGTCGTGCTGGCCTGGCAACCGGCGTCGTTCACGATTCCGGGAGCCGATCATGCCGGCCGCTGAGCGGCAGGAGACCTCTCAGGGCAGCGCCGCGACGGTGCGCGCGCGAGTGCTCGTCGTCGATGACCACTCGCTGTTGCGGACGGGCGTCGCGAACATCATCAACATGGAGCCGACGCTGGAAGTGGTTGCCGAGGCGGCCAACGGCCGCGATGCGATTACGGCATTCACGACCTTCCATCCTGACGTCGTGCTGATGGACCTGCGGATGCCGGAGATGGAAGGCGTCGAGGCGGTGCGGCGGATCCGCGAGATCGATCCCCAGGCGCGCGTCGTCGTGCTGACGACCTACGACGCGGACGAAGACATCGCGCGCGCGCTGCAGGCCGGCGCGAAGGCGTACATCCTCAAGGACATCGCCGCCGACGCCCTGGTGGCCTGCATCCGCGACGTCCTCGCCGGAAAAACGTATCTGGCGCCTTCGGCCGCGGCGAAGCTGGCCGAACGGGTGACGCAGGTGCAGCTCACGCCCCGTGAGCTCTCGGCGCTGCGGCTGCTCGCCAACGGCAACAGCAACAAAGAAATCGCGTCAGCCCTCGAGATCTCGGAGCGTACGGTGAAGACCCACCTCGGACACCTCTTCGAGAAACTCGGCGTCACGAGCCGCACCGAAGCGGTTCGCGTCGCGACTCGCCGCGGTCTCGTTCGTTTCGACTAATTTCCCTCGGGCCGACGCTTGCAGCCGCCGGCGGGCGTGCGGGTTTACGCCTTTGCCTGCGCCGCCATCATCTGCTCCATCCGCGCCTGCATCTGGCGCGTCAGGTGCGGCACGACGCCGAGCTGGCGCTCGATGAGCATCAGCTGCGCTCGATGGTGCATCTCGTGTTCCTTGGCGCTGAGCAACATCTCCAGCCGGCTCTTGTGCACTTTGCCGGTTGGGCCGTTGCCGAGCACCGGCTCGCTCAGCTGAGCGTCCGACAGCCCGCCAAGGAACGCGGCGAACGCCTCGCCTTCCTTCTCCAGCAGCTCGATGATCTCGCTCTTCGAGCGCGCCGTGGCTTCGGCATCGCGCATCCGGCCGCCGTACGACAGGAAATCGAACGTCGTGACGTCGGTCGAGCCACCGGCGTGCATGTCGATCCACAGCCGCGTGGAGAGCGCGACGTGCGTCAACATCTGGCGGACGGTTCTCGCGCCGGCGGCCGGCGAGTGATCGTAGTTGTGATCGGGAATGTCGTGCGCGACCTGGATGGTGTTGCCGCGGACCGTGCGGAAGCTCCCGGACAACTGCTGGGCACCGTAACAGAACATGGACGAATCTCCTCGGTTGGAATTATAGGACTGGCGTGAGACGCGGGGGCCGGCGTCCGTGCCGGGGCGTCTGATCGGTCACCGCGACGTACTCGAGCTCGGCGCCCGCGGCCGCGGCACGCAGCATGAGCGCGCCACGGCTCATGTCTCCGCGACCGACGAAGTCCGACGGAAACGACAGGCGCTCGCCGAAGACCCCGGACAGCACGTCGAGGTACTTGGCGGTGGCGACGCTGCCGAGCAGGACGATGCGCTCGTGAGGCGCGATCGCGCCCTCGAGACGTCGGGCGTCCGCCAGCAGCGGACGACGATAGCGCTCGTCGTCTTGCGACACGTCGACGCCGGCGAACTCGTCGATCAGCGCGCGCGTGACGACGAGGTCTGGCGGCTGGAGTCCACGCGTCGGCGTGATCACGAAGGTCGACGGCCGTCCGCGATCCGCAAACGCGGTCGCGTAGGCGAGCTTGCCCCTGAAGTACAGCCCGCTCATGAAGGCGAACGCCTCGCCGAGAGACAACGTGCCGGCCTCGAGCCGCAGCGCGAGATCGTGCGTCGCGCCCGGACGCATCAGCATCTTCGCCCGGCGGCCCCCGCACCAGGCAGGAGACAGGAGAAAAGTGGACACCGAGCCTCGATCATAGCCTTCGCGGCAAGGACCCGACAGCGAAGCCTCCAAAGGACCCGACGGCGCAGCTCCAAAAGGACCCAACAGCGCAGCTCCAAAGGACCCAACAGCGAAGCCTCCAGAGGACCGACCGCGAAGGCTCCGAAGGACCCGTCAGCGTCAGTTCCCCGTCTGATAAGCTGCTCTACTTGCACTTCTTGATCCGCTTCGTCTCTCGGAGAATGGCCATGGTCTCATTTTCGCCAGCGCGCCGCCTGGCCGCGATTGCGGCCCTCGTGGCGCTGGCTGCCGTGCCCGCGCGCGCGCAGCAGAAACTCCTGACAATCGACGACCTGTACGACCCCGTCAAGCGCGTGAACTTCGGCCCGCCGGGATTCGGCGGCGGCTACACGTGGATCAACGACAAAGAGTTCATCCGGCTTGGCGGCGGCCCGCGGGTCGCGCAGGGCGGAGGCCGCGGCGACGTGACGAAGGTCGACGCCGAGACGGGCGCCGAGTCGCCGCTCTACGACGCCTCGAAGCTCGAAGCGGCCCTTGCCAAGCTGCCGGGCCTCACGGCGGTCGAAGCGGCGCGGGTCAGTCATACGCGCGGCACGTTCACGCGCGACTATGCGGGACTCGCGCTCACC
>JBKPSY010000311.1:0-3977 GCA_046735235.1 Acidobacteriota bacterium | reverse complement strand
GCCACTGCCAGGCCGCAAGCTCCCATTCGGCCTCCGTCGGCAGCCGATAGGCCTGTCCCGTCTTCACGCTGAGCCAGCGGACGTATTCCTCGGCTTCGCTGAAGCTGACGCAGACGACCGGATGCGTGTCGTCTTGCGGGAAACCGGGTTCGCGCCACGAGGCCTTGGGGTCGACCTGATCGGACGGATGCGCGCCCGCCCAGGCGCAGCCGGACGCGGGCTCGTGATGCGTCTCGGCCACATACGCCGCGAACTGCCCGCGCGTCACGTCGTACTTTCCAAGCGCAAACGGATGCTTGATCTCGACGAAATGCCGCGGCCCCTCGTCGTCCTTGCGTCCGGGCTCGTCTGCTGGAGAACCCATCATGAACGGGGCGGGTGGCATGCGCATCATCTGCGGGCACCACCCTGCGCCGCCGCAATCGTCGAATACGAGCACGTCGACGTGACGCGGCGCGCGGGCGCGCCCAGCCGCGCCTGCGCAAATCGCGACGGTCGCCAGGAAGATGACGAGCCGTCGGCGTCGCCGTGCGTGGTCGTCGTCCATGTGCTACTTCAACGTGAACGTCAGCTCGATGGTGACAGGGACCCTCACCGGCACGCCGTCCTTGGTCGCCGGATTGAACTTCCACGCTCTGGCGCACTTCATGGCTTCCTCGTCCAGCCCCCACTTCGCGTCGAGCGACTTCACGAGCCTGACGTTCTCGACGGTTCCGTCCACTCCGACGATGGCCTCGATGAGCGCCAATCCGGTGACGTGCTTGTTCATCGCTTCGGCCGTGTAGCTCGGACGCGGCGGCGTCCCTTTCAATGTCGGGATGGCCACACCGGCTTCGCAGAGAGAGTGGATCTCCGCGGGCGACCAGTCGGACGGGCCTCGACCGGTCGCGACGATGTCGTCGGGCGTCTCGACGAGAAACCGTGCGGGATGCTTGTCGTTCTGCTTGTCCGCCAGCCGGCCGGTGACGCATGCCCGCTGGTAGAACAGGCTTAATGCCCTGGCACGGAACGCCTCGATCAGCATCGCGTCTTTCGCTTCGACGTTGGTTGAAATCCCCGGCTGGATCAGCAGCGTCAGGACGGCAGCGGTGTCGCGATCGCCAGGCGTCGCCGCACACCTTGGGTGGATGACGATCCCGCAGATTTGCTGCGGCGGCTTCTTTCCGGCGAACGCTATCGCCTGCGATCCGACGAGTAGAAGGAAAGCCGCAAGCGGGTACCGCGGCACCTTGGCGCTCACGGCGCAACCGTAGCAGAGCAGTTGATGCGGCGCAACGGACCCTGCGAACGGCGCGGAGTGGCCCGGCTAGAGCCGGGCCCTACGTACGATCCTCAGAACTACTTCGCCGGCTGAGGCATGACCACGGACTCCTGGTGGAACATCGCCATCCACTTGCCGTTCTTCTTCGTCCACACCGTTGACGCCCAGACGGGGCTCGGCATGGGCTGTCCCTGGTAGGTGCCCTGGCCCGTCCACTTGTAGCTGTGAACGGCAGTCGTTGCGTCCACCCACTGGACGTGGCTGTCGGTGATGTCCCAGGACGTGACCTTCATGTCCTTGGCCATCTGGTCGAAGCCCTTGATGAAGTCGGCCACCGGCATCCGGCCCGACATCCCGTCCACCGACCACCCGTCGGCGGCGACGAACTGCGTGAACCCCGCAACATTCACCTTCACGACCGCGTCGTTGATCGCGCGCTCGTTGGCGACGATTGTCTTTTCCGCCTGCGGGTCCTGAGCGCGGGCGTATCCCGATCCCACGACGACAATCGCGCCGGCCAGCAGAGTAGTCATCAGTTTCATATGTCGAGTCCTCATGTTCCGGGTGATCGCGGCCGGATGGGCAAACAGTTACATAGGGCGGTCGCCGAGGCAAGGTCTGTCCGCAGGGCTGAAGCCCTGCCCCACGTACCAAGAACGGCGGGGCTGAAGCCCCGCCCTACGTACGATCCGGCGTCACGGGATGGCCATCAGTCCCGCCGTGACGAGCAGCGGGATGATCACCGCCACCAGCGCTTCGCCGGCGATGACGCCGGACGCCAGCGGCACGGAGTAGCGCCGATGCGACTCGGGATGCGCGCGCGCCCAGATCCAGTCCCCCATCGCCCCCACGAACATCGTCGTCACCGCGCTGAACGGAATGAGCATCGCCATCCCGACGCCGGTGGGCGACGGCACGAATGGCTTGAGGCGCTTGATCTGCTCCAGCAGCGTTAGAGCGACGCCGATGGCCGCGCCCACGGCGAACGAGCCCTGCATCCAGGCCACGGTGAGACCAGGCGCGCCAGGCGTTCCGGTGCCGCCCATCTGATGCGTCATGACCTTCGCAAAGCCGACCCAGCGCTGCGACGTGGGGCTGGTGAGCTGCGCGTGCTCGCCGATGATGCCGTAGGTGTCGCGCAGCAGCGGATACATGAACGCCAGCGCCAGCGCGCCGACGGGCACCGCCAGCAGCTGCATGTAGGTGAGCACTCGCGGCGTCGACCCGATCATCCAGCCGACCTTGTAGTCCTGCATCAGCCCTTCTGATTCAGCCGCCACGGCGCCGGTGATCCCGCTCGACACCATGCTCGCGCGCAGATCGCCCGGCGCGATCCCGCCAAACAGCGCCTGCATGAGATTGGTCATCGTCGAGATGGGCCCCCAGTTGGTCTCGCCCAGTACTCGTAGCGCGACGAGGCCGAGCGGCACCGAGAGAGCGATAGCGAGGACCGAGTGCCACACGGGCGTGCCGAAGAAGAACGACTGCACGGCAATCAGAAAAAGAGCGGACGCCGCGCTGCCGATGGCGACGATCCGGAGCGGCAGATCGCCCGACACGGCGTCGCCGCTGAGGCCCTTGAAGGTCTTGAGCAGCACGCGCCACCGCAGCGCGAGCGCCGAGATGCCGCCCGCGACGAGCATCCCGACAGCCGGCCACATCACGAGCAGCAGGATGTCCACCTTGTGCGCGTGCTCGACGAGGTATCCGCGGTCCGCGAGCCAGACCGGCGCGATCACCCACGCGATGATGCCACCGAGCAGCATGCTGGCGACGATGCGAAGGCCGATGATGATGCCGGTGCCGACGTTGAGGAGCGAGATGCCGAAGCCGACGCCCGTCACCGCAGAGAAGCGGTTGACGGTGATGTTGATCGCGTCGGCGAACCACTTGAGCTGTGTGCCCAGGAAGACGAGCCCTGACGTGAAGAGCCCGCCGACCATCGCGATGGCCGACTGCCGCGCCTCGGGCCCGCGCGAGTCGAGCATGATCAGCGTCTCGCCCGCGGCGATGCCGTCGGGGAACGGCAGCTTCTCGTCCTCGATGAAATGCTTGCGTAGCGGCACCGCGAGAAAGACGCCGAGCAGCCCTGACGCGGTGAGCCACACGAACGTCTGCAGCCGCGTCAGGTGGACGTCGAAGCCACTACCGGGTTCGGCCGCCAGCATGTCGAAGGCCGCGAGCAGCCAGCAGAGAAACGCGATCTGGCCGGCGGTGGTGCCGGCCGTCTGGACGATGTTGTTCTCCCAGCGGTTGTAGCTTGTCGAGAAGAGGCCGAGCGCGAGGAAGCCGAAGAAGGCAGAGACGACCGAGATGTTGGGGCCGAAGCCGAATTTCAGGACGACGTAGGGATAGCTGGCGCCGATGACCAGGGCCACCAGTAAGCCGACCGCGACGGAGCGAGGGGAGAATTCACGAATGTGAGCGGGTTTGGCCGGCACGGACAGAGACTATCTCAACCGCCGGTGCATGGTGCTGGGTGGTTAGTGCCACGTACGGCGCCGGGTGCTTGGTGCCCGCCCGCGCCGGAGCGCGAAGGCGGATCCCGAGTACGCAGAGGCAGCCGCGCGGGCGGTCCGGGCCGACTGCGAGTGACGCGAAGAGCGTCAGTATGAAACCGCGCCGAAGGCAGCGAGGAGTGCCGCGCGAGGCCCACACATGTGGGCGAGCGCGCTCGGCGTCAGTCTGCAATCCGAGCGGACGACAGGCGCGGTTT
>JBKPSY010000310.1:0-20107 GCA_046735235.1 Acidobacteriota bacterium | reverse complement strand
CTACGTACCTCACCCATGGACCCATGGACCCATGGACCTATTTCATCTCTTCTACCACCCTCTTGAGCTCTTCCGGCATTTCCGGGATCGGCAGCCGCGACACCTTCATCGTGCCGTCCGGGGACCGCGACGTCCGCACGTTGACCTTGCCCCACTCGGGCGCCTGCGACGGGAAGTCGTCGCGGAAGTGCCCGCCGCGGCTTTCCGTGCGCTCGATTGCCGATCGCGCGACGGCTTCAGAGACGGTCAGCAGATTTCGCAGGTCAAGCGCGGTGTGCCAGCCCATGTGGTACTCGCGATGACCCGCCACGCCGACCTTCGCGGCGCGCGCGTTGAGATCGCCAAGGCGAGTCAGCGCCTCGCGCATCTCGGAGTCCTTCCGCACGATCCCGACGAGGTCCTGCATCGTCGACTGCAGGTCGTGCATGACCTTGTACGGGCCTTCACCGTCGCCGCCGCGATCGAACGGCGCCAGCGCTTCGCGCGAGAACGTCTCGATCTGCGCCTCGCTTGGCTCGACCGGCGTGTGCTCCCTCGCGTAGATCGCGGCGTATTCGCCCGCGCGCTTCCCGAACACGACGATGTCCGAGAGCGAATTGCCGCCGAGCCGGTTGGCGCCGTTGATCCCCGACGCGCACTCACCGGCCGCGAACAGCCCCTCGACCGAGGACATCTGCGTCTCGGCGTTCACGTGCACGCCGCCCATGATGTAGTGCGTCGTCGGGCCGATCTCCATCGGCTCCTTCGTGATGTCGATGTCGGCCAGCTGCTTGAACTGGTGGTACATGCTCGGCAGCTTGCGCTTGATGTGCTCCTCGGCGTTCGGGAGCCTGGCCTTGATCCACGAGATGTCGAGGAACACGCCGCCATGCGGGCTGCCGCGGCCTTCCTTGATCTCCCGGACGATGCAGCGGGCCACGTGGTCGCGGGTGAGCAGCTCGGGCGGACGGCGGGCGGTCTTGTCGCCCTGCGTGTAGCGCCAGCCCTCTTCCTCGTTGTCGGCGGTCTGGTTGCGGTAGTTCGCGGGGATGTCCCCGAACATGAAGCGCTCGCCGTTGCTGTTGCGCAGCACGCCGCCTTCGCCGCGGACGCCCTCTGTCACGAGGATGCCTTGGACGCTCGGCGGCCACACCATCCCGGTTGGATGGAACTGCACGAACTCCATGTCGATCAGATCCGCGCCCGCCCGATAGGCGAGCGCGTGGCCGTCGCCCGTGCCTTCCCAGCTGTTGCTCGTGATGCGATACGCGCGGCCGATGCCGCCGGTGGCGAGGACGACGGCCTTCGCGGAGAAGAGGAGGAACCGGCCTCGCTCGCGCTCGTAGCCGAAGGCGCCGATCACCCGGCCGTTGCCGTCGTCGAGCAGATCGACGATCGTGCACTCCATGTGCACCGTCGCGCCGGAGTGGATCGCGTGGTCCTGCAGCGTGCGAATCAGCTCCAGCCCCGTGCGATCGCCGACATGCGCAAGGCGCGGATAGCGATGGCCGCCGAAGTTGCGTTGGAGGATGCGTCCATCGGGCGTCCGATCGAAGACCGCGCCCCAGGCTTCCAGCTCGCGAACGCGCGCAGGCGCTTCCTTCGCGTGGAGCTCGGCCATGCGCCAGTTGTTGACGTACTGGCCGCCGCGCATCGTGTCCGAGAAGTGCACCTTCCAGTTGTCGCGGTCGTCCACGTTGGCCAGCGCCGCCGCGATGCCGCCCTCGGCCATGACCGTGTGCGCCTTGCCGAGCAGCGACTTGCAGATAAGGCCGACCTTTACGCCGGCGGCCGCCGCCTCAATCGCCGCGCGGAGGCCAGCCCCGCCGGCGCCAATCACGAGCACGTCGTAGTCGTACCGTGTGTAGCCGGCCATCTCAGAACAGCCTGAGGTCGGTCCACACGCCCATCGCGCAGAGCCGGATGTAGATGTCCGAGAAGGCCACCGAGAACAGGCTGCACCAGGCCCAGACCATGTGCTTGCGGTTCAGGCAGCCGACGCACGAGTAGCTCGTGCGGGCGATCTGCGATCGGATCTCGTCGAACTGTCCGCCGACGAGGTGCCGCAGCGAGTGGCAGCCCAGCGTGTAGCCGCTCAGGAGCGTGACGTTCACGGCGAGGAGGATGGTGCCGACGCCGATGCCGAACTTCGCCGCGCCCGTGGCCGGATCGACGAACCAGCACGCCTTCCAGACGTCGTGCAGCAGCAGCCCCAGGAAGATCAGCGCGACGTACAGGAAGTAGCGATGGACGTTCTGCACGATCAGCGGGAACGTGTTCTCGCCCCAGTACGATGCGCGGGGCTCGCCGACGGCGCAGGACGGCGGGTCAGCCCAGAACGCCTTGTAGTACGCGCCGCGGTAGTAGTAGCAGGTGAACCGGAAGAGTCCCGGAAAGGGCAGGATGATCAGCGCCGGCGAGAACGGCAGCCACGACGGCCAGAAAGCCGGCTTCGGGCCGAACCACGCCTGCGGCGAGTCGCCGAAGATCTCGGGCGAGTAGAACGGCGACAGATAAGGGCCGAACGTGTAGTGCCGGTTCTGGAACGCCGCCCAGGTCGCGTAAACCACGAAGGCCGACAGGATCGTGAAAACTGCTGCCGGAGTTGCCCACCATGCGTCGCGACGCGCCGTCTGGCCGAAGCCGCGGGGCGTCAACACCACCGGAACCGTCGCCATGAGCCTCCCGAAGTGGCGGGGTCGAGATAATTTTCAGATCTTGCATCACAGCTCGCCGTGACTGTTGGCAAAAACTGAAATTGATCCCGACCCCAAAACGCCTTCTGCCGCTGGATGCGAGCCTAACTTATTGCATCGGCCACGGGTGGAGCAAGCACCTGCAGGGCAGGTCCGTAGACTCAGACCTGAAGGTCTGCGCTACAGACGGCGGCGACCATCGCCTGTAGCGCGGGTCTTCAAACCTGCCATTCGATGACCGCGGCCGAGCAAGCGGGGTAACATGTGCGCCCGACTCGTTTCCCAAGGAGCACAGGCATGCCCAAGTTTCTGATCGAAGCGACCTACAACTCGGAAGGTACCAAGGGACTCATCAAGGACGGCGGCACCAAGCGCCAGGCGGTCGTCAAGAAGGCCGTCGAGGACCTCGGTGGGAAGCTCGAGGGGTTCTACTACGCGTTCGGCGAAACGGACTGCATCGTGATCGTGGACGTACCGGACACGGTCGCCGCGCTCGCCATCGCGATGGCCGTGGACTCGTCAGGCGAGGTCCACCTGAAGACGACGCCGCTCATCTCGCCGGCCGACATCGACGCTGCGTGCCACAAGACCGTGCATTACACGGCGCCGGGACGATAGCTGACGGCTGACAGCTGGCAGCTGGCAGCTGAATGACGCCGCCGCGTGACGGCCTGGGCGGCGTCGTTGTCACATCTGGCTGCTCGTGCCTCCCGCCGCAGGCACGTACGTCTTCAGCACGTAGTCTGCAACCATGCGCTGGGCGCTGAAGCGCCAGCCCAGCGTGCGAATGGCGCGCTTCATCCGCGCGATCCAGCCCCGCGGCAGGCCGTCGCGATCCCGGTCGTAGTAGAGCGGGATCACCTGATCGACGAGCACGGCCGCAAGCGCCTCGGCGTCGCGACGGTCGTGCACGTCGACCGACGTGTGCGTCTCGCCCTGGCCGATCCCGAAGCCGTTCAAGCCGTCGTAGGCTTCCGCCCACCAGCCGTCGAGCACGGAAAGGTTGAGGCCGCCGTTCAGGACAACCTTCTGGCCGCTCGTGCCCGACGCCTCGAGCGGGCGGCGCGGCGTGTTCAACCATACGTCGACGCCCTGCACGAGGAAGCGGCCGACCGCGATGTCGTAATCCTCGACGAAGAGGAGCTTGCCCGCGAAGCGCGGGTCGCGCATCAAGCGGCTGATCTCCTGGAGGATCTCCTTGCCCGGCCCGTCGAGCGGGTGCGCCTTGCCGGCGAAGAGCAGCTGGATCGGCCGCTGCGCGTCGTTGACGAGCGAGGCCAGCCGCTCGATGTCGCGCAGAATCAGGTTCGCGCGCTTGTAGGTCGCGAACCGCCGCGCGAAGCCGATCGTCAGGGCGTCGAGGCTGAGCGCCGACTTCAGGTGCTCGATGGCGTCGGGCGAGTCGCCACGCCGCTCCGCAGCCGTGACGGCGCGCCTGCGCGCGAACGCGATCAGGTTCGTCTTCAGCGTCTGATGCGTCTCCCACAGCTCGCCGTCGTCCAGCGTCTCGATGGCGTCCCAGGTCGACGGCTCGCCGGCGCGCGTCGACCAGTCGGGGCCGAGATGCCGATCGAAGACGAGATGCATGGCCGGCGCGAGCCACGTCGGCGTGTGCACCCCGTTGGTGATGTGGCCGATCGGCACGCGCTCCTCGGCGACGCCCGGGTAAAGCGAGCGCCACATCGCGCGCGAGACCTGGCCGTGCAGCGACGAGACGGCGTTGGCGCGATGCGAGAGCTTGAGCGCCAGCACCGTCATGCAGAACGTCTCGCCCGCGTCGCCGGTGTTGACACGGCCAAAGCTCATGAGCCGTAACTCGTCCATGCCGAGCGCGTCGCGCAGCGGCCCGAGGTGCTCCTCGATCATGTCGGCGGGGAAGCGATCGTGCCCCGCGGGCACCGGCGTGTGCGTCGTGAAGACGACCTGCGACGAGACGCGGCTGCACGCCTCGTCCGCGGAGATGCCTTCTCGCACCATCCGCTGGTGCACGAGCTCGAGCGCCGCGAATGCGCTATGGCCCTCGTTCAGGTGAATGACGCCGGGCATGATGCCCAGTGCCGCCAGCGCGCGGACGCCGCCGACGCCGAGCAGCAGCTCTTGGCGGAGCCGGATGCGGTGGTCGCCACCGTAGAGCCGTGCCGAGAGCTCGCGATCCTCCGGGCGGTTCGATTCGACGTCCGAGTCGAGCAGCAGGAGGGTGTTGCGGCCGACGGTGACCTTCCAGACGCGCGCCGCGATCGTGCCCGAGCGCGTGTCAATCGAGACCGTCACCGGCGCCCCGGCCGGATCCAGTGCCGGCCGCATCGGCAGCAGCCGATGGTTCACTTCGTAGTACTCCTCGTGCTGCCGGCCGTCGGCGTCGAGGCGCTGCCTGAAGTAGCCCTGGTCGTAGTAGAGGCCGACGCCAATCAACGGGATGCCGAGATCGGACGCCGCCTTGATGTGATCGCCCGCCAGGATGCCGAGGCCGCCCGAGTAAATCGGCAGCGACTCGTGCAGGCCAAACTCGGCGGAGAAGTACGCGACGGGCCGCGCCCACAGGACGCCGCCGTGACGCACGCCCCAGGTGTGCCTCGAGACCAGGTACTCCTGCATGCGCCGGTACGTGTGGTTGATGCGTCCGTGCAGGCCGAGCTCGACGGCGCGTGCCTCGAGCTTGTCCACGGGCAGCCGCTCGAGGATGGCGATGGGGTTGTGCGCGACGGCCGCCCAGACCGCCGGGTCGAGATCCCGGAAGAGCGCGGTGGCCTCGGCGTCCCAGCTCCACCATAGATTCGACGCGAGCTCCGACAGCTTGCGATGCGGCGGGGCCAGGAACTGCCCGAGCGTGCGCGCCTCGCTCACGACCGGCGCCAGTTGTGTCCCCGCCGACATCAGGAGTCGCACGACGTCGTCGCCGAACACGCGCGGCTCGATCGTCTGCAGCACGAGCACGCCCTGCAGCAGCCCGCGATCGACCAGCGGCACGCCGAGAAAGCTGTGATACGGGTCTTCGCCCGCCTCGCGGAAGTACTTGAAGCGCGGATGGCGGGTCGCGTCCTCGACGACCTGCGGCTGCAGGGTTTCGGCGACGAGCCCCGCGAGGCCTTCGTCGAGCCGCATGCGAATGCGTCCGACGCTTTCCGGGCGCAGCCCGACCGTCGCCGCGAGCACCAGCGTCGACCGGTCGGGCTCGAGGAGGTACACGGAGCAGACGTCGGTCTCGAACCGCTGCTGCAGCAGCTGGACAATGTTCGAGAGTGTCTCCGAGGCGTTTCCGCTGTGCGACACGAGGCGGCTGATCTCCTCGAGAGTGAGCAGCAGGGACTGCTGTGGGCTCGTCAGGGGGTTCACGGGGTCTCCTAGTCCGGCGCCGCATGGCACGCCGACTCGACAGCAACCCGTAAACTTTCGCAATCCAGGTGCCACGCCGAACGTAACACGTCGCGCGAGGATGTCGGCGCAAAATCGAAGATCGTCGCGCGCCGACGGTCGAGGGTCCGACAAATTCGTCGCCGCCTGCGTCTTACCCAACAAGAGTGTTCGCGTGATGCGGGCGTCATCGCGCTGTCGCTGCCGCGTCACCGGTCTCTGCGACGATGAATCGCGCCGGAAGTCGCGTGTCGTCGAGAGGTCCGATCTCCTCTCGCGCGGCGGCGCGTATTTTGGTAGTGTGCGGGATCTCCCCCGCACCGGAGGTCGCTATGAGGCCAGAGGCGATCGCTCACCGCGTGTGCACTGAATTCATCGAGATGCCTGGACTGCGCCTGACGTTCTCGCAGGCCGTACGGCTGCTTGGCGTCCCCGCCAAGGAATGCCGCACGGTCGTCGACAATCTCGTCGCGAGCGGGTTCCTGCGTCAGACGACCGGCGGCATGCTGATGCGCGCCGATCGCGCCGAGTAGCCTGCCGTCAGCCTCGGACAGTTTTGTTGCAACGTCTTTTGGAGGCTACAAAAACGTAAGACGTCGACATCCAGCGGCGGTCCGGGCCCTCGGCCGCCGCCGCGGAAGACAAACTCTTAACACGCCCCGTCCAGTCCGAATCGCGCGCCCGTCGTCCTAATTGCTGAGCGTCCCGGGACTGCCAGCGCCACGGCGACGCTGCGACGGAGCGACGATGACGACGACCAGCCGCTTGGCTCATGCGGTTCTGCACATGCCGGCGATGCCCATTCGGATGCAACTCGTGGGACGCCTTTCGGAGGACCTTCGCGCGGCGATTGCCGACGCCACGTTCGCGCCGGCCGATGTCGCCGTGCTCGACGCCTCGCTGGAGCAGGTGCTGAACGGGTGGAGTCTCTCGGTCACTCGTTTCTTCCGCGTCCAGGACGAGGTCGAGGCTGTGTTAACACGGGCCCTGGTGGGGCGGCCCCTGGTCGATCGCGTCCTTGGCGATCTCGAGGACGTGTTCCTCGCGCTCTGGAACCAGCCCGGCGCGCTCTCGACGTCGGGCATCGATCGCCTCGAGTCCTGAGCTAATCCGGCGGGTCACTGGTCCCGATATACGCCTGCAAGACCACCGGACGTACGTCTGCATGCCGACGTGTGCAGGGGTGCGCATTCCGGGTGGCGGTCAGGTGGATGGGGATGCGAGTGCGGTTGTCAGGCGAGCACGATGCGTTGCTCCTCGCGGGCTTTGCGCTGGCGCTGCTCACGATCTTCGATCAGACCCTCGGGCACGTCCTGCAGTTCGCCTCGGAGATGGAGGCGGCGTATCACGTCCGGCTACTGCCGGCGCTGGTCGTGCTCGTGGCGATGCTGATCGTGCATCTGCACGCGCGGCGGCAGGAAATGAAAGCGCAGGCATCGGCGGCGGCGGCCGAAGCCCGCGTCGCCGAGGAGCGTGCGGTCGATCTCGAGCTGCTGGCCGCGTTCGGGCGGGCCCTGACGGGCGTCCTCAACGAAGACGCGATGCGCGCGGCGCTCTGGCGGCATCTGCCGCTGCTCGCGGGCCGCGGCGAGCTCTGGGTCGGCCTGGGCGAATCCGCGCGGTTCACGCTGATTGTCGAGACCACCGGCCAGGCGGCGGTGACGGCCGTCGCCGAGGAGTGCAGCCGGCACGTGCTTGCGGCACGCGCGAACGGCACGCCGGACCCGTCGCTCGGGATCGTCGAAGGGCGGTACCGGTGCTTCGTGATCGAAGCCATCGGCCGGCCGCTCGGCGTCATCGGCGTCTGCGACGAACACGGGACGATCGGCGACCGTTCGTCGCGTCTGCTCGGCGCGGCGGCCGCGCTCGTCGGCATCGCCGTCCGCAACGTGCAGCTGTTCACCGAGACCCGGCGCAACGCGCTCACCGACTCGCTGACGCAGTGCTTCAACCGCGGGCACATCATCCAGGTCCTCGAAGGGGAACTGCGACGCACGCGCCGGACGCGATCGCCGCTGTCGGTCGTGATGCTCGACATCGACGGGTTCAAGACGATCAACGATCGGGTCGGGCACCTCGGCGGCGACGAGATCCTGTCGAACATCGGGGCGCGGCTGAAGCATGTGTTGCGGAGCAGCGACGTCCGCGGCCGCTTCGGCGGAGACGAGTTCGTGATCGTGCTGCCCGACACGCCGGCCGCTGGCGCGGCCTATGTCGCGGAGGCGCTGCGACGCGAGATCGAATCGCTCGAGGTGCCAATCGACGGCGCGATCGTGCGGGTCACCGCCAGCGTGGGCGTCGCCAGCGCCGTGCCGGAAGAGCTCGATCCGAACGCGCTCGTGGGTCGCGCGGACCGCGCGCTCTACGCCGCCAAGAACGCGGGCCGGAATACCGTCTGCGCGGCAGAGCCTCCCGAAGACCGTCTCCGCCGCGCCAGCTGACGATTGGAGTCACGCCGCAGTCGAGTCAAGAACAACGAACCACAGATTACACAGATTCCACAGAATTCCTTCTGACCCATGGACCCATGGACCCATGGACCCATGGACCCATGCACCCACCGACCTACCGACCCACGGACCCATGCACCCATGGACCCATGGACCCATGGACCCATGGACCCCATGCACCCATGGACCTACCTCCCGTCCCCCTTCCGCCGCCCGTTAAATACCATCCTCGCGAAGAGCCATCCCGCACGGAACCAGTTCAAGTGGGTCGAGACGACTTCGACGCGGCCGCGCTTGATCGCGTCGCAGATGGCGTCCGGCGTTGGCTCCGACGCGTCCACCATCGAGTACGTGGTCCCGAGTTGCGCGAGGATGTGCAGGTCCGAGTTGCCGACGAGCGGCTTGGCGTGTGCGGAGGCCCAGGCGATCGCTCGCGTGTTGAAGTCGACGCCTTTTACGCGCATCGCGTTCACTTCGAGCGCGTCGAACAGATCCGGGTGCCGATCGAGCAGCGCGCCCAGCGCGCTCGGGATCGGATAGAACGCGTGCGGCGCGACGACCAGCGCCGAGGGGTTCGCCGCGCGGTAGGCGCGCAGATCGGCGAACGTCCTCAGGCGCTCGGCGTCTTTCGGCCCGTTGACGATCAGGACGTGTTTGCGCTCGATCGAGCGCTCGATGCCGCTCAGGATCACCAGGCCGCGGTCGGCGGCGTAGTCGCGAAGGGGCGCCGGATCCGTCCAGCGATCGTGCAGCGTGATGGCGAGCGCGCCGTAGCCGAGCGCGCGAGCGCGGTCGATCAGCGTCTCGGCGCTGTGCGCGATCCGGTCGGCTTGATCTCCATCGGTGTGCGCATGGAGCTCCGTCTTGATCATGCGCGCGTGAGCAGCCAGTGCAGATCGACCGCCTCGAAGCCCAGGTGCCGCGCCAGCCGGACGCCCGCCAGGTTCGTGCCGGGGACCCGCACGACGGGCCTCAACCCGCGCAGCACCCGATCGACGATGAGCCCCATCGCTGCCGCGCGGCCGAGTCCCTTGCCGCGCGCCGACTCGACGGTCTCGACCCAGACCTGAAACCACCCTTCGGTCGAGGTCATCGACCACGCAAAGCCGAGCGGCTGCCCGTCGGCCATCGCAGCCCACACCGGCGATCGGCTCTGGACGTCCAGCAACGTCGCGCGCAGGGCGTTCGGCAGATGCCCCGCGGCCTCCAGCTGGGTCGGGCTGATGGGCGAGGTCGGCCACTGCGGCAGGCGCCATTCTCGCGCGCGCTCGGGCTGCAGCGCGTACACCGTCGCGGGCACGGCCTCCCACTCCTGCAGCAGCCATCGCGCCGAGGGCAGCATTACCTCCTGCAGCACGATCGTCGCCGGGCCGGACACCTCGCGCGCGGCGATCGCGTCGAGCTCGCGCGTGAGGTCGAAGGTCACCGGCACGACCAGCCGGTCCGCGCGGCCGCAGACGACGCGGCAGCCGTCGGCGGCGTCGACCAGGAACCCGCGGCGTGAAAGCAGCAGGCCGCGCGCGTCGATCCACCGCGGCAGATCGGGGATCTGGCTGAAGATATCGGGCAGGACGCCTGGTGTCATGGCCGGAACCCCTGCGTGCCAGGGCGGGGAACGTCGGTCTGCCGATGATAGTCCCATTCGGCCCGCCGGCCCTCCAGCCGCGGGTGGGCTATCTTTGACCATGCATTTCGAGACTCTCGCCGTTCACGCCGGCAGCTCGATCGATCGGAAGACCGGCGCCGTGACGCTGCCGATTCATCTGTCGACCACCTACGAACGCGCCGAGGACGGCACCTACCCCGGTGGCTTCATCTACACCCGCTCCGGCAACCCGACCCGGCAGGCGCTCGAGTCGTGCCTCGCGCAGCTCGAGGGCGGCGTCGAGGCGGCGGCATTCAGCTCCGGCTCGGCCGCCACGGCAGCCGTCTTCCAGGCCCTCAATCCCGGCGACCACGTCATCGCGCCCGACGACGCCTATTACGGGACGCCGGTGCTGCTGCGCGACTACTTCGCGCGATGGGGTCTGCAGGCGACGTTCGTCGACATGGCGAACACCGCAGCGATCGGCGCCGCCGTGCGCCCCGAGACTCGCCTCGTGTGGATTGAGACGCCCTCGAACCCGCGGCTCCACGTCACCGACATCGCCGCCGCGGCCGGGATCGCGCGCCGGGCGGGCGCGACGTCGGTGGTCGACAACACGTGGGCGACGCCGATGCTCCAGCGTCCCTTGGACCTCGGCGCCGACCTGGTCATGCACTCGACGACGAAATATCTGAGCGGCCACAGCGACGTGCTCGGCGGCGTCGTCATCGCGCGCGAGGCGAATGAGTTCTTCGGCCGAGTGCGGGGCATTCAGAGCGCGGTCGGCGCCGTGCCCGCGCCCTTCGATTGCTGGCTGGTGCTGCGGGGAATCCGATCGCTGCCGTACCGGATGCGGGGGCACGTGGAGAACGCAAGCCGGCTGGCGCAGTTCTTCTCGTCGCACACGCAGATCGAGCGCGTGTACTACCCCGGGCTGGCGTCAGATCCCGGCCACGAGGTCGCGGCGCGCCAGATGAGCGCGTGGGGCGGGATGCTGTCCATTGGCGTGAAGGGCGCGCGCGCGGAGGCGTTCGCCTTCCTCGCGAAGTTGAAGCTGGTGACGCGCGCGACGAGCCTCGGCGGGCCAGAAACGCTCATCGAGCATCGCGCGTCAGTCGAAGGCGCGCTCTCGAAGGCGCCCGAGAACCTCTTGCGCATCTCCGCGGGGCTCGAACATCACGAAGACCTGATTGAGGACTTCCGTCAGGCGCTTTCTTGAGTGCGGAAGTGCGGAAGTGCGGCAGTGCGGAAGTGCGGCAGTGCGGAAGTGCGAAAGTGCGGAAGTGTCCCTTCGCACCTCCGCACGTCCGCACCTTCGCACCTCCGCACGTCTAGCGCTTTTCCGCGGCGGGACGGCTAGGCGGAGCCGGCAGCTGCGCGAGCCGCTGCTGCACTTCCTGAATCGCGCGCTCCAGCTGCGGGTCGTTCCCCTTCGCCAGCTCCGTCGGGTTCTCGTCAACGGGGATGTCCGGCTCGACGCCGTGCCCTTCGGCGAACCAGTTCCCGTTCGGGTCCAGCATGCGGAAGGTCGGCACCGTCACGCCGCCGCCGTCCACGAGGCCGGGCGATCCGCTGATGCCGATGAGGCCGCCCCACGTGCGCGAGCCGACGAGCGGTCCGAGCTTCGCCTCGCGGAAGTAGAACGGGAACGCGTCGCCGCCCGATCCGCTCCAGCCGTTGATCAGCATCACGAGCGGCCCCCGGTGCGCCACCGGCGGCCACTGGCGCAGCGCGCCGTCGCGCACGGCCCAGTAGCTGAGAATCGGCCGGTTCAGCAGCTCGATAAAGCGATCGGGAATCTGACCGCCGCTGTTGAACCGCTCGTCGATGACGAGGCCGTCCTTCAACCACTGCGCCATGAACTGCCGCTCGAGCTCGTTCTGCGCGTCGACGCCGGTGCTCTGCACGTAGATGTAGCCGGCCTTGCCGCCCGTCGCTTTCTCGACCTTCGCGCGACGCTGCTCGATCCACTCACGGAACCGCAGCTCGACCTCGCTGCCGAGGCACTTCACCGCGACCTGCCGCGCGCCCGCCGTCGACGGCGATCCGTTGACCGTCAGCAGCACCGTGTCGTCGGCCAGGCCCCCAAACGACGCCCACGGGTCTTTCGCCGTGTCGAGCGGCACGCCGTTCACCGCCAGGACGTAGTCGCCTTCCTTGACGCCGAGGCCGGGCTCGGCGAGCGGCGACCGCTGGTCCAGGTCCCACGCGCCGCCGCGCACGATGTGTTTGATGCGATAAGCGCCCTCTGAAAGCTCCCAGTCCACCCCCAGCATGCCGACGCCGCGCGACGGCGTGTGCTCGAGGTCGCCGCCGCCGCGATACGTGTGCGACGAGTTCAGCTCCGCGATGAACTCGCCGAGCACGAAGTTCACGTCCCATCGCGTCACCGAGGCGTCGATCAGCTTCTGGTACCGATCGCGCACCGCCGCCCAGTCGAGCCCGTGCATGTTCGCGTCGTAGAACAAGTCGCGCTCGAAGCGGTAGGTGTCGTTGAACATCTGCTGCCACTCGGCCCGGGGATCGACCGTGACCTCCATCTCGGCAAGCCGCAGCGCCTTCTCGAATTTCTGCTTCTCCTTGGCTTCGATGATCGCGAAGCTCTCCTTCCGCGCCACCAGCACCTGCTTGCCGTCCGCGCTGACGTCCATCCCGTCCACGTCGTCGAGGACCGTCTTCTCTTCGCGATCGTCGAAGTCGAACAGGTGGAGCGTGGCCTTCTCGCCGAAGGAGCCCGCGCGCGGCATGCGGCGGTACAGCAGCTTGCCCTTCACGGCCACGAGCTCGCCGTAGCGGCCGGGCGTCGGCGGCAGCACGACGGCCCGTGCCTCGAGCCCCTCGACGTCGATGTTCACCGCGGCGGGTTTACTGTCCTTGCTGTCCTTGCCCTCCTCGCCTTTCTTGCCGTCGTCCCCCTTGCCCTTCTCGCCCTCCTTGCCCTTCTCGCCTTCCTTGCCTTCCTTGCCTTCCTCCGCCTTCTTGTCCCCCTCCATGTCGTTCTTCGGCGGCAGCGGCGCCGCGACATCGGTCCTGAGCGGCGCGGCGAGCAGCACCGTGGGATTCGCGTACGTCCAGGTGTTGTCGAAGTCACCGTAGACGGGTGAATACGTGCGGTCCGACTCGTAGAACAGATACTTGCCGTCGGGATCGAACGTCGGCGTGCCGTCGTTGAAGTAGCCGGACGTGACCTGATGCTTCGCGCCCGCCTTCACGTCGTAGACGAAGACGGCGCCATTGGTGGGCGTCACGGGCCGCGACCAGGAAACCCAGCGCGAGTCGGCTGACCAGGCGAGGGGCATGGCTTCGAGCGTCCCGTGATTCAGGAAGTACGGGCTCTGATCGATCTCGGTGACGGCCTTCGTCTTGACGTCCACCACGCGCAGCCGCATCGCCTGATCGAAGAACGCGATGTGCGCGCTGTCGGGCGACCAGATCGGGACGTAGCGGAACCCCGGGCCCAGTTTCGTGATCGTCTCCTCCGCGCCCGATCCGTCAGCGGGCCGTAGCGTCAGCTCGTATTCGCCGGAGCGGTCGCTCCAGTAGGCGACCGTGCGGCCGTCAGGCGACCAGCGTGGATAGCGATCGGCGACGCCGGAGCTGCGCGTGAGGTTCAAGACCGGCCCGTTCTCCTTCGGCACGGTGAAGACGTCGCCGCGCGCCTCGAACGTCGCGCGCTTGCCGGTGGACGAGATGCCGGCCCACGCCACGAGCGACGCGACCTTCTCGGTCCGCGGCTTCAGCGTCAGCCGATCCGTCACCACCTGCACGGCGACCTCGCGCGGCTTCTCGGAGTTCACGTCGAGGAGGTACAGGCGCCCGCCGCACTGGTAGACGATGTCGTCGCCGCCGATGGCGGGATAGGTGATGTCGTAGTCCTTCTCGTGCGTGACCTGACGCGCCGCGCCTGACGCGGTGTCGAGCGCCCAGATGTTGTAGCGCTGCTCCGACCCGCGATCGGACAGGAAGTACAACGCCTTGCCGTGCCACATCGGGAACTCGTCGCCCGCAGGGTTCGCCGTGAGGTTCTTCGCCTCGAAGGTCTTGAGGTTGAACCGCCAGATGTCAGCCGCCCAGCCGCCGCGATAGCGCTTCCACGTCCGGTTCGACTGTGTCTGCGGGACGTAGGCCACCTCGGATCCATCGCGCGAGAACGCCGCGAACTCGCCGTATGGCACGGGCAGCTTCTCGGGCAGGCCGCCCGCCGCGGCGACGAGATAGAACTGGCTGTACCGCTGACGGCCGGACTCGCGGCTCGAGGCGATCAGCACGCGCTTGCCGTCGGGGTGCCACCCGACGACGCGATCGTCCATCGGGTGATACGTGAGCCGCACCGGCTCTCCACCCATCGTCGGGACCACGTAGGCGTCGAGGTTGCCGTCGTAGTTGGCGCTGAAGGCGATCTTCGAGCCGTCGGGCGAGAAGCGCGGGAAGAGCTCTTCGCCGGGCGCCGATGTCAGGCGCGTGGCGAGGCCGCCGGCCTTCGGCACGATCCAGATGTCGCCCGCGTAGACGAACGCGATGTGCGTCGCCGAGACGTCGGGATGACGGAACATCCGCGCGTCGATTTGCGCCCGCGCCACGGAGGCGGAGAGCAGGACCAGCAGCGTAACCAGCAGGCGTGCACACGTCTGACGCATGAGAGACGGCTCCTCCGGAATAAAGACGTGAAGGGTACAAGGTTCAGGGTTCAAGGTTCCGGGTTCAGGTGCGGAACCGCTGGAATCCCGGAACTCCGGAACCCCGGAACTCCGGAACCCGGGAGCCTGATCAGTTCTTCGTCCCCTGCCCGACCTGCCGCCCCTCCGTGTCGAGCAGCACGACGTCGCCGACGTTCAGCGCCTTGACGTCCTTCTCGATCTTGGCGCGGTCGCCGACGAGCAGCATCGACGAGGCCGACGGGCTTACGTATTTCTTCTCGGCTGCCAGCACCTGGTCGAGCGTCTGCCTGACGGTGCCATCGTACTCGCGCTGCAGCTCGGCCAGCGGCATGCCGATCACCCAAAGGTTCGAGATTTCAGCGCTAATCCGCTCGAGCGACTCGAAGCGCTGCGCGTAGCCACGCGAGCGGCGCTGCTTCGCGACGGCGAACTCTTCATCGGAGACAGGTTTCGCGCCGGCGAGGTTCTTCATCTCCTGATCGAACTCGGTGACCGAGGGCGCGGTCTTGTCCGTCTGGACGCCGCCGGCGGCGACCCAGACTCCGGCGGTGCGCATCGGGTTGAACGTCGAGAACACGCCGTACGAGTACGCATGCTTCTCGCGGAGGTTGAGGTTCAGTCGCGTGCCGAATCCGCCGCCGCCCCAGACCGCGTCCACTAGCGTCAACGCGTCGTAGTCGGGCGAGGTGCGGACGGGCGCCGGCATGAATTGCGCGACGACGGTCTGCGCGGCGTCGGGGCGATCCACGAGATAGATCTTTCCGGCGGGCGACGGCGTCGGCGCCGGGATCGCAATCGTCGGCGCGGCCCCACCTGTCCAGCCGCCGAAGTACTTCGTGGCCATCGACGTGGCCTCGGCCAGCGTGACGTCGCCCGCGATGATGAGCGCCGTCGAGCCCGGCTTCCACCGATCCTTGTGAAACTGCACGACGTCGTCGCGCGTGATGGTCGAGACCGTGCCTGTCAGGCCCGCCACCGGCCGTCCGTACGGATGCGTCGGCCCGAACACCAGCATCGGGTAGATGCGCGACATCAGCTGGTTGCCGTTCTTCTCCGCCTGCGCGAGCTGGTCGAGCACGCGCTTCTTCTCGCGGTCGAATTCCCCGGCCGGAAACGTCGGGTGCTGCACGACGTCGGCCACGATGTCCAGCGCAGGACCCAGGTTGCGGCTGAGGACGTCGAACGACAGCGCGGCGCCCTCGCGTCCGGCGTTTCCCGACAGCTGAGCGCCGAGCGTGCCGAGGCTGTCCTCGATCTCGAGCGCTTTACGCGTGGGCGTGCCCATGTCGATCGTCGCCATCGTCAGGTTGGCGACGCCGAGCTTCGCGACCGGGTCGCCCGCCGCGCCCGCCCGGCTCGCGACGCGCACGTTCACTTTCGGCAGGTCGTGCCGCTCGACGACGACCACGGTGAGGCCGTTCGGGAGCGTGCTGGTTTGGACCGCCGGAGCGACGAACGGACGGTCGGCGCCAAGCGGCGGCATCTTCGACCGGTCGAACGTCATCGCGTTCGCGGGCCGCTTGGCGGCATCGGGATGGAAGCGCACAACCGCGCGGTTCGGCGTGTCGAGCCACTTCGCGACGGCGTGCTGGATGTCGGCCGGCGTCAGCGAACGATAACGCTGCAGATCCGTCTCCACCTTGGCGGGGTCGCCAAGGAAGGTGTTGTACTGGTTCAGCACGTCGGCCTTGCCGCCGAACCCGCCGATGCGCTCGAGCCCGGAGATGAACTCGGACTCCTGCTTCGTCTTGGCCCGCTCGAGCTCCGCGGGCGTCGGGCCCTCCTTCGCCAGGCGCGCGATTTCCGCCGTGACGATCGGCTCGATCTTCGACAGGGGCACGCCGGGGCGCGCCGTCGCCTGCACGACGAACAGGCTCGAGATCTCGGCGGTGGCGTTGAAGGCCGCGACGTTGGTGGCGAGCTGCTGGTCGTAGACGAGCGTCTTGTTCAGCCGAGACGACAGGCCGTCCGACAGGATCCTCGCCGTGATGTCGAGCGCCGCGTCGTCGGCTCCGAAGTAGGGCGGCGTCGGCCAGCCGATATAGCTGCGCTCGAGCGAGACGTGGTCGCTCACCTCGATGATGCGCTCGCCGTTCAGGGTCGGGACCCAGACCGACGGCCGATCGAGAGGCGGGCCGGGCGGGATGTCGCCGTAGTACTTCTCGATCAGGCGCTTGGCCTCTGCCGGATCGAAGTCACCCGCGATGACGAGCGACAGATTGTTGGGCGCGTAGTACTGCCGGAAGAAGTCTTTCACGTCGTCCAGCGCCGCGGCCGTAAGGTCTTCCTGGCTGCCGATGACGGGCCAGTTGTACGGATGGCCGGCGGGGAAGACGCCGGCGAACATCAGCATGAACCAGCGGCCGTAGGGAGTGTTCTCGAGGCCCTGTCGCCGCTCGTTCTTGACGACGTTGCGCTGCTCGTCGAGCTTGCCCTGCGTCGTGGCATCCGCGAGCGTCGCGAGCCGATCCGACTCGACCCACAGCAGGTTCTCGAGATTGCCCGACGGCACGGTCGCGAAGTAATTCGTGCGGTCGTTGTTGGTGGTGCCGTTGACGCCGCCTTCCTGGATGTTGGCGCCGGCCTTCTCGACGTATTCGAAGTAGTCCGCGCTGGCGTTCTTCGAGCCCTGGAACATCATGTGCTCGAACAGATGCGCGAAGCCGGTGCGCCCGGGCTTCTCGTTCTTCGAGCCGACGTGGAACCACTCGTTGACGTGGACGATGGGCAGCTTGCGATCGACGTGCAGGATCACCTGCAGGCCGTTCGGAAGTGTGAACTTCTCGAACTCGATTTTCGGAGTGGCGGAGGCGGCCGGCGCCTGCGCGCGGCCGGCCAGCGTCGCCGTCACGATCGCGAGAGCGAGAAGGATGAGAAATCGGGGTCGAGTCATGACCGCAAATTCTAGTGCTGGCCGGGGTGAATTTGACGAACGGCCCCGCTGGGCTGGGACGAACGGTGTGATGAAAGGCCGGGTCGGCCGAAAGGTTCATGGGTGGATGGGTCCATGGGTCCATGGGGTTGATGGCACCCATGGACCCATGGACCTATGGACCCATGGACCTACGGACCGGGCCGGCTCGCGCCGAGACAGTGAGGCACAATGTCCGCCATGCCCATGTCGAGTGCATTCCATCGTCGGCCGATCGGCCGCGCTGTGCTGCTTGCTGCTGTCGTCGTAGCCCCCGTCATCGCGGCGCCGGCGGCGCCCCCGTCGAAGCCCAGACTCTCCGCCGCCCGAATCCGTGCGCACGTCGAGTTCCTGGCAGACGACGTGCTCGAGGGACGCGAGGCGGGGACCCGCGGCTACGACATCGCGGCGCACTACGTCGCCACGCAGATGGCGCAGTACGGGCTCGAGCCCGCGGCCGACGACGGGTCGTGGTTCCAGAAAGTGCCGCTCAGGCGAAGCTCGCTCATCAGCTCAGGGCTCCACGTCGCCGCGCCGGGCGTGCCTGCGACAGACGTCGCCATTCCAGACGAAGGGATCGTCGCGCCCAACAGCCGCAACCCCGATCTCGCCCTCACGAGCGGGGTGGTCTTCGCGGGCTTCGGCGTGACCGCGCCTGACCTGGGCTACGACGACTACAAGGGCCTCGACGTCCACGGCAAGTTCGCCCTCATCTTCTACAACGCGCCGGCGTCGTTTCCGAGCGAGATGAAGGCGCACTACTCGTCGCAGCCGCAGAAATTCCGGATGGCCGCCGATCACGGCGCCATCGGCGTGATCGTGATGTTCCGCCCTGAGGACGCGAAGGTGCAGCCGTGGGAGCGGCTGAAGGGTTACGGCACGCAGCCGGCGGTGACGACGCTCCTGCCCGACGGGACGCCCGTCATGGCGGAGCCGCGCATCCAGGTGCTGTCGTATGTCAGCGAAGCCGGGGCGCGCAAGATTTTCGCGGGCGCTCCCATCACGTTCGAGCAGGCCGTCGAACACGCCGGCGACGGCAAGACGGGCGGCGCCGTGCTCGCGAGCACGATCACCCTCACGGTGAAGTCGAAGTATGAAGAAGCGCAGAGCGAGAACGTCGTCGGGAAGTTGAAGGGGAGTGTGCCCGCGCTGGCGTCGACGTCGGTCGTGCTGACCGCCCACCTGGATCACCTCGGCATCAAGCCGTCAGGCGAGGGCGATCGAATCAACAACGGCGCTTACGACAACGCGACCGGAAGTGCGATTCTGCTCGAAGTGGCGCGGGCGTTCACGGAGGCTCCGACGCGCCCGAAGCGATCGGTGGTCGTCGTCTTTCTCACGGCGGAGGAGAAGGGCCTGCTCGGGTCGGACTACTTCGCCCGGTATCCGGCCAAGGCCGCCGGGACGATCGTCGCGGACGTGAACCTCGACATGCCGGTCTTCATGACGGCGTCGACGGACATCGTCGCCTTCGGCGCGGAGAACTCGACGCTCGATGCGGTCGTCAAGCGCGCGATTGCCGCCGAAGGCTACACGCTCAGCGCGGACCCGATGCCCGAGCAGAACATCTTCGTGCGCAGCGACCAGTATTCCTTCGTCAAGCGCGGCATCCCGTCCGTGTACCTGGAACCCGGCTTCACCGCGGCCGATCCGAAAGTGAACGGCCGCGAGGTGTTCGAGTCGTTCCTCAACGGCCACTATCACCAGCCGAGCGACGACCTGTCGCTGCCGATGGATCTCAAGGCGGTGGCGCGATTCGCGGACGCGAACTACCTCATCGCGCGCGAGATCGCGAACGACCCCGCGGCGCCGACGTGGAAGAAGGGGAATTTCTTCGGGAAGGTGTATGGGACGAAGTGACGGAAAGGTTTATAGGTCCATGAGTGCATGAGTCCATGGGAGTTGATGGGCCAACGGACCCATCGACCCATGGACCCACGGACCCATGGCCCCACGGACCCATGGCCCCATGGCCCCATGGACCCATGGACCTACTGGGTCACTCCAAACCTGTAGACCGTCGTCGTGTCGTACCGCTGCCCTGGGCGGAGTACGGTGGACGGGAACTTCGGCTTGTTCGGAGAGTCGGGGAAGTGCTGCGTCTCGAGGCAGAACCCCGCGCGCTTCGCGTAGGGCTTGCCGCCCTTGCCCGTGATTTTTCCGTCGAGGAAATTCCCCGTGTAGAACTGCACGCCCGGCTCGGTCGTGAGCACGTCCATCGTCCGGCCGCTCGAGGGATCGACGACGTGGGCCGCGGGACGCAGCGTGCCGGCAGTGCCGTTGACGACGAAGTTGTGGTCGTAACCGCCGCCCAGCGTGATCTGCTCGTCGCTCGAGTCGATGCGCGCCCCGATGGGAGTCGGCTTCAGGAAGTCGAACGGCGTGCCGGCCACCGGCTTCAGCTCGCCGGTCGGGATCAGGCCCTTGGCCACCGGCGTGAACTTGTCCGCGAAGATTTGCATCACCTGGTCCAGGAT
>JBKPSY010000309.1:0-22826 GCA_046735235.1 Acidobacteriota bacterium | reverse complement strand
CGCCCAACCTCAACAGTTTCTTGACCGACCAGACTGGTCGGAGTTAGGATCGGACTTGAGATCGAGTCTCATTTTCGAGGGTTTCCACTGTGTCTGCCTCCCGTCGATCCCTGGCCACCCTGCCTCTTGGCATCGAGGCGGTCGTGCGCGGCGTCCACTCGGTCCGGCCGGTCGCCCGGCGGCTGATGGAGCTGGGCCTCGTCCCGGGCACGCGCGTCCAGATCACGCGGGTGGCGCCGCTCGGCGACCCGCTCGAGCTGCGGCTCCGGAACTACGCCCTCTCGATCCGGCGGTCCGAAGCCCTCTCGATCGAAGTTGACGAGCCCCAGGGGTGAGCATGCGTCCCGGCGGGGCGGCGGCCCCGACGGCAGCCGCCTCGGCGGCCCGTCCGGCCCGTCCGGTCATCCTCGTCGCCGGTAATCCCAATTCCGGCAAATCCACGCTCTTCAACGCGCTCACCGGCGCGCACGTCAAGGTCGGCAACTATCCCGGCGTCACCGTCACCCGCACGACGGCCGTCCTCGATCTCCCCGGCGTCGGATCCGTCGAGCTGGTCGATCTGCCCGGAACGTACAGCCTCGCCGCGCGCTCGCGCGACGAGCAGGTGGCGGTGGACGCGGTTCTCGGCCGCGGCGGCGGGCGGCCCGACGCCGTGCTCATCGTCGCCGACGCGACGTCGCTCGCGAGAAATCTCTACTTCGCCAACGAGGTGGTCGAGACCGGCTGCAAGGTCGTCATCGCGCTGAACATGTACGACGAGGCGCGAACGGGTGGCATCGACATCGACGTCTCGCAGCTGTCGGCGCGTCTCGGCGCGATGGTCGTGCCGATCGTTGCGCGCACCGGCGAGGGACTGGGGGCGTTGCGCGGCGCGCTCGCCACGGCGCTGCTTGCACCGCGGCGTCTCGCGCCGGCCCTGGCGCTGAGCGAGGAGACCCGGCGCGACATCGACCGCCTGGCGCTGGTTGTGGACCGCGAGATGCCGACGCAGCACGACACCTCCCGCGCGTGGGCGACCTGGGTGCTCCTGTCGATCGACGAGACAACGCCGGACGATCTCTCGGGAGTGCCCGGGCCCGTACGGGTCGCAGCGCAGCAGATCGCGCGAGAGGCGACCGCGCAGGGCCGCAATCTCGACCTCGAGATCATCGGCGCGCGCTACCGCCGAGTCGACGCCATCGTCGACGAGACCGTGCGTCACCGGCCGCCGGCGGGCCCGACCTGGACGGCCCGGATCGACAGCGTCCTCACGCATCGCGTCTTCGGCGCGCTGATCTTCATCGCCGTGATGCTGGCGCTCTTCCAGGCGCTCTTCACGTGGTCGGAGCCGATCATCACGGTGATCCAGTCGTCGATTGCCTCGGCGCAGAACGCCCTCGCGGGGGCCATGCCGCCCGGGCCTTTCACGGACCTTCTCGCCGACGGCGTCGTCGCGGGCGTCGGCAACGTCGTCGGGTTCGTGCCGCAGATTGGGCTGCTCTTCCTCTTCATCGGGATCATGGAAGACGTCGGCTATCTCGCCCGGGTGGCGTTCGTCATCGATCGCGTGATGGGCGGCGTTGGGCTCCACGGCAAGTCGTTCGTGCCGATGCTCTCCGGCTTCTCGTGTGCGGTGCCCGCCGTGATGGCCACACGTACGCTCGAGAACCGGACCGACCGCATGCTGACCATGGCCGTGCTGCCGCTCATGTCGTGCAGCGCGAGGCTGCCGATCTACGTGCTGGTGATCGCGACGGTCTTTCGCCCGGAGATGCGCGTGTTCGGGTTCGCCAGCGCGGGCGCTGTGACGCTGCTGGCGATGTACTTGCTGTCGGTCACCGCGGCGCTCACGGCAGCGGCGGTGCTCCGACGGACCGTATTGCGCGGGCCCAGGCCGACGCTTGTCCTCGAGTTGCCGCCGTATCGCCGTCCCGTGACGCGCGTCCTGCTGCAGAATACGTGGCGTCAGGTCCGCGCGTTCCTGGTCGACGCCGGCACGACGATCCTCGCGCTGACGATCATCGTGTGGGCGGTGCTCTCGTATCCCCGGGACAAGGCCCTGGGCGCGCACTTCGCGAGCGAGCGTGCGGCTATCGAGCGGACGGCAGCGCCGGGCGCGGAACGCGACGCGCGACTCGACGCGCTCGCCGGTCAGGAGCACGGCGACTATCTCCGCGGCAGCATGGGCGGCCATCTCGGCCGCTGGATTGAGCCGGCCCTTGCGCCGCTCGGCTTCGACTGGCGCATCGGCGTCGGCATTCTCGGCGCGTTCACCGCGCGCGAAGTCTTCGTGTCGACGATGGGGATCGTGTTCGACATCAACGGCGCGGACGAGCAGAGCCAGCCGCTACGGGTTGCGCTCCGCGCGGCGAAGCGCGCTGACGGGACGCCGTTGATGACGCCGCTCACCGGCGTCTCGCTGATGGTCTTCTTCGTGCTCGCGTGCCAGTGCGGCAGCACGCTGGCCGTCGTGCGCCGCGAGTCGGGCTCGTGGGCGTGGCCGGCGTTCATGTTCGCCTACCAGACGACGCTCGCCTACGTGGCGTCGCTCATCGTCTACCAGGGCGGACGGTTCCTCGGGTTCGGGAGCTAGGCGCGATGGACTGGCAGGACGTCGGCGTCTGGATCGTCGTGGCTGCGGCCGCGCTCTTCCTCGTCAGCAGGAACGTCAGCCTTCGGCGGCGTCGCAATCAGCCCGCGCAGTCGTTCGTCCCGCTGTCGTCCTTGCGGCGCCCCGGCGGCGCCGCCGCGGCGCCGACGCAGCCTGACGACCCGCACTGCCATTGACCGGCGCGTGCCGGGGCGCCAGTAGGGCCCCTTCAGGGGCGGCGTCCGTCGCCGGGGCTGAAGCCCCCGGCCTACTGCCCCATGAGACGCGTGGCCGGGCTGAGATGGGACAGTAGGGCGGGGCTTCAGCCCCGCCAGCACACGCCGGCCCTGAAGGCCCGGCCTACTGTTCCCTTCCTCCGTCGAACGGCAGGAGATCGGGCTCCAGGAAGTTCTGCCGCGCCGCGGGGTCCGCGAGACGCTCGCGCGAGTAGTGCGTCTCGAGCGGCCGTGTCGTTTCCGCCCACGCGACCGCATCTCCGAGGCGTTGCTCGAGACTCCACTCGACGGGCTGGTGCCGCAGTCGAGCGTGCAGCGCGCGCATCCAGAACGCCGTGACCGTCTCGTGGTAGCCGTCCTTGCCGTGACGCGCGAGCAGCGCCAGCAGGCCGCGACGCACACGTGCCAGGGCGGCGCCGGGCGGGCGAGTCGCCGCCGCATGCGCCGCCACGATCAGGTGTTGGCGATGGTGAAATCCTTCCAGCGTGACCGAATCGTCGTCGAACGCGGCTACCAGGCGAGCGACTTCGGACAAATCCAGCGGAGGACCTGCGGGTTCCATCCCTCGGATCATCCCCGGACTTCGCGTTGAACGCCAGCCGTGGCCTCGTTGGCTGATAAGATACGAGGAGCCGTGCCCGGCGGCCGGTGATCCACAGCTGGTGACTCCTCCTTCAGGCTCTACTGCGGCCACGGCCGCCGACGGCGCGGCCGCGGCGCCCAGCGAGCCATCGGCCTTCACGCCGCCGCCCAGCATCATCGGCAGGCTCGCCGCCGCGCTCTCCTATCGCGATTTCCGCATCCTCTGGATGGGCGCCTGCACATCCAGCATCGGGACGTGGATGCAGGAAGTCGCGCAGAACTGGCTCGTCCTCGAACTGACGAACTCGGCGAAGTACCTCGCGCTCGACGCTTTTCTCGGGGAGCTGCCGCTCCTACTGTTCACGCTCATCGGCGGCGTCGTCGCGGATCGCCAAGACCGCCGCAAGGTGCTGCTGACGTCGCAAGTGATCCAGATGGCGTCGGCGTTCACGCTGGCCGGGCTGGTGCTGTCGCGTCACGTCGAGGTCTGGCACGTGCTCGTGCTCTCGTTCGTGACGGGCTGCGCACAGGCGTTCGGCGGACCGGCGTATCAATCACTGATTCCATCGCTCGTGCGCAAGGAGCACCTGCCAAACGCGATCGCGTTGAACTCGATTCAGTTCAACATCGCGCGTGTCCTCGGCCCCCTGCTGGCCGCGGCTGCGCTGCATGCGTTCGGCACCGTCGCGTGCTTTGGACTGAACGGCCTGTCGTTCCTCGTCGTGATTGCGGCGCTCCTCGCGCTGCGTCCCGGGCAGCCGCCGAGCACCGGACGCCGGATGCTCGAGGAGCTCGGCATCGGCCTTGGTCACGTGTGGAACGACATCGCGCTCCTGAAGCTGACGGTGCTGGCGTTCGCCAGCACCTTCCTCGGGGTGCCGCTGCTGACGTTCCTGCCGGTGTTCACGAGAAACGTGTTCCACGGCGACGTCGGCCTCTACAGCCGGCTGATGGCCTGCTCCGGCGTCGGCGCGATTGCCGGGGCACTCGTGGTCGCCTGGCTGGGACGCTTCCGCCACATGGGCATCACGGCGATGCTGCTGCAGATGCTCGCCGGCGTGCTGATCCTGGGGTTCACGCTCACGCAATCGGTCACCGTCAGCTACGTGTTGCTGCTCGTCATCGGGGCGGCAATCATGATCACGTACTCGCTCTACACGTCGCTCACGCAGCTCATCGTGCCCAACGAGCTCCGGGGACGCGTGATGAGCGTCTACATGCTGGCGTTCCGGGGCGGCATGCCGCTTGGAAGCCTCGTGACCGGCTTCCTCGTGGATCAGGTCGGCGCGCCGGTTGCGATTGCCGGCAACGGCGTCCTGCTCAGCGCGGTGGCCATCTGGTTTCTGATTCGGCACCGCACCTTCGTCGATCGCCACACGAGCTGAGTGCTAGGATGCTGACGTGCTCGTAACCGTCACCGCGCTCGCGCTCGGCTTCCTGCACGGCCTTGGCGCCGATCACCTCATGGCGATCGCCTCGCTCGCAATCAAGCCGCGAGCCGGCCGCCCCGGTCATACGCCGTTCGACGTCGCTGTCCGATTCGCGCTCGGGCACGCCGTGCTCCTGCTTGCAGGCTCGGCGCTGGTGCTGCTGGTCGGCTGGCAAATCCCTGAAGTGATCGAGCGGGCCGGCGAGCGAGCCGGCGGCCTGCTCCTGATCGGGATGGGCCTGTTCACGCTCTGGATCGTGGCGGCCGATCGTCTCTACGGGCACAGCCACGGGCACGAGCACGACGGACACGCGCATCCGGCGCACGACGCGTCGCACGCGGATCACGTGCACTGGCATCTCCACTTCGGCCGGCGCGATCGTCATCCGTCCACCGGCGATCACGCGCACGGCGCCGGCGTTCTCGGAGCGATCTTCGCCGTCAGCGGCCTGCGTGCCCTGACGCTGCTGGCGCCGACGCTCCATGGCAGCGCGACGAGATCGTTCATGATGCTGATCTATCTCATCGCGATCTTCGCCGTGGGCATCCTGCTCGCGATGTCGCTGTTCGGCATCGTCCTCACGCGAGTGCTCGGTTCGCCGTTCGTCATCCGGACCGTTGGCCGGAGTGCCGCGGCGGTCACTGCGCTCGCCTCGATAGGCCTGGGGATTTACTGGCTCGCGGGTTGAGAGGGGACGGGTTCCGAGGTTCCGAGGTTGAACCGCGGAACCTTGAACCCCCGGAACCTTGAACCCGGAACCAAGCAAGTTTCTACCTAGCGCTTGAACGCCTCGAACAAACTCGCCGCCCCGCCGCCGACTGCGGCGCCGACGAGCGCGCCTTTCTTGCCACCCGCAAGCGCGCCAATTCCCGCGCCGGCGCCAGCGGATCCGCCGATGACCAGCGCGGTCTTCACCCAGTTCCGGCGCGGCCTGGTCTCTCGATACGCGACACGACGCGGCGACGACGCAACGTAGCGGACGGGCACGGCTCGCGGCGTGTCGAGCTGGACGAGATTCGACGCAACGGGCTGATACCCTGACGGGGTGTACGCAATCGGCACGACGCCGGGTGACGTCGCGGCCATCACGACGCCGGGCGACGGCGCCGTCATCACGACGCCGGACGGCGGCGCCGCCATCACGACGCCCTGTGGAAGCGCGGCGACGTTCGACGGAGCGGCGGCGGAGATCGCCGGCGCTGGCGCCCACGACGCCGGCGCGGATGCGACGAATTGCGACGCGGACGTGCGAGCCTGCCACGTGGCCATCAGGAGCAGCATGGCGAGCGCGCCGCCGAGGCTGGCGAGGAAGGTCTTCACGGCGATTCTCCTCGACTGGGGAGCCTTGCCTGTCCGCAGTTCAAGGAAGATGCCAGCGGAATTCCACCAGAAACTGACCGGGTTTCCACCCGAGTGTCTACCTGCGAGGTCATCGGTGTCGCCTCGCGGGGCGTGTCGCTCGCGGTTGAACGCGCCTTACCTCTTGCACATACTGTTCGCACCTCTCCCCTCATGAGCAGATCCGGTCAGATCTCACGTGTGCTCGTCGTCGAAGACGACCCCGATATCGCGATGCTCCTCGGCCGCAGCCTGTCGCGCGCGGGCTTTGCGGTGGATCAGATCTCCAGCGGCGCCGACGTGCTGCCGACGCTGCGGCGCGGCCAGCCGGATCTCCTGCTGCTCGATCTGATGCTGCCAGGCCTCGACGGCATCGAGATTTGCCGGGCGCTCCGCGCCGACCCGTCCACGGCCGCACTGCCGATCATCATGCTGACCGCCCGCGCCGAGGAGTCCGACCGCATCGTCGGGCTCGAGCTCGGGGCCGACGACTACATCACCAAGCCGTTCAGCCCGAACGAGCTCGTCGCGCGCGTGCGCGCGCTGCTGCGTCGGACTACACGGCCAGGAGGACGCAGCCAGCTGAAGCACGGCACCCTCCTGATGGACATCGAGCGCCACCTGGTGACCGTGGACGGCGACGCAGTACACCTCACGGCAAAGGAGTTCCTGCTGCTGCAGTACCTCCTCGAGCATCCCGGCCGGGTGTTGTCGCGCGACCTGTTGCTGTCGGACGTGTGGGGCTACTCCTACACGGGCGGCACCCGCACCGTGGACGTCCACATCCGGCGCCTGCGCGAGAAGGTGCCGGCGCTCGGTGACTCGATCGAGACGATCAAGCAGTTCGGCTATCGCCTGCTGGAGCCTGGGGCGTGACGCTGAAAGTCCGGTCGAAGCTGTTCCTCGCCACGTTTGCGGTCGGGGCGCTCTCGGCGCTGGCGGTGGGACTGCTCCTCAGCCTCTGGATTCAGCGGCTGACGGTCGATCGCATCGAGCAGACGCTCGGCGCCGAGACGCGCCTTGCCGCCGAGATGCTCACGCGCAACCCATCGCTGCCGGCCGAGAGCCTGGACGAGGAGGCCGATCGCATCGGGGCCCTTCTCGGCGTGCGCGTGACCTTCATCGCGCCGAGCGGCAAAGTGATGGGAGACTCGACGAAGAGCGGAGGCGAGCTCGCCGCGATGGAGAACCACGGCCATCGCCCGGAGGTCCTGGCGGCGGCCGCGTCGCATGGTGAAGTCTTCGTCAGGCGTTACAGCACGACCACGGAATACGACACCTTGTACGCCGCGATGCCGGTCACGCATCCCGCGGTCGGCTTCGTGCGGCTGGCACTGCCACTCACCGAGATCGCCGAGCAGCAGCGCACGGTGATCTGGCTGAGTCTCGGCGGCGTCGCGGCGTCACTACCCCTCGCGGGCCTGCTCGCCTGGGCCCTCTCCGCGCCGATCGCGCGGCGGGTCTCGTCGATCGCGAGCGTCGCGCGCCGGTACGCGACGGGCGACCTCACCCGCCCGACGCTCGGCTACGGCGACGACGAGCTCGGCGTCGTGGCGCGGGCGCTCGATGGCGCCGTCCAGGAGCTCGGACGCCGCATGAACGAGCTCGCCCACGATCGCCGTCACCTGAGCGCCATCCTCTCGGGCATGGTGGAAGGCGTCGTCGTCATCGACGCACGCGGGCGGCTCGTCATGGCGAACGGCGCGGCGCGCGACATGCTGAAGCTCGGCGACGATGCCACGGGGCAGCGATATCAGGAGTGGATGCGGCAGCCTGAGCTGTTTCCGCTGCTGGCCGGCGCGATCGAGGGCGAGCAGCCCACGGGCGTGGAGTTCTCCCTGGCACGCGATCCGTCTCGCACGTGCATCGCTCGCGCCGCGCCCGCCGGCGAGCCGGAGGGCGGCGCGATTCTCGTGCTCCATGACATCAGCGACCTGCGCCGCGCCGATCGGGTCAGACGCGACTTCGTCGCCAACGTGTCACACGAGCTCCGTACGCCGCTGACCGCCATCCGCGGCTACGTCGAGGCCCTGCTCGAAGATCCGCCGTCGCCGGAAGACAACCGCCGATTCCTGGAGATCATCGCTCGCCACACCGAGCGGATGGAGCGGCTGGTGAAGGACCTCCTGCGACTGGCGCGACTCGACGCCGGCCAGGAGACGCCGGAGCTCGTCGAATGCGATCTTCACAACATTTTGCAGGGGGTCGTGCACGAGCTGGCCGCGCCGCTCGCGGCGCGGCAGTCGAACGTCACGCTGCACGTGCCGGCGGAGGCTCGCACCGTCGTGTCGGATCCCGCCAAGCTGCACGACGTGTTGCGCAACCTGCTGGAGAACGCGATCACCTACTCGCCCGAGCACGCGGCCGTGTCGGTGGATGCCTCGCGGGACCACGGCGCGGTGATCATCCGCGTGCTCGACGAAGGACCGGGGATTCCCAACGCGGATCTCACGCGTGTGTTCGAGCGCTTCTACCGCGTGGACAAGTCGCGATCCCGCGCGCCTGGAGGCACCGGCATCGGCCTCGCGATCGTGAAGCACCTGGTGGAACTGCTCGGAGGATCGGTGACCGCGGCGAACCGCCAGGACGTCGGCGCCGAATTCACGGTGCGGCTGCCGCAGCACGTCGCTCAGACCGTGCCGAGCAGCCTCGAGAGCAGCCAGTAGCTCGCCGAGGAGATTGCCGCCGACGCGGGGATCGTCAGCACCCACGCCCAGACGATCTGGCGGGCGACGCCCCACCTCACCGCGGAGAGCCGTCGCGTCGCGCCGACGCCGACGATGGCGCCGGTAATCGTGTGCGTCGTGCTGACGGGCACGCCGAGGGCCGTCGCGGCAAAGAGCGAGACGGCGCCCGCGGTCTCCGCGGCAAAGCCGCCCACCGGCTGTAGGCGGGTGATCTTCGATCCCATCGTGTGGATGATGCGCCAGCCGCCGGAGAGGGTGCCGAGGCCAATCGAAGCGTGCGCGGCCAGGATGACCCAGAACGGGATGTAGAACGACTGGATGTACCCTGCAGCGAAGAGCACCCCGGCGATGATGCCCATCGTTTTTTGCGCGTCGTTGGCGCCGTGGCCGAGGCTATAAGCCGCCGCGGACACGAGCTGGAGTCTCCGGAATAGTTTGTCGACGCGCGAGGGGGGCGTCCACCTGAAGCTCCAATAGATCGCGACCATGAACGTGTAGCCGAGGACCAGGCCGATCGTGGGCGCCAACACGATGAAGATGAGTGTCTTGGTCCAGCCCGAGACGATGATGGCGCGAAACCCCGCGTGCGCAACCGCCCCGCCGGCATAGCCGCCGATGAGCGCGTGCGACGAACTGGTGGGCAGGCCGAAGTACCACGTGATCAGGTCCCAGACGATCGCGCCGAACAACCCGCAGAAGATCACCAGGAACGTCACGACGTGCACGTCGATCATCCCCGAGCCGATCGTCTTCGCGACGGCGGTTCCGAATCCGAAGGCCGCGATGAAGTTGAAGACGGCCGCCCAGATCACCGCCTTGCCCGGCGACAGGACCCGGGTGGAGACGACCGTCGCAATCGAATTGGCGGCGTCGTGAAACCCGTTGATGAAATCGAAGATCAGCGCGACGCAAACCAGGAACGCAACGACTTCCAGCTGCATCGTGCCGTTACCCGTGCTTGACGACGACGCCTTCGAGCACGTCGGCGACGTCTTCACAGCGGTCGGTGGCTTCCTCGAGGAAATCGAGGACCTCCTTCCACTTGATCACGGTGATCGGGTCCTTCTCCTCGTCGAACAGGCGCTTCAGCGCTTCGTCGTGGATGCGATCCGCCTCGTTCTCGAGGCGGTTCACTTCGACGTTGGGCACGTGAACACCGGTCTTGCGCTCGAGCGCCTCGACGGCCTTGCGCAGCTGCACGACCGACTGCGAGATCGTGTGGGCCAACTCGCGGGCGCCGAACCGCACCGGGCTCACCCGATAGCGGCCGATGACCGACGCCGCCGCGTCGATGGCATCCATCACGTCGTCGAGCGACTTGGCGAGGGCGTGGATGTCCTCGCGGTCGATAGGCGTCACGAACGTGCGGTTCAGGCGCTGGAAGATCTCGTGGGCGATGGTGTCGCAGCCCTGCTCCACACGTTGGATGTCCGCGGCGACCTCCCACTGGGGGGTCTCCGTGGACAGCATGCGATCGAGATGCCCCGCGCCGACGACCAGTTGCTCGGCCAGCGCGACGAAGTCGTCGTAGAACTTCTGTTCCCGGGGGATCAGGCGAAAAGACATGGGCTCCCTGTAACGTCTGTGTAAACCGCAGGCATCCTATCAGACCGGCCGCGGCGGGGTCGAACCGCCAGGCCGGAGGGGCCTGTCGGGCTCGATTACAATGACCGCCCACATGTCAATCGAGCGCGAGCGCATCAGCTACGTCCTCTATTACGCGGCCGTGCTGCTGGTGGGCTACCTGACATTCCTGGTCGTCTCGCCATTCCTCGCCCCGCTCGGCTGGGCGGCGGTGCTTGCTGTCTGCGTGTATCCGGTCTATGGGCGGCTAACGCCGAAACTCGGCCGTTCAGGCGGGGCGGCGCTGACGACCGTCCTCGTGCTGCTCCTGATCGTTGTACCGGTCTGGCTGATTGTGGTGGCGATTGTCCGCGAGGCCGGCCAGGCGGTGCCCGCGCTGCAGAGTGCGCTTGCCGGAAAACCGCCCGACTGGCTGACGGCGGCATGGGGATGGCTGCAGACGCACGTGCCGGAGCTGGCGCCGCAGAACCTGATGGAGTCGCTCTCGGCGGCCAGCCAGAAGATCGTCGGACCGCTGGCGTCCACGTCGGGCGCCGTCCTCGGTGGCGTGGCACTCGTCCTGGTTGACCTGATCATCACGCTCTTCGCGCTGTTCTTCTTCCTGCGCGACGCACCGACAATCCTGCGCCACGTCCGCGCCGTGATGCCGTTTCGCGAGACGGAGCGCGATCGGGTCCTGAAGGAAGTCGGCGATCTGATCTTCGCGAGCGTGCTTGCGGGGCTGGTGGTGGCGTCGATTCAGGGCGCGCTCGGGGGCATCGCGTTCTGGCTGATCGGCATCCGGGCCCCGGTGGTGTGGGGGACGATCATGGCGTTCTTCGCGCTGATCCCCGTGGCGGGCGCATGGGTGATCTGGCTGCCGGTGGCGCTCTGGCTGCTTGCGACCGGCGACGTCACCAAGGGCCTGGTGCTGATCGGCATCGGCGCGGGCGTCATCGGCACGGTCGACAACGTGCTGCGCCCGATTCTGCTCAGCGGCCGATCGTCGATGAACGGCCTGCTCACGTTCATCGCGCTGCTCGGGGGCGTCGTGGCGTTCGGCTTCATCGGACTCGTCTTCGGTCCCGTCGTCGTCGCGGTGGCGATGGCGCTCTTCGACCCGACGGTCAGGACGGGCCAGGACGCTGAACCGGCCGGTGAGGAGAGGCCAAAGCTGTAGCCCAGGCCTTGAGGCCTGCCAACGACGGGATTCCTAATCGTGGTCGGCGACGTGCTGTCCGCCCTGGTGGCGGACGTCGCGGGCTTCGACGATGAAGATCACGTCTTCGGCGACATTGGTGGCGTGGTCGCCGACGCGTTCGAGATGGCGGGAAATCAGGATCAGATCGAGGCCCGGCTCCACCGTTTGCGGCTCGCGGATCATGATTTGGAGCAGATCGCGGAAGACCTGATCCTTCAGGTTGTCGAGGACGTCGTCCTCGACCAGCACGGACTGCGCGAGGGCAATCTTCTCCGAGACGAAGGCCTCGAGCGCCTGGTGCAACATCGACACTGCCAGCTGCGCCATCCTCGGCAGGTCGACCAGCGGTTTCACCGGCGCGTGCGACAGATAACGGTCCGCGGCCTCGGCGATGTTCACCGCCAGGTCGCCGATCCGCTCGAGGTCGCTGTTGATCTTCACCGCCGCGACGATGCTGCGCAGGTCGACGGCGACCGGCTGAAAGAGCGCCAGCAGCTTGAAGGCGCGATCGTCGATCTCGAGATGCAGCCGGTTGATGCTCTCGTCGCCGGCGATGACCTGCCGCAACAGCGTCCGATCGGCCTCGACGAGGCCCCGCATCGACCTCGAGACCTGCGCCTCGGCGGCCACGCCCATCTCCCGCAAGCGCGCCGTAAGAAGGTGCAGTTCTTCAGCAAAGTGGCGAATGTCTTCCGACATCAGTGCCCCTGCATGCGCTCGAGGCGCCTGGTGGCGGTGCGCGCGAGGATCGAGCAGACCAGCACGATCGACACGAGCACCAGCGCTCCCGCCCACGCCTGACGGTGCCAGTCCTGGTAGGGCGAGTTCGCGTAGGTGTAGACCTGGACGGTGAGCGTCGAGATTGGCTGCGTCAGGCTCGTCGTGAAGAAGCGGTTGTTCAACGCCGTGAACAGCAGAGGAGCCGTCTCGCCGGAAATACGCGCCAGCGCGAGGATCACGCCGGTGAGAATGCCCGGCAGCGCCGCCGGCACGACCACGGAGAACACCGCCCGGGCCCGCGTCGCGCCCAGCGCCAGAGCGCCTTCGCGCATGCTGCCGGGAACGAGCAGCAGCAGTTCCTCGGTCGTCCGCGCAATGACCGGAATCATCATGATGCCGAGTGCCAGCCCGCCGGCCAGCGCGCTGAACTGCTTGAACGGCATCACCGCGACCGCGTAGACAAAGACGCCGATGACGATGGAGGGCACGCCGTTCAGCGTGTCGGCCGCGAAACGCACGAGCGAGGAGAACCGCGTGCCGGCGTACTCGCTCATGTAGACGCCGCTGACAATCCCGATCGGTATGGCGAACGTGGACCCGAGCCCCGCGACCATCAGCGTGCCGACGATGGCGTTGGCCATGCCGCCGCCCTGCTCGCCAACCGGCTTGGGCATGTGCGTGAAGAACTCAAAGTTCAGCGCCTGGAGCCCCTGGCTCAGGACGAAGAAGAGGATCATGATGAGCGGCACCAGGGCGAACAGCACCGAGAAGCCGCAAAATCCGACGAACAGTGCCGACTTGAGCTTGCGCCAGCTCGTGTTGCTCATACCGCAGCCGCCTCCGCCGCTGCCGTGACCGCGGCTTTGGCGGCCTTCGGCTTCCGGTTCATGCTCCAGATCAAGCTGCGCGACATCGCGTTGACGATGAGCGTGATGATGAAGAGAACCAGGCCGATCTCGACGAGCGCGCTCAGGTAGAGCGAGGTATCCGCCTCGCTGAACTCGTTCGCGATGACGGCCGCCATCGTGTGCTGCGGCGCGTAGAGCGACGACGAGATCCTCGGGTTGTTGCCGATGACCATTGTGACCGCCATGGTCTCGCCCAACGCCCGTCCGAAGCCCAGCATGACAGCGCCCATGATGCCGGTCCGGCCGTAGAAGAGCGCCGACTTGATGGCCTCGTAACGGGTCGCGCCCAGCGCATAGGCCGCTTCACGTTGCGCACGCGGCACGGCCTTCAGCACTTCTCGAGCGACCGACGAGCTGAACGGAATCACCATCACGGCGAGGATCAGGCCGGCCGCGAGCATACCGACGCCGACCGGCGGTCCGCTGAAGAGCGGGACGCCGCGCAGGAAGTCCGGCGTCGCCACCTGGATCGCCCGCACGGCCGGCACGAGCACGAAGACGCCCCACAGGCCGTAGACGATCGAGGGAATTGCGGCGAGAAGCTCTGTGAGGAAGACGATCGGCTGCTGCAGGCGCGCCGGGCAGAGCTCCGAGAGGAACACCGCGATGCCGAGCGCGACCGGCGCGGCGATCACCAGCGCGAGAATCGACGAGTAGAGCGTGCCCCAGATGAACGGCAGCGCGCCGAACTCGCCCGCGACGGGGTCCCAGGTTTCCGTCTTCCAGAAACTGAGGCCGAACTTGTTGATTGACTCGAGCGCCTCCCGGCTGAGCTCGAAGGCGATGCCCGCGACGATCAGCACGATGAGGAAGCCGAAGAAACCGGTGCCCAGCCTGAAGCCGAGGTCAGGATACCGAACGATTCGCGTGGGGCTGGACACCGGTCTATCGACTCTACGAAACCTTGATCTTCGCGAGGGCCGCCATCTCGAGCTTGACGACGGGCTCGGGCAGCGGCGCGTAGCCGAGGTCGGCGCAGTACTTCTGGCCGTCGGTCAGCGCCCACTTCATGAAGTCCACCATCGCCCTGGCCTGGCCCTTGTCCTTCGGGTTCTCGTAGAACAGCATCCACGTGAACGACGAGATCGGGTAGACCCCTGCGCCGGGCGCATTGGTGATCGACACGCGGAAGTCGGCGGGCATGCTCTTGACGGCTTCGGCCGCGGCCTTCGTGACCGCATCGACCGACGCCTTGACGAACTCGCCGGCGGCATTCTGGACGACGCCGAAGCTGACCTTGTTCTGCAGCGCGTAAATCAGCTCGACGTAGCCGATCGAGCCGGGAGTCTGCGTCACCAGGCCCGACACGCCCTCGTTGCCCTTGCCGCCGACGCCGGTCGGCCAGTTCACCGAGGTCGCGACGCCTACCTTGCTCTTCCACTCAGGCGAGACCTTCGCCAGGAAGTCCATGAAGATGTAGGTGGTGCCGGAGCCGTCCGAGCGATGCACGACGGTGATGTCCGTGCCCGGCAGGTTGACGCCGGAGTTCAGCTTCGCGATGGCCGGATCGTTCCACTTCGTGATCTTCCCCAGGAAGATGTCCGCAAGCAGCGCCCCCGTGAACTTCAGCTCGGCGTTCACGCCGGGAATGTTGTAGACCGGCACGACCGCTCCGAGCACCGTCGGGAAGTGCAGGATTTTGCTGGGCGCGGCCAGCAGCTGGTCCGGGGTCATCGGGCCGTCGGTGGCGCCGAAGAACACCGTCTGGTTCGTGATCTGCCGGATGCCTGCGCCAGACCCGAGCGACTGGTAGTTGATTTGCACGTTCGGGTGCAGCTTGTTGTATTCCGAGAACCACTTCGAGTAAATCGGGTTCGGGAACGTGGCTCCCGCCCCGTTTATCTGCATCGTCTGCTGGGCGGCGAGGCCCGTTGCGAGCGCGATCACGCCCGCCGTCACCGCGAGAAGTTTTCGAGCTGACATCACCAGATCCTCCTGGAGTTCTCTAGAAGTTGACCAGCGCGTGCAGGGCGATCTTGTTCTGCTTCGGCGCCGGCGGCACGAGCTTGTCGAAGTTCGCGCCGTCGTAATCGAGCATGAGCGCCGTGCTTACCGCGCCCTGGTGTTTGAACCAGTAGGCGACGCCGACGATCGTCCGGTGACGCGTGCGGTCGTCGAAGCTGTCGTTCGGCGTGTAGTGGTCGTAGCGGAACAGCCCTTCGACGCCCACCGTCGACTTCGGGGTGAACCAGAACGAGTAGCCGGCGCTCTTCACCACCGCGGCCGCCGCGTTGATCTGGTCGGTCGCGTGCAGGTAGTCGTAGCCGGCGCTCAGGTACTTGTGTTCGAACGTCGCCTCGAAGATCGCGCGGGTCTTCTCGTCGCTCTTGATGTAGTTGTCGCCGTCGTAAAAGCCGGTGAGCCGGATGCCGCGCAGGATGGGCGATTGTGTCGCGAAGGGCCGGAGGGTGCCGCGGATCTGGAACGCCTGCTGGTTGTTCGCCTCGGGCTTCGAGTAGCCGTCGCCGTTGTAGTACCCCGCGTGGACGTCGCCGTAGTTCTTGGCGAAGTTGTAGTGGAACGACACGCCGTTGTCCGATGAGGTCAGGAAACCCTCGCGTTCGGCGAACGTCGTGCCCTGGAAGCGGTACCGGTAGATGCTCTCCGTGTAGTCGACGAACGGCGTCTGCTGAAGGCCGAACCGGACCCACGATCCCTTCGTCATCCAGTCGTCCAGGTTGAACTGAGCGAACGCGTACTTCAGGCGAAACACGTAGCTGCCGCTGAGGCCGGGAGCTGGAGTCAGGTTCGTGAAATTCTCACGTGTGATGTCCGGCGTGATGCGGAACGCCACAATGTGACTGATGTTGCCGGTGATGTTGATGTAGGAACGGGCCACGTTGAAGCCGTCCGCATGAATCGTGTTGCCGTCGGCATCCTTCGACGTGGGGTCCTGGTTATAGGTGTAATCGGCGAAGATTGTCGCGCCAACCTTGATCGATGGAGTGTCGTCCGGTGGGGTATAACCGGCCGCTGCCGTCACCTGCGCCCAGGCCAGCGTCGGAAGCAACACGCCCGCCGCCGTCGCGCACCACATTTTCACGAGTCGAAGATTCAAGCCGCCCTCCTTGGGGTTCGTGCTTCGTCAGCCTCAGCAGGAGAAATCTAGTGGCCGGAGATGTCCGCGGCGTATCGACCGTGTTTCGTCCGTGTTAATTCCGGACTTCGTCCGTACGCGGAGGGCAAGGTCAGCCGAGCAAGTCCTGAGGAGACAGAGAGATCTGCCACAGAGGCACAGAGAACACAGAGACAGGAGACGTCACGGAGGAGCCACGTGAAAACACGAATCGCCCGGTCCGACGAACGACATGCCCGGGCCGGGCGGTTCGTGTCTTCAGCCGGCCGCTCCGCGGCCGGCCTCCCGTCCTCTGTGGTCTCTGCGCCTCTGTGGCGGACTTCTCTGTGCGCCCTATGGCTTGGCGCGAGCGGGCCGTAGCGACAGCGATCAACGGCCCAGCCTCACGCGAAGACCGCCGTGGAGGGTGAAGGGCTGGCCGATGGTCCGGACGGGCGTCGCCCCGACGTCGTAGTCGGAGTTGAGGAGGTTCTCGAGGCTGACATACGCCGATGCGTGATGGCCGGCGGGATGGAGCACCGTCAGGTTCGCGATCGTGCCTGGATTCAGGACGAACGTGTTGCGGTCGTCGTCGAATTGCGAGGCGAACGAGCGGAGCTCGCCGGAAATCGCGGTGCCGAACGGCCCGGCCCCGCGGACGCCGATGCTGCCCTGCCAGTCGGGCACCTGCGGCACCGTGAGGCCGTCGAGCGGCGGGTAATCGGCGAAGCGAGAGTGCGTGTACGCCAGAGCCCCGGTCACCGTCAGGCTCGGCGACACGTGCCATTCCCCCTCCGTCTCGACGCCGACCGCTGCGATGCTGCTCACGTTCTGTCGCTGGCGCGTGATGAGCGTCGGCGTCGACGTCAGGGTGACGTTGGTGACCGCATCAGAGAGGTCGTTGCGATAGACGGTGACGCGCAACGAGGCGGCCTTCGGCTTCAGCAGAATCGAGCCCTCCTCGGTGCGCAACGACTCGGGCACGAGATTCGCGTTCGGGAGTGTCACGACGTTGCCGGCGCGGAATCCGCGAAACCGCTCGTTGAGCGTCGGGGCACGAAATGCCCAGCCGATGCTGCCGCGCACCTCGACCAGCGGGCTGACGCTCCAGCCGACGGACGCACGCGGTGAAAACGCCGAGTCGCCGCCGAAGAATCCGTCGTCTCGAGACGGCTGACGCACGTCGCCGCGTGCGCCGACTGAAACCGTCACCCCGTCGGATGGACGATCCGTGATCTGGACGTACGCGCCGCTCGTGCGCTGAAAGCCAGGCGTGTGGGTCGTGCCTCGCACCGCGCCGGTCGGCGCAAAGGACGTCTCGACATTGGTCGCCGAGACATCGCGGGTGTCGCCGCCTGCGAGGACGTCGAACGCCGTCCAGCTGCGCTGCCATCGCGCGGAGAAGCCGTGCTGGCTCGCCGGGACGTACTGGGAGGACGTCAGCGTTTCGGTCGAGCGATCGGAGGCGATCGACGAGAACACCTGGTCGTAGCTCTGATCGCCGGCCTGTCCGGCAATCCCCCACGTTCCGCCGCCCACTTCGCCGCCGAGCTCCACCGAGAGCTGACGGATGTCGGTGCTGTTGGTCTGCAGCCGCGTGCCGTTTCCTCGATGCTCACCGTAGACATCGCCGGTGCCTCGGACGAAGAACTTCGCTGACGGGGAATAGCCGGGGGTCACTCGGGCGCTGGTGTATCGCTGTGTCGCGTTGACGTCCACCGGGCCGCGCTGATCCTCAGGCACCAGCACGTAGCCGTCCGTCGAAAACGTCTCGGCCGCGCCCGAGATTCGCCATGGTCCACGCGCATCCGACAGCGACACCGACGCGCGGCCGCTGCTGTGGGTGGCCGCCTCGAGATCGAATCGCGCGCCGGGACCGTCGGGCACACGCGTCAGCACCTGAATCACGCCGGCCAACGCGTCTGCGCCGTACAGATCGCTGGCGCCCCCACGAAGAATCTCGACACGATCGACGGCCGTCACCGGTACGCGGCTCCAGTAGATCCAGCCGCCGAACGGATCGTTGAGCGGCACGCCATCGCTCAGCACCAGCGCGCGGCTCGCTCCAGACGCGGACAGCCCGCGCATCCCGGCGCCCTGGGTGGTCGGATTCGCCGCGCGGGACGTCGTGCGGCGAAACAGGCTGAACCCCGGCACCAGCCGCAGCGCGTCATCGAGCGGCGCCGGTGGCATGAGCGCGAGGTCGGCCGACGTCATTACCGTGACGGGGGCCGCCCCGCTGGTGCGGACGTTTTCGCTGCGCGAGGCCGTGACGACGACCGCTTCCGAATACGAGGGCGCCGAAAGCACCGCGAGGACCGGGCGGGACGTCGCCGTGACGTCGACGGCTTCGAAACCCGTCGCCGCGATGTGGAGCACCGCGCCCGTTTCGGCACACGTCAATTCGAAGGAGCCGTCCGCGGCCGAGGTCGTCGAACACGGCGGCGGCGCTGTGCTGCTCGTGACAATCGTGGCGCCTCCGATTGGCGATCCGGCGGGGTCGCGGACGACGCCGCGCACGGCGGCAGTTGCGGGCGGCGCCGACATCACGCATAACGCGGCGAGCAGAACACCGGCGCTACCCACGAGGCGTCAAGTCGGCCCACACGGGCCCAGCCGGCCGGAGCGTGATCCCGGGCCAGAGACCGACGGGTGTCGGATCGACGGCGACCTGCCAGCGTCGCGCGATCGACGCAAGCACGAGAATGCCCTCCGTCCACGCAAACGACTCGCCGACGCACACGCGATTGCCGCCCCCGAACGGAAAGTACGCGAACTTCGGACGTCCGGCCTCGGCCTCGGGCAGCCAGCGATCGGGATCGAAACGGAGAGGATCTGGAAAGAACCGCTCGTCGCGGTGCATCAGCCATTGTGACATCAGGACGATGGCGCCCGGCGGCACGGTGTAGTCACCGACGTGCCACGGTGACGTCGCGCGACGGCCGAGCAGCCACGCCGGCGGATACAGACGCATGCCCTCCGCCAGCACACGTCGAGTGTAGACCAGGGACGGCACGGCATCAGGCGTCGGGGGACCCTCACCGCACGTCTGACGCACTTCGTCGGCAAGCCGCCCGGCACACGCCGGATGGTGCGACAGCAGTTTCCACGTCCACGTCAGCGCGTTCGCCGTGGTCTCGTGGCCGGCCAGCAGCAGCGTCATGGCCTCGTCTCGGAGCTGCACGTCCGTCATCCCGTTGCCGTCGTCCTGCGCCGCCAGCAGCATCGAGAGGAGGTCGCCACGATCCACGTTGGACGCGCGATGCTCCGCGATCAGCCGGTAGACGACGCGGTCGAGCGCCTTGCGGGCGCGCTCGAAGCGGAAGCGGCGCGGCAGCGGGAGCCGATCGAGGATGGCCGACCACGGCAGCACCGCGAGTTTGAATTGCTCGAGGATGGAGGTCAGCGACACGCCAATCTCGTCGGCCTCTGACTCGATGTCTGAATCGAAGAGTGCGCGCGCGACGATCGCCAGCGTCAAGCGATTCATCTCGCGCGACAGATCGACGCGTACGCCTGGCTGCTGCCGAACACTCCACCGCTCGGCGTGTTCGACGATGGCCCGCGCGTAGCCGTGCACGCGGGCCCGGTGAAACGCCGGTTGCACCAGCCGTCGCTGACGCAGGTGAAAGGCGCCTTCGCTCGTCAGCAGCCCCTCGCCCAGCAGCTGCTTCGATCGCTCGAGGGCGCGCCCCTTGTTGAAGACGTCGCGGCTGACGAGGACACGCTCGATGAGGTCGGGCTCGCTGAGGAGAAAAACGGGCTGTGGACCAATGCGCGCGTAGGCGATCGTGCCGAAGCTTCGGATCTCTTGGAGGAGTGCGAGCGGATCACGCTCGAGCGTCCGCAGCAGCCGGAGCCCGGCTCGTCCTGGCGGGCCTGGCGGCAGCGCGGCGGCGGACGAAGCGAGCATCCATGCATTGTACGTAGGGCGGGGCTTCGGCCCGCCGCCGTGACATATACTTCCGGCTGCCCGCCGGCCTTCCCCTCAGATGGAGCGCAGTCGATGCGATGGTGCCGTTTCGTCCTGTCAGTAATGTTCTATGCGAGCCTCTCGTCGGCACCCGCCGGCGCTGACTCGCGCTCGATGCCCGTGAATCTGCTACCTCTTCCGTCGAGCGCGCAGTTCGGGTCGGGCCGGCTTGCCGTCGACGGGTCGTTCCAGATTGGCGCCACCGGCACCGTCGACGATCGCCTGCGGCACGCCGTCGCCAGAGCGCTGGTGCGCCTGTCTCGGCAGACAGGCCTCGAGATCTCGAGAGAACTCGCGGCCGACGCGGCGAAGGCGCGGCTCACAATCGTCTGCGACAGCCCCGGCGCGACCGTCCCGTCGGCGGACGAGAACGAGAGCTACGCGCTCGAAGTGACGGCCGATCGCGCAACGCTGCGGGCGCCCACCGTCGTCGGTGCGCTTCGAGGCCTCGAGACGGTGCTGCAGCTCGCCACGGCCGACCGCGGAGGTTGGTATCTGCCAGCCGTCACGATTCAGGACACGCCGCGATTCCGCTGGCGCGGCCTGCTCATCGACGTCGCGCGGCACTGGATGCCGATGGACGTCGTGAAGCGGAATCTCGATCTCATGGCGGCGGTGAAGCTCAACGTTCTGCACCTGCACCTGACCGAGGACCAGGGGTTCCGGATCGAGTCGAAGCGGTATCCCACGTTGCACGAAAAGGGATCGGACGGCAACTACTTCACCCAGGCGGAGATGAAGGAGATCATCGCCTACGCGGCCGATCGCGGCATTCGCGTGGTGCCCGAGTTCGACATTCCGGGGCACTCCACCAGCTGGCTGGTCGGCCATCCCGAGGTGGGAAGCGCACCAGGCCCGTACAGCATCGAGCGCACGTGGGGAATCATGGAGCCCGCGCTCGACCCGACGCGCGAAGAGGTCTACAAGCTCCTCGACGGCTTCCTCGGCGAGATGGCCGCGCTCTTCCCCGACGCCTACCTCCACATCGGCGGCGACGAGAACAAAGGCAAGCAGTGGATGACCAACGAGCGCATCACCGCCTTCATGAAGCAGCACGATCTCGCCGACCCGAACGCGCTGCAGGCGTACTTCAACAAGCGGCTGCTGGCGATCGTGCAGAAGCATGGCAAGAAGATGATCGGCTGGGACGAAGTGCTCCATCCCGGTCTCCCGAAAGACATCGTCGTGCAGTCGTGGCGCGGGCCCAAGTCGCTCGGTGACGCGGCAAAGCAGGGCTACTCGGGGATTCTGTCGAACGGCTACTACCTGGATCTGAACTTCCCCACCTCGCAGCACTACGCCGTCGACCCGCTGCCCGACTCGCTGAACCTGACGCCCGAGGAGGCCGCGCGCGTGCTGGGCGGAGAGGCGTGCATGTGGTCCGAGTACGTCGATCCAGGCAACATCGACTCACGGCTGTGGCCGCGTCTGGCGGCCGTCGCGGAGCGCTTCTGGTCGCCGAAGAGCGTCACAGACGTCGACGACGTGTATCGGCGGATGGCGCTGTTCTCGCCGTGGCTCGAGATCGCCGGGAGCCGGCACATCACCGGCCAGGGCATTCTCGTGCGGAACCTCGCGAAAGGCGGCGACGTCGCGGCGGTCGGCACGCTCATCGGTCTCATCGAGCCCGTCAAGGAATACCGGCGTGGAGACCTTCACAAGAGCACGCAGTTCTCGCCGCTGACCCGCGTCTCAGACACGGCGCAACCCGAGAGCTTCGAGGCGCGTCGTGTGAACCGCGCGATCGACGCGCTCGTGGCCGACGCGCCGCGCTTCTCGTTGAGCGCCGACAACCTCGCGGCGACCTTCTCCCGCTGGCGCGACGCGGGTCCCGCAATCTCCGCGGCGCAGGCCGGCTCGCCCGCGCTCGCCGAGGCAGGGACGATGCCGGGAGACATGACCGCCCTCGGCACCGTCGGCCTCGAGGCGCTCGCCTACCTGCGCAACGGCAGCGCGCCGCCCGACGGATGGGCCGACGCGGCGCTGGCGCGCATCAAGACCGCGGAGGCGCCGCGAGCCGAATGTCAGTTCGCGATGCTCTCAGGCATGCAGCTGCTCGTAGCGGCGGCCGATCAGCGCGCGGCCTACGATCCGTCCGATGCGGCGGGCTGGCAAGCGAAGGTGAAGGCGCGAGCCGGCGTGAAATGATCGACGTCACGCTGCGATTCCGCCGAGAGCGTGGAACCGCAGATAACGGCGATATGCAGATGTTTCTGTCACGCTGTCCGCAATGGCGAACCCGCGCGCTCACGGGTTCACGCTGAGCGACCGACCGCGGCGTAGCCGCCGCGTGCAGGAGGGTGGAAGTCACAGACGAAAGCCATAAATACAAACGGCGGCTCTCGTCTCTGACCTCCACTGTTCTGCAAAACCGGCCGCGACACGGCCGGCGTCGGTCGCCGGTACGCGTGATCCAATCTGCGTAATCTGTGTAATCTGCGGTCTCTTTGCTCTTCGTTCTTCGGATTCACAGCACTCGCGGGACGAGCATCGGGACGCGACGGGCGTACGCCGCATACGCATCGGGCCCGAGCTCACCGCGCAGGAACTGCTCTTCGAGCCGC
>JBKPSY010000308.1:0-33454 GCA_046735235.1 Acidobacteriota bacterium | reverse complement strand
GGTCGAACGCGTCGCGCGCGTCGAAGTCGCGGCCCTCGACGACCTTGATCCCCATTGTCTGCCAGTACCCCGGCGAGACGATGTTGTTCTCGATCTCGACGTTCTCGCCTTCCTTCGGGACGTGCCCCTCCACGCGGGTGTGCCAGCCGGGCGCCCAGCCCTGGAGCAGCGGCATCCACGTGAAGGCCGCGGCGTCCACGTCCGGCGTCGCCCGCACCTCCCGCAACACGTCGTCGTAGAACCGGCGAAGCTGCGGAATGGTGTAGCCGCTCTTGGCAGGATTCAGCCCGAAGGTGACGAGGTGGTCGATCGACTGCAGCCCGATGTCGGCGTACTTGAGGTTCGCCAGGGTGCGGGCAAACAGACCGGCCCCGACCAGTAGCAGGAACGAGAGCGCGACCTGCGCGGCGACCAGCGCCTTCCTGAGCCGGGCGGATCCGATCGTGGCGGCGATGGCACCGGCTTCGTCCTTGAGGCTGGCCACGAGATCGAGGCGCGTGGAGTGCAGCGCGGGCGCAATGCCGAACAGCAGGCCCGTGGCGAGAGTGGCCGCGACACCGAAGAGCAGCACGCGCAGGTCGGGCTCGGCGTGCAGCAGCAGGGTCGCGCCGTTGGCGGGCAGCATGGCGAGCAACGCGTGCGCGGCCACCGCGGCGAGCGCCAATCCGAGCACCGCGCCAGAGACGGCCAGCAGCAGGCTTTCGACGAGGAGCTGACCGACAAGGGCCTGGCGGCTCGCGCCAAGAGACAAGCGTACGGAGATTTCCTTCTGCCGCGCGACGCCCCTGGCGACGAGGAGACTGGCCACGTTCGAGCAGGCGATCAGCAGGATCACGGCGGCCATGCCCATCAGCACCGCCAGCGCCGTCGAGTACTGCTCGCGCAGGCTCGAGTAGCCGCTGGCCGCGCGCTCGATGACGACCGTCCTCTTCAGAAACTGCTGACGGTCGTAGGGGGACTGCCGGCCGATCTGCGCGTCGGTGGCCTGAGCTTCGAGCAACTGGTGGAACAGCGGCTGCAGCGACGCAGACGCCGATTCGACGGTGTATCCCGCCTTCAACCGCCCAAAGATCTGCACGAACTCGTAGTGGGGATCGTTGAGGCCGTCCTCTTCCGGCGTCACCAGCGCCTTCATCCGTACCGGCAGCCAGAGATCGGGCGCCTGGGCGGGATCGATGCCGTTGAACCGTGCGTCCGCGATCCCGACAACCTCCATCGGGTGGCGGTTCACCAGCACCTTGGTGCCGACGACATCGGTCCGCCCGCCGAGGCGATCGGACCAGTAGCGATGGCTCAAGACCACGACCGAGTGCCCGCGATCGACCGTGTCGTCGGTGGCGGTGGAGAAGACGCGTCCGGCCGCTGGGCCGACGCGAAGCGCCTCGAAGTAGTTGCCCGAGACGAGCTCGGCTCGCGCCGGCGCGGTGTCTTTCCCGATCGTGAGGGCGACCGACGAAGACGTGCGGCAGAACACGCTGTCGAAGGCGACGGCACGCCGCTGGAACTCGCGCAGGACTGGCACGGAGCTGGCCCGAACCTCGCGCGTGTCGCCGAGATTCGGGCCGGTCGACCAGATCATCACCAGCCGCTCGGGCTCTGACACCGGCAGCAGGCGCAGGACCAACTGGTCGAGCAGCGTGAAGACGGTGGCGTTGACGCCGATGCCCAGCGCGATCGAGAAGACTGCGGCCGCCGTGAACACCGGCGTTTTGCGCAACTGGCGCAGGCCGTAACGGACGGCGCGCCCGATCTGCTCGGCGGCGGGGAAGGTCTGCAGGTCACTGCGGTCTTCGCGGAGCCGCGTCGTATTTCCGAACTGGCGTCGCGCCGCCGACATCGCCCGTTCGGGCGACATGCCCTCCCGCTCGTACCGCTCGGCCAGCAACTGCAGATGCAGCTCCACTTCGTCGTCGAAGTGAGCATCGTGAGGGCGGCGGCCGAGAAGCCCCGACAGGCGCGAGAGGCTCGCCCGAATCCAGCCGGTCATCCGCGGCCGCTCTCATCCAGATTGAGCACGCGCGCGATGACCCCTGCGATCTGGTTCCATTGCTCGGTCTCGCGGGCGAGCTGTCGCCTGCCACCAGCAGTGATGGCGTAGAACTTGGCGCGCCGATTGTTATCCGAGATGCCCCAGCTGGCGGAAATCCAATCCTGTTGCTGCAATCGCAGCAGGGAGGTGTAGACCGTGCCTTCGTTCAGCCGGAGCACTTGATCGCTCACCTGTTCGAGGCGGCGTGCCAGGCCGTAGCCGTGCAGCGGCCCCATGACGTCCAGCGTCTTGAGAATCATCAGGTCGAGCGTGCCTTGCAGCACCTCGGCGCGCGCGTTGGCGTCGGGGCGTCCTTTGGCCATTCCAAATAAGATAGACACGCTCCTTTGGAATGTCAATAGGAGTGGGCGATCTCCATGACGTCACCGGAGGATCATCGCCGGCCGCGGAATCTCGCCGGCGGGCTCGCCGGGGTAGCGCACTCGGGCGAGGAACAAACCCGATGGCGGTGCGGTGAGGGCCGCGGGGATCCCCTTCGGATCGCGGAGCAGGGAGGCCGCGGCCGACGGCGGCAGGGCGCCCTTGCCAATCTCGACGAGGACTCCGACGAGTCGACGCACGAGCTTCCAGAGGAAGTGCGATCCTTCAATCACGATCAGGATCGCGTCGCCGTCCTCTTCGATCCGGCACTCGCCGATCTCCACGATCGTCGACTTCTCGTCCGGGTCGTCGTCGGTGAACCCGCGGAAGTCGCGCCGGCCGACGAAGGCGGTTGCCCCCTCTCGCATCAGCTGGACGTTGAGCGGATCCTTGACCCACCAGACGAACGGCTTCGCGAACGCCGTGCGGCGGCGAGCAATCTGGTAGACATACGCGCGCGACACCGCGTCGTGGCGCGCGTGGAATTTGTGCGGCGCCTTCTCGATCGAGAGGACGTTGATGTCAGCCGGCAGCGCGTCGTTGATCCGCCGTCGGAGGCTCTCGGGCGGCAGCGAGGTCCGCACGTCGAGGTGCGCGATCTGGGCGAGGGCGTGGACGCCGGCGTCGGTCCGTCCCGAGCCGTACAACTCGAAGTCGCGCGCCTCAGTGGCTTCGATGACCGCGTGATGCAGTTCGCCCTGGACCGTGCGGGCATTCTTCTGGATCTGCCAGCCGCTGTAGCGGGTGCCGGCGTATTCGATCCGCAGCTTGAAGCGCGGCATTCGGGAAAGTCTACAGCGGCCGATTCATGCCGCCGGGCCTGGAGGCTCACGGCACGGGCGGGACGGGCTGTCCCCGGCCAGCAGGCGGGTATTTTTGTAGGGCCGGCGGCGGCTCGGCGCCAGGCGGCGGACGGCTTGACTTCGCCGGCGGGTTCCTCCAATATCGAAGTGCGCGGCGATTTCCTCGACTTGATGGGCCGCGCGTCACCGGTCGACATGGGCCGGGACTACCATCTAAGTCGCGCTCCAAAGGCTCGCGACCGAAAGTCGGGCGAGCCTTTTGTCTTTTGTACGCGGTTTCGCTGGGGGAACGAGAGCACTCACATGAGCCATCAGACCTACACGTTCACGTCCGAGTCGGTGTCGGAAGGGCATCCGGACAAAGTCTGCGACTACATCGCCGACTCGATTCTCGATGCCTGCCTCGCGCAGGACACTGCGAGCCACGTCGCCTGCGAAGTCCTCTGCAAGGACAACCACGTCGTGCTGGCCGGTGAAATCACCACCAACGGCACGCTCGATTACGAGGCCATCGCGCGCCAGGCGATTCGCGAAATCGGCTACACGGACCCGGCCGAGAAGTTCAACGCCGACGGCGTGAAGGTCACGGTGCTCATCTCCCAGCAGTCGGGCGAGATCAACGCGGGCGTCGTGAAGGCCACCGACGACCAGAAGGAGCAGGGGGCAGGCGACCAGGGCATCATGTTCGGCTATGCCGCGGCCGAGAGCCCCGAGCTCATGCCGCTGCCGATCGTCCTGGCGCACAAGCTCACCAAGGGCCTCGCCGACGATCGGCGCAGCGGGAACTTCGACTGGCTGCGTCCCGACGCCAAGTCGCAGGTCTCGGTGGTGTACGAAGGCAACACGCCGGTTCGCGTCTCCAGCATCCTCATCTCCACCCAGCACGCCAGTACCATCGGCCAGTCCGAGATTCGCGACTACGTCGAGAAGGTGCTCGCGCCGCGTGTCCTCGGCGAGTGGTTCACGCCGGACGTCGAAGTGATCGTCAACCCCAGCGGGTCGTTCGTCCACGGCGGCCCGTCGGCGGACTGCGGCGTCACCGGGCGCAAGATCATCGTCGACTCGTACGGCGGCGCCGGACGTCACGGCGGCGGTGCATTCAGCGGCAAGGACCCGTCGAAGGTCGATCGCAGCGGCGCCTACTACTGCCGCTACGTCGCGCGCCGAATCGTCCAGGCCGGCCTGGCCGAGCGTGCCGAAGTGCAGGTGTCGTACGCCATCGGCCGCGCCAAGCCGATGTCGATCAAGGTCGACACGTTCGGCACCGGCGACGAGGCCAAGGCGGAGAAATTCGTCTACGACAACTTCGATTTCCGTCCGGCAAACATCATCAAGGAGCTCGAGCTGCTCCAGCCGCTCTATCGCAAGACCACGAACTACGGGCACTTCGGCAAGGCCGGTCTCCCCTGGGAGAAGCCGGTCCCCGTGGCCGTCTAGTCCTGCGCGGTTCTGCACCGGGCCCGGACCGCCACACGGCGGCCGGGCCCGTCGTGCGTACGGCCGGCCGATTGATGGTGTGGCGGGGCGTGCCGATTTATCCTGGCAAGGGGACAGTGCAGGTGTGCGAGGTCGCACACGGTGACGCCAATGTCGAACACATGGAGGAAGAACCGCGTCGAGATCTCATGGCGCCAGACACGGACCAAGCTGTTCCACAACGGGCGGCCCGTGGCCGCTGCGGCGCCTGAGGCTGAAGTGGCGCTACCGCTTCGAAAGGTGCGCTGAGGCGCGCTCCAGCGACTCGCCGAGGCGCTTCAGTTCCTCTCCGTACGTCGCCCAGTCGCCCTGTCGCTGCGCCGCGACGGCGCGTTCGAAGTGTGAGCGTGCTTCCGTGAGGAGCGCGTTCACGTCGGCTGCGGCGGGCGTTGGCGTCGGCCCGCTGGCCTGAGATGCGGACGTCGACGGGCCTGTGTCCTGGCGTTCCTGCCCACCGAACAGGCGCGACAGCGCCGCCTCGAGCGTCGGTTCCATCACGATCGAATCGCGATACGCGACGATGACGCGCTTCAATTCGGGGATCTTGCCGCCCTGGCTCCGCAGGTAGAGGGGGCGGATATAGATCAGCGACTCCTCGATCGGGATCACGAGCAGCGTGCCCTGAATCACCTCGGATCCCTGCTGGTTCCACAAGGTGATCTGCGGTGAAATGGTCTGGTCCTGGTTGATGCGCGAGACAACCTGGCGCGGGCCGAAGACGACTTTCTGCTTCGGGAACCGGAAGACGATCAGCCGGCCGTAGTGCGGCGCGTCGCTCTCCGCGACAATCCACGCCGCGAGGTTGTCCTTCCGCCGCGGATTGAGCGGCACCATCTGGATGAACTCGGCCTTCGTCTCGCCGGGCAGCCGCATGATCGTGTAGTACGGCTGCATCGGCTCCTTGTCGTCGTCGATCGTCGGAAGCTCCCACTGATCTTCCTTGTTGTAGAAGACCACGGGATTCGTCATGTGATAGGTCGCGAACATCGCCGTCTGCATGGCGAACAGGTGATGCGGATAACGGATGTGCGCGCGCAGCTCGGCGGGCATCTTCTCGAGCGGCTGCAGCAGCCCCGGAAACGCCCGGCCGATGGCGAGCGCAATCGGATCCGTCGGATCGGCGAGATAGAAGCTCGTGGTGCCGTGGTAGGCGTCGACCACGATCTTGACGGAGTTCCGGATGTAGTTGATCTCGCTGGTGGCCGGCGTCGAGTAGGGATAGCTGTTCGACGTCGTGTAGGCGTCTTCCATCCAGTAGAGGCGCCCGCCGGCGACCACGATGTAGGGATCGCCCTCGTACCTGAGGAACGGCGCGATCTCCTGGAGCCGCTCGTCGATGCGCCGGTGGAACAGCACGCGGCTCGTCTCGACGATGTCGTTGCTGAAGAGGACTTGCTGCGAGCGGAAGCGCAGGGCGAAGAGCAGCTTGCGCCAGATCGAGTCGATCGGCACGCCGCCGCTGCCAGCGTAGTGGGACGTGACGTTGTCGTCGCCGCGCGGGTAATCGAATTCGGGTGCGTGTGTCCCGACGAAGACGTAGTCGTTGGACAGCTCGCCGAAATAGAGCCGCGGCTCCGTCACGACGAGATCGGCGGTGGAGACCGGCGGCAGGTCCTTCACGAACAGCATCGGCAGGCCTTCGTTGGTCACCTGGTTGACGGGGCCCAGCGTGAGCCCGTAGCCGTGCGTGAACGTGAGGTGCTCGTTGATCCACGTCCGGTTCGACAGCGCCTGGGAGTTCAGCTCGCGCGCCGAGAGCATCACCTGCCGATAGTCGCCGTTGATGACGTACCGGTCGTTGTCGACCGACGCGAAGTCGTAGTACGGCCGGATCTCCTGCAGCTGCGCGAAAGTGTCGAGTAGCGGCTGGTGATCCCAGAGTCGCACGTTCGTCAGCGTCGGCGCGTTCGCCGCGATGTCGGCGGCGCTGAGCGTGGCGTCGCCGGTGAGCTCGCGCTCGGTGACGTTGTCGAGGCCGAAGGCCTTCAGCGTCGCGGCGATGTTGTTCGCCATGTACGGCGTCTCGCGAGTCTGCTCGTTCGGCCCGACGACGAATCGCTGGACAGCGGAGGCGACCACTTCGCCGCCGATGGACGTCGCGATGTAGAGTCCGATGGCGATGAGCAGGAAGCGAAGCGTCCCGCGCGACGAGAGCAGCGACAGCACGGCGCCGGCCAGCGCGACGACGAAGAGGACTCGGGCGGCAGGGATGCGAATCGCGACGTCGGCGTACGAGGCGCCGAAGATGAGCCCAGAGGGCTCGAGCAACTGGTGCGCGGGCGCCAACCACGCCTGCGCCGCCAGCACTGCGAAAACGGCTGCGATGAGTACGCCCAGATGGCGTCGCGCGTCGGGTCCAACGAACACGCCGGCTCGAGCGTTCAGCCCCAGGCGTCCGCCGAGCGCGTAGAGCAGGCCGCTGCCAACGAGGCTGACCGCGAGCAGCGTCAGGAGCCAGGCGAGCGCTCCGCTCAATAGCGGCAGCGTGAAGATGTAGAACGCGACGTCGTGTCCGAGCACCGGGTCGGCCTGACCGAACGGGGCCTGGTGCATCCAGAGCTGGACGCTCCACCATTGGGCCGCGGCCTGCAGTGCGAAGGGAAGCGCGATGACGGCCGCGAGGATTCTGGCGAGACGTCCAAGCCGTGCGCCGCTCGGCAACGCCACCGGGACGCCCGGCTGGCCAACCCACACGATCGGCGAGGGCGGGAGCGCGCGCAGCGCGATCGAGAAGTTCGTCGCTAGCACCGCGAACGCGCCGAAGATGGCCAGCGTGAAGAGCCACCCGCGCGTCGTGACCTCGGTGACGAAGACCTGGCGATACCCGACCTCTCCGAACCACAGCCAGTCTGTGTAGACGCCGGCGATGGCCGGCAGCCCGATGACGAGCGCGAGCAGCGCGAACACGAGCATCAGCCGGAGCGGTCTGTTCACGTCTCTGTTTGTACCACGAGGGGGACTGTCCCCAAGTACCCCTTCGTGTGCCGGAACGGAACAGGCGGCGCAACCACGGTTGTCATTTCGATACCGAATCGCGGGCTAGAATGAACCCGCCGAAGGGGGGGTGCGTGAAACGGAGTGTCGCCGCGGCCGTAGCGGGAGTCCTTCTGACGGGGTCAGTTCTGGGCGCGCAGTCGCCGCCCGGCGAGAAGACCGCCGGCGGCGCCCCAGCGGCTGCCGCGCCCGCAAAGCCGACTCCGCCGCCCGAGGAGCCGCCGGTCGTGACTCACCATGAAATTCACCTCGGCACGCGGACGCTTCGCTACACGGCCACCGTCGGGCGGATGCCCATCAAGGCGGACCAGGGAGAGCCGGAGGCATCGATCTTCTACGTCGCGTACACGCTGGACGGAGTCGCCGACACCACGAAGCGGCCGCTGATGTTCTCGTTCAACGGCGGGCCCGGCTCCTCATCGGTCTGGCTACACCTCGGTGCGCTTGGGCCCCGTCGCGTCCGCATGCTCGATGACGGCGGCATGCCGGCGCCGCCGTTCACGCTGGTCGACAACGAGCAGACCTGGCTCGATCGCACCGATCTCGTCTTCATCGACCCGGTCGGCACGGGCTACAGCCGGCCGGCGAAGCCGGAGCTGGGCTCGAAGTTCTGGAATCTCGACGGCGACATCCAGTCCGTCGGTGAGTTCATCCGTCTCTACCTCACCCGCAGCCACCGATGGACCTCGCCCCTCTTTCTCGTCGGCGAGAGCTACGGCACGACACGCGCGGCCGGCCTGTCCGGCGCCCTGATCGAGAAGGGCATTGCCTTCAACGGGATCGTCCTCGTCTCCTCAATCCTGAATTTCCAGACCGCGGAGTTCACGAAAGGCAACGACCTGCCGTACGTGCTGTACTTGCCGACATACGCGGCGACGGCGTGGTACCACAAGCGTCTCGCGCCGGAACTGCAGGCGGACTTTCAGGCGACGATGACGCAGGTCGAGGCGTACGCGCTCGGCCCGTACGCGACCGCGTTGGCTGCGGGGGATCAGCTGTCGCCCCAGGCACGGCAGGAGGTGGCGAAGACGGTCGCGCGCTACACAGGACTGTCGGAAGAGTACGTCGCGCTGAGCGACCTGCGGATCGAGATCCAGCGCTTCTGCAAGGAGCTGCTGCGCACGGAGCGGCGCACCGTCGGCCGTCTCGACAGCCGGTTCACGGGCCTGGACGACACCGGTGTCGACAGCGAGCCGGAATATGATCCGAGCATGGCCGCGATTCGTCCGCCGTTCACCGCGGCGTTCGCGCAGTACGTGTCAACGGAGCTCAACTTCGCGGCCGACGAGCCGTATCACATCCTCGGCGGCGGCTTCTCGACCTGGACGTGGAACCGCGACAACCGCTTCGTGGACACATCCGAGGCGCTGCGCCGAGCGTTTGCGCGCAACCCGTACATGCGGCTGTTCGTCGCCTCGGGCTACTACGATCTCGCGACGCCGTATTTCGCGACGGCCTACACGCTGAGCCATCTCGGGCTCGACCCCTCGCTCAAGTCGCACGTGAGCGGCGAGCGCTACCAGGCGGGGCACATGATGTACATCGACCAGAAGGAACTCGCGCGGCTCCGCAGCGACGTCGGCGCGTTTCTCGACAGGGCGCTCGCGCCGGTGACCGGACCAGGCGCCGCGGAAGCACCAGCCACAGGGGGCGGTCATGCCAACTTCCGATGACGTGATGCAACTGGCCGAAGCCTGCGCCGCGCGCGTCGATCTGCCGCGACGGCGCCGCTATCCGAGCTTCGCGGAGGTCGAAGAGCAGTGCGCGGAGGAATACGAGGACCTGCTCGGCTACATCCACGAGGACGAGCTCTACGCGCCGGCCGATCTCGATCGCCAGGAAGATCTCGTCCGCACGATCCAGGTCGCGCTGCCCGAGCACCTGCAGACGCTGGTCGACGAACTGGTCGACAACCAGGCGGCGCAGGTGTGGCTGCAGCAGGAGGGAGCGTTTCACCTCGGCGTCGCCATCGGTTTGCGCCTGGCGAAGATGCCTCCGCCCGAACCCGGCGACGACGATGACGAAGAGGACGAGGAGGACGAGCTCCCGTAGGACCGGGTTGCCGGTTGCTGATTGCGGTTTGACGTCAGTACCCGCGAAGTTTTCGAATCGCGCGGCGCTGACGCTTATCCGGCGGCCCCGCCGCCGTTTGCGCAGCGCGAAACACCCGTTCCGCGCGACGCAGGGCCACATCCTCCGGGGGAGTCGGCGGCGTTCGATCCTCGTACAGCAGGCGCGCGTCGGCCCGGGGAATCGACTTGTCGGCGAGCGCCACCACGACGACAGTCTGCCGGCGTCCCGACTCGCGCGATATCAAGATCTCGTCGCCGGCCTTGATCGTGCGATGGGGCTTGCCGGACTGTCCGTTGACGTCGACCTTGCCGCCCTTGCAGGCCCGTTGTGCTTCCGACCGGGTCTTGTACAGACACGACACGTCGAGCCAGACGTCGAGCCTGACCTCGGTGAGCGCGGGGTCGCCGGACATGTGCAGCCGACGATCAGATCAGGATTTCGACCTTGCCGCGGGCCCTCAGGGCTTCGACGTAGGCCTTGCCCTTGTCGGACTGCGCCTGGCTCTCGAGGAACTGTTGAATCTGCGGCGCCGCCTGCGCGAACGGCACCGTGCCACCCGGCCGCTTCTCGATGACCTTGATGATGTGGTATCCGAACTGCGTCTCGACCAGATCGCTGATCTCGCCGGGCTTCAGCGAGAAGGCGACCTGCTCGAACGCGGGCACCATCTGGCCCTTGGGGAAGAAGCCGAGATCGCCGCCACGCTGCGCGCTGCCGTCCTGCGAGTACTGGCGCGCGAGCGCGGAGAAATCCTTCCCGGACTTCGCGGCCTTGAGCGCTTCCATCGCGCGCGCCTTGAGCGCGGCCTTCGCCGTGGCGTCGGCCCCGGCAGGCACGATGACGAGGATGTGCGCGGCGTGGACGGCCTCGGGCTGCTGGAATTTGTCCGGGTTCTTCTCGTAGAACGCGCTGAGATCGCTCGGCTTGATCTCGATCTTCGACATCACCTCGTCCTGGAGCAGCTTCCGGACGACGAGGTTGGAGCGCGCGGTGTCGCGCAACTTCTCGGGCGTCATGTGTTGCGCCTTGAGCGCCTGCTGAAATGCCTGCTCGGTCGGGAATTGCTTCTTCATCCCGGCCAGCTGCGCGTCGATGTCTGCGTCGGACACGACGACGTGACGCTGTCGGGCTTCCTGGGTGAGCAGCCTGAAGGCAATCATGTTGTCGAGGACGCCGCGCAGCACGCGATCACGCTGATCGGCCGGCACGGGACGGCCCTCCTGCGACTCGACTTCGTGGACCGCGCCCTCGAATTCAGCCTTCGTGATGGCATCGCCGTTCACGCGGGCCACGGTCTCGGGCAGCACGGCGGCGACGGGCTTGAACTCGGGCGCCGGCGGAGCGACCGGGGCGCCAGGCGTCGGCGAGGCGGCGGCTGGGACAGCTGCAGGCGTCGCGCCGGTTGCTGGGGCCGTCGTCGCGGCAGGCTTGGCGGAGGCGGCCGGAGTCGGCGCCGATTTCTGGCAGCCGACGGCAACTGCCGCCAGCGTGAGCAGGCAGAGAAGTCTCGTCACGGACACCGGTCCTTCAGTGGGAGTTATTCTTCTTCGGGCTTGTCGTCTTCGGGGCGGCTGGTGGCGAAGTCGTCGAAGTCGACCGCTGCGGTCGCATCCTCGCCGCCGTCGTCGAAGGCACTGTAGATACGGTTGTCCGTCTTCGTCCGGATCGGGCCCTTCGGGCCGCGCTGTTCCGCCCCCTTGTATTGATTCTTCTTCTTGCCCTTGGGCGGCGCGTCGGGACCGAAATCGCGACGAGCGCCCGGCGCGGCGGTACCCGGGCCAGCGCCTTCACGGGGCGCGAACGGACGGGGACCACCACCTCCACCGCCATACGATGGACGTGGACCACCAGCGCCCGGGGGGCCGCCGTAGGGACGGGGGCCAGCTCCCGGAGGACGGCTCTCACGTGGCTGCGCCTCTTTGACCGCCAGCGGACGGCCGCGGAAGCTCTGATTGTTGAGGCGGGCGATGGCCTCCTGGGCGTGGTTGTCGTCGCCGTACTCGACGAAGGCAAATCCCCGGGGCCGACCCGTCTCGCGATCCGTAGGGAGATAGCAGTAGGTGACGGTCCCGATAGTTCCGAAGTGCTCTCGAATTTCCGCTTCTGTTGCTTCGTAGGGGAGATTGCCTACAAACAGACGAACTGGCATGGTCGCTCGACTACTCCGTTAGCCCCAGATGGTAGCACAGGGCCCCGGGGCCGTCCCTGGCTCCATTGCCGCGGAGTTTTGCCCAACGCCTCGGAGAAATCCGCGGCGGATATGCCAGTGGTCTGACCCCATTCTCGGCGGTCGGCGCCCAGGAATCGAGAAAATCACCGCCAGCTCGCTCCCGTGCGCGAGAGACTTCTCCGGCACGACGGTTGCTGCCGTTACACAAAGACGTGTATCGTTTGCGAGCCGTGGGAGTGGCAACTGTGACGTCCAGCACGAGGATGACGCAAGTTCTGGGAATAGCGCTTGTGATGATCGGTTGCGCGTGGTCGGCGGACGTATGGGCCGCGTCGGCGCCGGTCACGACGCCAGGTCGGGCCGCCATCCAGGCGGCGCAGACTCCGCAGCCGCCGCCGTCGAACGAATACGTCGGCGACGACGCCTGCACGACCTGCCATACCCAGACCCTGAAGGGCACCAAGCACGGCGTTGCGGCGGATCCGCGGACGCCGGCCGCGCAGCACGGATGCGAATCCTGCCACGGCCCCGGCAAGGCGCACGTCGACGACGACAACAAGGGCCATATCAACCGATTCCCGAAGATGAGCCCGCGCGACGCCAGCGCGGTCTGCACTACGTGCCACAACAAGGGCGACCACGCGCTCTGGGCGGGGAGCACGCACGACTCACGGAGTCTGAGCTGCATCACCTGTCACTCGGTGCACTCGCCGGTCGCCCAGAAGGCGCAGCTGAAGGCGACCGACCAGTTCGCCTTGTGCGGTACGTGCCATCGGGTGCAGGTGCAGAAAGAGCAGCGCACCTCGCACATGCCGCTGCGGGAAGGCAAGATGGAGTGCTCGAGTTGCCATAACCCGCACGGCTCGACCAACGTCAAGCTGCTGAAGGTCGGCAACTACGTGAACGAGGCGTGTTTCGCCTGCCACGCCGAGAAGCGCGGTCCGTTCCTGTGGGATCACGCCGCCGGCCGGGAAGCCTGCAGCTCCTGTCACGACCCGCATGGGTCGACCAACGACCGGATGCTGGTGGCCAAGCTGCCGATGCTTTGTCAGCGGTGCCATATCGGCACTCGACACCCGTCGACCATCTACGACAGCACGTCTCTGGCCAATCGCAGTAACAGGCTCGTCGAACGGGGCTGCGTCAACTGTCACCAGCAGATTCATGGGTCGAATCATCCCGCAGGGATGTTCTTCCTCCGGTAGGCCACCATGCGCGCAACGACCATCGCTCTCTGCTCTGCGTTGCTTGCCGCGCCTGTGGCGGCCCGTGCGCAGGAGTCCGCTGCATCAACGCCTTCGACCGGGGCGGTCGACGTCGGCGCCCAGATCACTTCGGTGAGCGGCGACGAAGCCCGTTACCAGCACTACCGTGACCTGAGGACCGGCGTCCTGGTCGACGGATTCCACGTCACGAAGGTGAAGAACGATTGGACGTTCCACGCGACGGCCACGCACGTCGGCTATCGCGACCAGAAGTACACCGGCGAAGTCAACAAGGCCGGCAAACTGGTCATGACGTTCTCGTGGGACCAGATTCCGCTCTTCTACGGCTCTGTCGACTCGGACCAGTTCGGGCTCCTCACGGCTACTCCCTACACTGTGGCATCGCCCGGTGTCTCCCGGCTGCCGGACAGCCTCCAGACCGCCGTCCAGGCGAACCCGTCGCTCCTCAATAGCGCCATCGCGTCCGCGGCGCAGGGCGTCGAGATCCGGCAGCTCCGCAAGACCGCTGATTTCGCCATCATCTACCACGCCACGAGCTCGACCGATCTGCTCTTCCATCTGGTGAACACGATGAAGAGCGGAGAGCAACCTTGGGCGGCGACGTTCGGCTTCAGCAACACGATCGAGTTGCCGGGGCCGCTCGACCACCGGACGACCGACATCACGGGCCAGGTGCAATGGAGCACTGAGCGCGGCACCATCCGGGCCGGCTACGACGGGTCGTTCTTTTCGAACAACGTGCAGTCGCTCGTCTGGGACAACCCGCTGCGGGTCACCGACGGCGCCAGCGGCGTCGGACCATCGCAGGGACGCGAGTCGCTCTGGCCGGACAACTCGACTAACGGCGTGTCGGCGACCGCGGCGTGGAATCTCGGCAAGCGGACCAGGGTGTTCGGCAACCTGTCGTTTTCGAAATGGAGCCAGAACGCCACCCTCGAGCCGTACACGATCAATACGCTTCTTCCGGTCTATCCGCTCGAGCGATCGACCGCCGATGTGTCGGCGGACGTGACGGGGGTGTACGCCGGGCTGAACTCGCGCCCGAGCGACAAGGGCTGGCTCACTGTTCGCTACAAGCTGTACGACTACGACAACACGACGCCCGAATTTCCGGTGACCCAGTTCGTCAACTACGACACCAGCACCAGCACCTTTGCCGAGGGCGGCACCGATACCTTGTCGTACAAGCGGCAGTACTTCGACGCGGACTATTCGTACAACATCGCTCCGTTCACTGCAGTCAAGGCCGGCTACGGGCTCGAGAGCGACAAGCGAACCTTCCGGCAGTTCGAGAACACGAAGGATCAGACCTTCAGGGTGTCGCTCGACACGACGCGCGTGACGTGGCTCATGTTGCGCGCGCAGTACAACTACTCGAAGCGTACCGGGACCGGGCTCGACGAAGAAGTCTTCGACGCCGAGAACGAAGGGTCGGCCTTGCCGCGCCAGTTCGACATCGCGGACCGGAATCGCAACCGGGTGGCCGTCATCGCCACCGTCACTCCGCGGGAGATGTTCTCGCTGAACCTCTCCACCGGCTACGTGAAGGACGAGTACGTGGACTCGGCGTTCGGCCTGCAGAACCAGGATGGGCGCTTCTTCAGTCTGGGCGCCGACTACTCGCCGCGGAAGAACGTGGACGTCTTCGCCGACTACGGCTACGAGAAGTACGGGACGCTTCAGAAGTCGCGGCAGGCGAGCCCGGGCACTCAGGAGTTCGACCCGACGCGTGATTGGACGACCGATGGCAGCGACCACGCGCACACCTTCACGACTGGAGTGTCGCTGAAGCGCCTCAAGGAGAAGGTGGACGCCGACTGGATGCTGGAGTACAGCAATGCCGCCGACAGCTACATCTACGGACTGGCGCCGAACCAGACGATCTATGTCCCGCCGGCCGCGCTGGCGCAGTTGCCCGGGTTCAGCCAGGACCGCACGACATCGATGCTGAACGTGATGTATTACCTCAGCCGCCGCGTGGGCCTCGGCGCCGGGTGGCTCTACGAGACGTTCAACTCAGACGACTGGGCCTGGACGCAGCAAACGCTCAACGGGCTGTCGCTGCCCGCGGGCGCCGGCTCACATCAGATCGTCCTGACGCGGTACGCGTACCGGCCGTACACAGGCAATACCGGCTTCCTGAAGGTCCGCTACCTCTTCTAGCGAAGCGGCCTCTGCCGTGTATCATGTGCCGGGGGACCTCATGACTCAGACTCGGATGCTGACTTCGCTGGCGCGCCTCGCGCTGGCCGGCGCGCTCGTGGCGGGATTGGCGAGCGTCGCGGCAGCGCAGGATCCCGTCAAGAAGGGACAGGAGCTCTACACGTCGCAGAAGTGCGCGATGTGCCACTCGGTGGCGGGGGTCGGGAACAAGAAGTACCCGCTCGACGGCATCGGCGCCAAGCTCAGCGCTGCCGACCTGAAAGAGTGGATCGTCAACCCCGACGCGATGCAGGCGAAGCAGACTGGGCCGAAGCCGGTGATGAAGATGAAGTCGTTCAAGTCGCTGCCGGCGGCCGACGTCGACGCGCTCGTCGCATACCTGGGCTCATTGAAGTAATCAGCACACCTACACGGGCGGCCGGCCTCGGCCGGACGCCCTTTCTCTTCTCGGGCTGCCAACCATGCGCGATCGATTCCTGCAGTGGCTGCGCCCGGCCACCTACCTTCGCGGAAGCTTCCTGACGCTCTTCGGCGCGGCGCTGACGACCAGCACCGCGATCACTCTCGTTGCGGTCTGGCTCCTCGAGAGCACCGGCCGCTCCGTCCACCCGTACGCCGGTATCGTCATCTTCGTCGGCTTGCCGGCGTTGTTCGTGCTCGGGCTGATTCTGATGCCGCTCGGCGTTCTGCATCAGCGCCGGAAGCTGCGGGCGCGTGGCGAGACCCTGCCGACGCGCGTCGACTTCGGCAGCGCCGAGGTGCTGCGCGCGCTGTCGATCATCGGCCTGCTCACCGTCGTGAACATTGCCCTGCTCGGCATCGCCTCCTACAAGGGCATCGAGCACATGGAGTCGACGTCGTTTTGCGGCGCGACGTGTCACGTGGTGATGCAGCCGGAATACACGGCATTCCAGGCGTCACCGCACTCGCGCGTCGCGTGCGTCGAGTGCCACGTCGGATCCGGCGCGACCTGGTTCGTGCGCTCGAAGATCGCCGGAGTCAGGCAGTTGATTGGCGTCACGACCGGCCATTACTCGCGGCCGATTCCCGCACCAGTGCGCCCCATCCGGTCCCCGAGCGAGACGTGCGAGCACTGCCACAACCCGCAGGCGTACGCGGGCACCCGGCTGAAGGTCGTCGACAAGTTCGCGGACGACGAGACGAACTCACGCTCGAACACGGTGCTGATGCTGAAGGTCGGGGGGTTGCACGCAGGGACGGCCACCGGCATCCATGGTCATCACTTGAACGGCGGCCACATCACGTACATCGCGACGGACGACAAGCGCCAGATCATTCCGCGCGTGACGCTCACGGACGCGTCGGGCCGCGCCACCGAATACACGTCCACCGAGACCAAGGCCACCGACGCCGAGCTCCAGCGCGGCGAGCACCGGGTGATGGACTGCCTCGACTGCCATAACCGTGTGGGTCATGCGTTTTCACCGCCGGAGCGTGCGCTGAATCGCGCGCTCGCGGCAGGGCAAATCAGCCCGGAGCTGCCGTTCGTGAAACGTGAGGCGTTGCGGCTCGTGAAGGCGGAGTACGCCGATCACGATCGCGCCGGACAGGTCATCGACTCGGAGTTGACGGCCTTCTATCGCGAGAAGTATCCGGAGGTTTTCAAGACGAAGCAGGCCGTCGTGCGGAAGGCCATCGACTCCGTGCGGCAGGTCTACGCGAGCAACGTCTTCCCCGCGATGAAGGTGGGCTGGGGCACCTATCCCAGCAACGTCGGGCACGAGGACTTCCCGGGATGCTTCCGCTGCCACGACGGCAACCACGCTGCGCCGGACGGGCGCGTGATCTCGCAGGACTGCGACAGCTGCCACAACGTCCTGGCCATGGAAGAGGCCGGTCCGCAGATCCTGAAGGACCTGGGTCTGGCGCCGCAGTAGGGAAGGGCCGGGCCTTAGCCGGCGCGCTTGTCGCTGCGCTCGAACGGGAGAACGGTGGCGGTCTCGAGGATCGTCGCGAGGTTCTGCCCTTCCGCAACAGGCATCGCCGACCAGGCCGCGACGAACGCCTCGACCACTTCGGCGTCGAACTGCGACCCGGCGTAGCGCCACAGCTCGGAGATCGCATGAGTGCTCGTCTGTGCCGGACGGTACGCGCGCGCGGTCGTCATGGCGTCGAACGCGTCGGCGACATGGACGATCCGAGCCAGCATCGGCGTGGCGTGGCCGAGCAGCCCTCGCGGGTAGCCGCGGCCGTCGGGGCGCTCGTGATGCAACTCGACGATCGGAATGTGCGCGCTGAGGAACGGGATCTCACGCAGGATGTGCGCGCCGAGCGCCGGGTGGGTCTTGATGATCTCGAACTCCTCCTGCGTCAGCGGCCCGTTCTTCTGAAGCACCCGGTCGGCGACGCCAATCTTGCCGATGTCGTGCAGCAGCGCCCCCAGCCGGAGAACGTCGAGCTGCGACTGGTCGAGGCCCATCTGCCGGCCGATGATGACCGAGAGCGCGCTGACCCGTTCCGAGTGACCGGCCGTGTAGGCATCGCGCGCGTCGAGCGCGGCAGCGAGCGCCTTAATCGCGCCGACGTAGGCGAGTTCGGTCTGCGCTTCGGCAGCCTGCAGCGAGGTCACCATCTGGTTGAAGGTATCGGTGAAGGCATCGAGCTCGAGACTGGAGCCCGTGCGCTCGATCTTCCGTGCGAACTCATGGTTCGTGGCGATGACCCTCAGCTGCTGCGACAGCTGGTCGATTGGTTTGGCCAGCGCGCGCGCGAGCCAGAGGCTGACCAGCGCGCCGAGCGCCATCGCCCCGACGGCGACGATGCTCAGAATCTGGATGGCATTGCGCGTCGCGCGATGCGTCGAGAGCCCCAGCGTCTCGGTGCCGTAGACGGTGATCGCGCCGCCCTCGTTCAGGCGTCGCACGGCGACGGGCTCGTCGGCGAGATCGAGTGTGCCGTCGAGCGGGAGTTCCCCGCCGCGGCGGAGCAGGGCGCTGCGCTCGGCGGACGAGAGCGTGCTGCCGATGATCTCGTCGCCCGCCAGGACCGTCACCGAGGTCCGCAGCTGGCTGGCCAGCGAGGTCGCGTAGCCGTCATCGAGCGCCGTGGCGAGGTAGACGTAGCCGACCGCCGGATTCAGGCTGTTCAGCTCGAGACCCGAGGCGCGGAAGCGGGCCGAGGGCCGTGCGATGATCTCGTCGAAGCGGCGCTGGGCCGGCGACGCCGGGCTGCCGTGGAGCAGCTGGTCGGGCGGGAAGGCCGCGCGGCGCGGGCCGGCGCTGGCGATCACGTGATCGGTCGGGTCCACCAGGACGAGCGCGTCGACCGCAAAATGTTCGACCAGCCAAACGAGCTCGCGATCGAGGGCTTCGGCGCCCGCCGGGCCCGGGCGGTAGGCGCTGAGCGCCTGCGCCAGGGAGCGGTTCTCGGCCATCGCGTTCAGGCGGATCAGGACTTCCTGCTGCCGCCGCTGTTCGAGGTCGGCAAAGGCACGTTGCGCCGTGTCGAGGTTCTCCGCGGTGGTCCCGGCGATGCGGTTTCGCGCGTCCATCGACAGCACGACGAATACCGCCACCAGCACGAGGCCGATGGCCGCCGAAGTCGCCACGAGCGTGCGGACGACGAGCCGTGGAGGGCGCCGGGAAGAGGAATGGAACGTCACGGCCTGAAGATTGCAGCGAGCGGGCACACGGCCAGCGACTCGCCAGCTGGGCTGTCGGCGCGCATCAGGAACGCCATGAGAGCAAGACGCGGGACGGTGACGTGGATAGAGAATAGCGCGAAACGGCGTGCACCGCCGTGCAGCGCACCGTCTGGCGGCCGTCAGATTCCTGGTCGGGAACGGAAGATGTCTGACGGGGCTGGCCGCTAAACGGTTCAGCTTGCACCACTTGTCTGCAGCGGCGGCGTTTCAAAAGCCGGTAACAGGGTTATACTTACACGACTTGTAACGGACTCTGTGAGTTGGGTTTGGGCACTCACCGGGGGAGGAAATGACCACGATGACATGTTCTCGAACGCAGCGAGCGCTCCTGGCGCTGGCCCTATTGGCGGCCGTCGCCCCGGCGAGCTGGGCACAAACCAACAATATGCACAAGCTCACGAAGTTGGGGCAGGTCCCCGCGAGCGCTATGCATGTGCCGCCGCTCACAAACGCCAAGAGCCTCGCGCGGATGATGGCGATCAAGCGCATGCCGGGTGATTTCCGAAAGGCCTTCGAACTGGCGGGCCTCGGCTCGATCGCTGACAGCGCCATCGCAACCCTCACGTCGCCGTCTTCCGTAGTCGCCGGCGGCGACTGCGCGACGGTCGACATCCCGGCCGGCGCGATCGCCGATTGCTCGGTCTCGAAGGGCGCCACCATGGAGTGGATGGCCTATCGCCGCCGTGTCGGCAAGAGCGCGCGCCACGACGTGACGCTCTTCTCGTCGGTCGAATGGGCCGGTCGCTCGGCGTTCAAGGCGTTTGCCTTCGACGTGACGACCAAGGATGGCTACATCGAACGAACGTACCGGTTCGTGCTCCCCAAGCCGTGTAGCAACCTGGCCCTCCTGAGCAAGGTCGAGAAGGACACCCGTCCGAAGATGGAGACCTTCAATATCACGCCCAGCGTGACGGCGAACTGCGATTGCGCCAACGGCAAGCTGTCCACGACCGTCCGTCTGTCTGGCGCGCCGGCGGGGCTCACCCGCGTGCGCGTGATGGTGGATGGCGCCCCGGCTGGCGAACTGACGGCGCCGACCTGGTCGATGAACGGCGACCGCGCCGGCAGCTACACGTTCCAGGCTGAGGGCGCGCCGAACACGAACTACGTGTTCACGCAGAGTTCGATCCGCGTCGACCAGTGCGGGCCGGCTGCCAAGGTGGCGGCGCAGTGCAGCGTCCGGGTCACGCACGTCGAGACCAAGAAGGGCTACGACCTCCAGATCGACACGAGCGGCTCGGGCACGGGCTCGCCGAACGTGCCGGCCACGGTCACGGTGGAGGTCACGGGTCCCAATGGAGTCGTCGGCCAGCCGGTCACGGTCGGTCCGGACGGCAAGGCGACGGTCTCCATCCCGCACAAGAAGTCGGAGGGGACGTATACCGTGAAGAGCACGCTCACCGCTCCCGACACGGTGATCGACTGCAAGCGGTACGGCGGCCCTGGCAACGGATGCGAGGCGACGGCGACCGACACGATCGTGGCGGTGCCTGGCAAGGCGGCGCTTTACGTGGACGCCTTGTTCGGCAAGGAGCGTCGTCAGCGACCGGCGAGTGAGTACGACCTTTCGCCGCAACAATTGACGGCCCTGGGCTTGACGACGGCAACGGCTGGCGACGCGATGTTCGGCCAGTGCTCGCCGCTGCTCGGGTTCAAGGTGGGTGTGGCCAAGCGCTTCCGCAACAACTGGGAGGTCGCCGGTGACGGCGGGGTGGCGTTCAACCTCTCGTCCGGCGAACTCGGCAACGGCGTCGACAAGATCAACCCGGCGACGCTGTTTGCCGATATCGAGGCGAACAAGTACCTGTCGAACAACGCGTTCATCGGCACGGGCATCACGTTCTGGGATCTCACCCGGAGCGAGACGTTCACGCCGGCGTGGCTGCTGCACTTCGGCATCCCGCTGAACCACAGCTCGGACCGCCCGGTGTACTTCATCGGTGAGGGCCGGTTGTTCTTCGACAACATCGACTCGGTCGACAACAACTACAACTTCTGGGGCGGCATCCGGGTCCGCTTCGGCAAGAACTAGTTCGACGGCATGACGATGACGGGCAGCGTTCCTCGAGGGAACGCCGCCCGTCGTCGTGTACAGACCTGTTGGACCCGTTAGACTTGACAGACTCGACAGACCTGATAGACCCGATAGACCCATTACACCTGTTTGGCCCGCATGACCCGATCGACCTGGTTTCTCCCGTGACGGCTACAAGGGAACAGGCGCCGGCGTTCACTTACCGCATCGACCGCGAGGCCTCGCTCGTCTTCCTGATTTACGGCACACACCAGCCGACATTCGACGAGTGGCGCGCCGCGATGGACGCGTGGCTCGGCGATCCGTTGTTTCGCGCCGGGATGCCGATCGTCAGCGATCGCCGGGGGCTGGTCGAAGCGCCGACGACCGCGATGATTCAGATGATGGCGGCGTACGAATACGAACACCGCGATCGATTCGGCGCCTGCCGCTGGGCCGTCGTGACTGGTTCGGAAGCGCGCGCCGAGTTCGGTATGGCTCGTATGAGTCAGGCGATGCTGGAAGGCGGACGGAGTCAGATCAGCCTCCGGCCGTTCACCGACATCGATGAGGCCATCCGATGGGCGACGACCGGGGAGGAGCCTGCGGATTAGTTGGTGCCGAGGGGCAGAATTGAACTGCCGACACCACGATTTTCAGTCGTGTGCTCTACCAACTGAGCTACCTCGGCACGGGGGGAGGCGCGACAGCGAACCCCCAATTATACCACGCGCCCCCGCCTGTCACGACCAGTCCCACCGCCAGACCCACGACGATTCCGACGGCGACATCGAGCGGGTAGTGCACCCCGATGTAGATTCGCGAAAACGCGATCAACGCCGCGAGCAGGAACCACCACACCCTCCGCCGCGGCAACGCGCTCGCGAGCACGATGGCCGCGGCAAACGACTGCGACGCGTGTCCTGATGGAAATGAATATGTGGACGGACGGTACTGGCCGACCACGGTGAGGGTTGGCTCGGCGATGAACGGACGCGCCCTTCCGACGATCGGCTTGACGACGCCGTCGACGACAGTTTGCGAGAGCACCAGCGCGAGAACGACCTGCCACGCGGCCGGGCGCAGTCGCGGCAGCCAGGCTGCCATCACGACCGCGATGACGAGCCAGATTGCCCCCGCGCCGCCGATGGCGCTGAGCGTCCACATCACCCAGTCGAGCCACGGGGTATGGTAGCCGGAGAGGACGCCGCGAAGCGCGGCGTCCTGCAGCAACAGGGAAGACATTCGGTAAGCGCTGCGAACGGTCGCGTTCGACAGCCCCCGGAGACCTCGGCCGGAAGACTAGACCGCCGCGACCTCTGCCTCGCGAACCATCCCGAGCTCTTTGCGCACGCGTTCCTCGATGACGCGCGTTGTCTCGGGATGCTCCTTGAGGAACTGCTTCACGTTTTCGCGGCCCTGGCCAAGCCGCTCCCCACCGTAGGCGAACCACGCGCCGCTTTTCTCGATCACCTTTTGCTCGACCGCGAGATCGAGCAGGTCGCCTTCGCGCGAGATCCCTTCGCCGTACATCACGTCGAACTCGGCTTCGCGGAACGGCGGCGCGAGCTTGTTCTTCACGATCTTCACCCGCGTGCGGCCGCCGACCACGTTCTCGCCTTCCTTGATGCTGGCGATTCGGCGGATGTCGACACGAACCGACGCGTAGAACTTCAGTGCACGGCCGCCGGTCGTCGTTTCGGGGTTGCCGAACATGACCCCGATCTTCTCGCGGAGCTGGTTGATGAAGATGAGGCACGTCTTCGACTTCGAGACGACGCCGGTGAGCTTGCGGAGCGCCTGCGACATGAGGCGGGCCTGCAGGCCCATCTGCGCGTCCCCCATCTCGCCTTCGATCTCGGCGCGCGGGACGAGCGCGGCGACCGAGTCCACGACGACCACGTCCACGCCGCCCGATCGGATCAGCACTTCGACAATCTCGAGCGCCTGCTCGCCGTTGTCGGGCTGCGAGACCAGCAAGCCGTCGAGATCGACGCCGAGTTTCTGGGCGTAGGCGGCGTCGAGCGCGTGCTCGGCGTCGACGAACGCGGCCATGCCGCCGGCCTTCTGCGCCTGCGCGATGACCTGCAGCGCCAGCGTCGTCTTACCGGAGGACTCGGGCCCGAAGACCTCGACGACGCGACCGCGCGGCATGCCGCCGATGCCCAGGGCGTAGTCGATGCTGATCGCGCCGGTCGGAATCACCTCGATCGGGGTGACGCCGCCCTTCTGCCCGAGACGCATGATCGAGCCCTTGCCGAACTGTTTCTCGATCTGGCCGACCGCCATTTCGAGGGCCTTGTTGCGTTCCTTCTGGTCGTCGCGATCCGCCATGATGCTCCTTCAGAGGGCTGGAGAAACGATGAGCCGGGACGGCCGGCCCATCGGGAGGGATTCTAGGATCGTGCCGGGAGAAAGTCAAGCGAAAGTGCGTCGGGATAGGACGCGTAATCCCTTGTCTTGCAGTTACATACAAAATCGAGGATGCTTGAGCCCGCTCACCGGCGAGGCAGAAATCGCCTGCCCGGATCTGCGCATGATGGCAAATCCTGCGATTCCCGGCGCCGCCCGCAAATGCCCAGTCCGATAGGACACGCCCTGGCGGGAATGGCGGTCGGCTGGGCGCTCGCCGACCCGGTCCTTCCTCCGCGGCGCCGGGCGGTCGAACCGGTGATTTTTGGCGCCGTCGCTGCGGCACCGGACCTCGACCTGCTGATCGGGCTGCACCGGATGTACCTGCACAGCATCGGCGCGACGCTCGTCGTGCTGCTCGTGGCCAGGCTCACGCTCGGGCCCGGCCAGTGGCGGCTCGCGCTGGCTCTCACCGCGGCGTGGGGCAGCCATCTGCTCCTCGACTGGCTCGGCAACGACACGTCCGCGCCCTTCGGGTTGATGGCCCTCTGGCCATTCAGCGACGCGTACTACCAGTCGTCCCTGCGCCTCTTTGACGCGGTCTCCCGCCGCTACTGGCTGCCGCAGGAGTTCATCTGGCACAACCTGGCGGCGGCGATGAAGGAGGTCGTCATCATCGGGCCATTTGCGCTGGCGGCGCTCGGACTCGCGCGCTGGCGCCGGATGCGCGCATGACGCCGAAGCGCACCGAGCGTTGGGCCCCGCAGGCGGCCGCCCTTCTGTGCGCGACGGCGCTCGTCTTCCGGCTCGCCGGAATGGGAGCGGGTTGGCTGCCGTCGACCCCCGTGCTCGTGCTGCTCCTCGGTCTCTCGCAGCTCGCTGACTGGTCCCTGCGCGAGGGCTCACGGTTCGATCTCGCCGCCCTGGCTCGCGCCCATGCCTTCGAGATCGCGGTGTCGGCCCTGATGGCGCTGACGCTCGCGGTGCGCCTGCCAGGCCTGACCGGGGATCTCGGGCACGTCCCGCTCGACATCGACGAAAACCGCCTCGCGTCGAACATCCAGCATTACTTCGTCACGGGGGAGCTGGTGCACACGACGGTCGAGCACTATCCCGGTGCGGCGTTCTGGTTGTTTTCTGGCGCGTCGTTCCTGCGCTTCATGCGAGGCCTCGGCGCCGGCCTGGTGACGACGCCAGCGCACGTGAGCGTGACGGAGTTCGTCGCGGCCGCGCGGATCGCGAACGTGTTCGTCGCCGTCGGAATCGTCACGCTGACGGCGCTCATCGGCCGGCGGATCGCGGGCTGGTGGGCAGGACTGCTGGCCGGGCTCCTCGTCGCGATCGCGCCGCTCTCGGTCGACACGACGACGGTGTGCCGCTGCGATCCGGTGATGTTGCTCGCCGTGCTCGGGTCCGTCCATCTGGCGCTGCTCGCCCAGAATCGCAAGTCAACCGGGTGGTTCGTGGCGGCGGGCGCCGCTGCCGGCATCGCGGCGGGCGTCAAGTACTCCGCGGTGTTCGCGATCGTGCCGGTGTGGCTCGCCACGCTGGCGCTGGAGTCCTGGCCCGACCGCATCAAGGCCGGAGCGCGTGCCCTCGCTGCGTTCGCCGCGGCCATTGCCATCAGCAATCACTTCGTCTGGTACGACTTTCCCAACTTGCTGATTCAGCTGACGCTGCAGGTGGCCATCACCGGGGCCGGGCACTGGGCCGCCACATCGAACCCGGCGGGGTTCTACGCGATGATCCTCGATCGGTTCGGCCCCGGACAGGTGCTGACGTTCGCGGCCGTGCTGTTCGCGATCATGACCCTCGCCACACGGCGGTTGTCGTGGTGGATCCTAATGAGCTTCCCCCTGCTGTACTTCGGATTCATGACGTCGCGCCCGTCACAATTCCCCCGGTGGGTTTACCCGCTGCTGCCGTTCGTGGCGATCGCGTCGAGCGCGCTGATCGCGACGATCGTGACGTTCGTCCGGCAGTCCGCCCCCCAGGAACGGCTTCGTGCGCGCATCGCGTGGACCTTCGCCGCGCTGCTCATCGTCGCGCTGGCGTCGCCGGCATGGGCGGGCATAGTGTCGTTCAGCCGCCGTCTCTCGACGCCGACATATTCCCTAGCCGAGACCTGGATTCGCGAGCACGCGCGTCCCGGCACCGTCGTCGTGCTGGGCCGGGGATGGCTGGATGTGACCGGCAGCCCGATCGAGGCACGCAGGGTCGACGACTTGAAGAAGGCGCTCGACGGCGGCCTCGATGCGCTGAACGGCGCGCAGATGGTCGTCGTGCCCGAGCCGTATTTCAATCACCCGACGCTGCGGCAACTCGGGTTCCTCGACCGTATCCACGTAGCGTGGCGTTTCGGATCGGGCACCGGCTACGACTACGAGTTCTACGCGGTCCCTCAGCGCTGACGCCGGTCTCACCGCGCCGCGAGCCTCGGGGCCATCGAGGAACGTCTCAGGAATACTGGTAGACGCCGCGGCCCGTCTTGCGGCCGAGCTGACCGGCCGCCACGTAGCGGCGCAGCAACGGACATGCCCGGTATTTCGGATCGCCGAGGCCGTCGTGCAGCACGTCGAGAATCGCGACGCAGACGTCGAGCCCGATGAAGTCGGCGAGCGTGAGCGGCCCCATCGGGTGATTCATCCCGAGCTTCATGACCGCGTCGATCGCCTCTGGCGTGCCGACGCCTTCCATCAGGGCGAAAAACGCTTCGTTGATCATCGGCATCAGAATCCGGTTGGCGATGAAGCCGGGGTAGTCGGCCGCTTCCACCGGGACTTTCCCGAGCGCCTTCGTCAATTCGGTCGCCGTCGCCATCGACTCATCGCTCGTGGCCTGTCCACGAATCAGCTCGACGAGCGTCATCAGCGGCACCGGGTTCATGAAGTGCATGCCGAGGACCTTGTCGGGCCGCTTCGTCGCCGCGCCGATGAGGGTCAGCGAAATCGACGACGTGTTGGAGGCGAGGACCACCTCGGGCTTCACGATCTGGTCGAGGCGCGCGAACAGCGACCGCTTGGCTTCGACGTCTTCGACGATAGCCTCGACGATGTAGTCGGCGGGCGCCAGCGCGTCGAGGGTGGCCGCCGTCGTGAGCCGGCCGAGCGTGGCGTCGCGATCGTCGGCGGACAGCTTGCCCTTCTCGACGAACCTGGCCAGCGACTTCTCGATGCCGGCGCGGGCGCGATCGAGCGCGGGAGGGGAGACGTCCTGAAGGGTGACGGAGAACCCGGATTGCGCGAACACCTGGGCGATACCCGAACCCATGGTGCCCGAGCCGATGACGGCGATGCGGCGGGAAGACATCAGCCCGTCATTCTACCGAACCCCCGGAAGAAGCGCAGCGCGATTGGGAGCACCGTGCGACGCGGCGCCACCTGCTCGCGCGCCGTTCACACGGTCTCGATGGCGAGCGCGACGCCGTTGCCGCCGCCAAGGCACAGCGTGGCAATGCCGCGTCGGCCGCCGGTGCGCCGCAGCGCGTAGAGAAGCGTCGTCAGCACACGAGCGCCGGACGATCCGATGGCGTGTCCGAGAGCCACGGCACCGCCCTGAACGTTCACCTTCGACGGGTCGAGCGAGAGTTCGCGCGTGACGGCAACCGCTTGCGCGGCGAAGGCTTCGTTCAGCTCGATCAGGTCGACGTCTCCAAGCGACCAGCCGGCCTTCGTCAACACTTTCCGAACGGCCTCGACGGGCGTCATCAAGACGTACTTCGGCGCCAGCCCGCTGACGGACTGCGCGACGATGCGCGCGAGCGGGCGCTTGCCATGTGCTGCAGCCCAGTCCTCGGACGAGACGACGAGCGCCGCGGCGCCGTCGTTCACGCCGGGCGCGTTGCCGGCCGTGACCGTGCCGTCCTTCTTGAACGCGGGCTTCAACTTGGACAGGGCCTCCACGGTCGTGTCGGGGCGGATGGGTTCGTCGCTGTCGACGCGAATCGGATCGCCCTTCTTTTGCGGGATCGTGATGGGCACGATTTCGTCGCCGAACCAGCCCGCCGCCGTGGCGGCGGCCGCGCGATGGTGACTCTCGGCAGCGTAGCGATCCTGATCCTCGCGCGACACGTGGTACTCGCTTGCGACGACCTCGCCGCTGTTGCCCATGTGCCAGTGCTCGGAGGCGCACCACAGACCGTCGTGGATCATCAGATCGAGGATCTCGGCGTTCCCCATGCGGACGCCTTCGCGCATGCGGGGCAGCGCGTACGGCGTGTTCGACATGGACTCCATGCCGCCAGCAACCGCGACGTTGAGGTTGCCGGCCTGGACGCCTTGCGCGGCCAGCATCACGGCGCGCAGACCCGATCCGCAGACCATGTTCACCGTCAGCGCGCCCACGGTGTCGGGAAGGCCGGCGCCAAGCGCCGCCTGCCGGGCCGGGGCCTGGCCTTCGCCCGCCGAGACGACATTACCCATCAGGCATTCGTCGACGTCCGCTGGATCGATGGTCGCCCGCGCGACGGCTTCGCGAATGGCGATAGCCCCAAGCTCAGGTGCGGTGAAGCCTTTCAGGGCGCCCAGGAACCTGCCGGTGGGCGTACGAGCAGCGGCGAGGATGACAGGCTTCTGCATCTGATTATTGGATGCCGGGCGACCGGCTCAGGAGGCAGAGCACGACAGCGTGCGGACCACGCTCTCGCCGAGGGCGCGCTGGAGGCGCCTGACGATGAGCGCCTGCGACCGCTCGATTTCCTTCAGCCATTGCGGCTCGCCGTTCACGACAAGGGTTACGCCCGCCAGTCTGACGCGGGTCGCCCGGGCGATGGCCGGCCCGACCGAGACACGCCAGGCGAACTGCACCTTCTCGGGCGTCAACGGCTGGTTCCGTAGAAGCGCGGGCAGCACACGCTCGGCGAGAGAGCCAGACGAGTCCATGAACTGAGTCTATCAGGCCAGTGCCGGGTCACACCGAACGGGGTCGGGATGAATCTCAAGATTGGCGACCTCGAGAGATTGCAAAAACTGAAATTCTTGCCGACCCCATTTATCATCGCCGGGCATGAATCTCGTCCTCGCTTCGGCGTCTCCTCGGCGCGTTGAGTTACTCAGGGCTGCCGGGTTTCGGCCGACGGTGGTTCCCGCCGATGTCGACGAGACCGGCCTGGCGGGCGAGACGCCAGCCGCGCATGTGCTTCGCCTGGCCCGTGCCAAGGCGGGCGCCGTCGCGGCGCGATACCCCGCCGCGGCCGTGCTTGGCGCCGACACGGTGGTCGCGATAGATGACGAGATACTCGGCAAGCCTCGCGACGACGACGACGCGCGGCGCATGCTGGGGCGCCTGGCCGGCCGGGCCCACCACGTCTATACCGGGGTCGCGCTGGCCGTCGGAGGCGACCTGCGCGCCGAGGTCGCGCTGTCAGAAGTCACGATGGCGGCGCTTTCATCTGCGGAGATCGAGTGGTACGTGGCGTCCGGCGAGAGCCGGGACAAGGCCGGCGCCTATGCCATCCAGGGCCTGGCGTCGCGGTACATCACCAGCATTCACGGCTCCTACAGCAACGTGGTCGGGCTGCCCGTGGCGCTCGTCTACGGCTGGCTGAGAGATCTGCCGGTAATTCATTCACAGCATTGACCCAGCCGGTTTGCGGAGACTATGCTGGCTCAATCCAATCATGACTGGAAAGGCTTGGAAGATCGCCGTCACCACCATCGTGCTGCTGGGCGCGTTTGGCGGCCTCCTGTGGTCGACCCTGCGTGACGGCACCGAGTACTACAAGCACGTCGAGGAAGTGACGGCGCAGCCGAACGACTGGTACGGCAAGCGCCTGCAACTTCACGGCTACGTGGTCGCGAACTCGATCATGCGGCGGCCCGACACCCTGGACTATCGATTTCAGGTGCAGAGCAAGGGCCAGGTCGTGACGGCCAGCTACAACGGCATCGTGCCCGACACGTTCAAGGACGACGCAGAGGTCGTGCTGAAGGGGACGCTGTCGCCCCAGGGGTTTGCCGTGGAGCCCAACGGGGTCATGGCGAAATGTCCGTCGAAGTACGAGGCGAAGCCGGGGTCGGCTGCGCCGAAGAGCCCGGGCGTCTGAGCCGCGACCCGCGCAGGCGCTCGGTCGGCGCGTCCGCCGTCCGCGCATTCAAATACTCCCATGGCCTCACTTGGTTCTCTGCTCCTGCTGGCCGCGTTCGTCGTATGCATCTACGCTGCCGCGGCGTCGGTGGCTGGGGCGCGGCGCGGTTCCAACGCGCTCATCGATTCCGGCGTCGGCGCGCTCTTCCTGACGTGCGCCATCATGACGGTCGCGTCTGGGATCATCGTCCACGCGTTCATCGTCAACGACTACTCGATCAAGTACGTCCAGCATTACTCCGACGCGGTGCAGCCGATTTTTTACAAGATCACGTCGTACTGGGGCGGGCTCGACGGGTCGATCATGTTCTGGGTCTTCCTGCTCTCGATCTTCGGGTCGGTGGCGGTGGCCATCAACCGCGAGCGGCACCGGGAACTGATCCCATACGTCGTCGCGATCATCTCCATCGTGGAAGCGTTCTTCCTCTTCCTGATGGTGATTCATCGGAACCCGTTCGATACCTACCTCACGCAGGCGCCGGCGGAAGGCCGCGGGCTGAACCCCCTGCTGCAGAACCCGTACATGGTGATTCACCCGCCGTCGCTCTACACGGGCTTCGTCGGGATGACTATCCCGTACGCGTTCGGGATGGCCGCGCTCATTACCGGGTACCTCGACGACGCGTGGCTGCGGGCTGTGCGGCGATGGACGATGGTGAGCTGGCTGTTCCTGACGTTCGGCCTGACCCTCGGAATGATCTGGGCGTATGAAGAGCTCGGGTGGGGCGGCTACTGGGGCTGGGATCCGGTCGAGAACGCGGGCCTGCTGCCGTGGTTCACGGCGACGGCCTTCCTGCACTCGGTGATCGTGCAGGAGCGTCGCTCGATGCTGCGCGTGTGGAACGTGACGCTCGTGATCGTCACCTTCCTGCTGACGATCTTCGGCACGTTCATGACGCGCTCCGGGGTCGTCCAGTCGGTCCACGCCTTCGGCGAGGACCGGCAGCTCGCGTACATGTTCACCGGCTTCATGGTGGCGATCGCCACGGTGAGCTTCGGGTTCGTGATCTACCGGCTGCCGCTGCTGCGCTCGCGCCACGAGCTCGACTCGTGGGCGTCCCGCGAGGCGGCGTTCCTGGTGAACAACTGGATTCTCCTGTTCGCTGCGCTGTTCGTGCTCTTCGCGACGATGTTCCCGACGCTGAGCGAAGCCCTGACCGGGCAGCGCCTCACCGTTGGCCCGCCGTTCTTCAACAAGTGGATGGCGCCGATCGGGCTGATCCTCCTCCTGTTGACCGGCATCGCACCGCTGCTGGCGTGGCGCAAGACGACGCTCCTCAACTTTCGGGACGAGTTCTTCTGGCCAACCATCGTCACCGTGGCAGGCACGGGCGCGCTCGTCGCGCTTGGCGTACACGTCTGGAGCTCGGGCATCTGCTTCGCGTTCTGCATCTTCGTCACCGCGTCGATCGTGCAGGAGTTCTGGCGCGGGGCGGTCGTACGTCGCGAGGGCACGGGCACGGATCTCTTCACGGCGCTCGTCGGTCTGGTGGGTCGCAACAAGCGTCGTTACGGCGGCTACGTCGTCCATCTCGGGATCGTGCTCGCGTTTCTCGGGTTCGCCGGCGACGGGTTCAAGCGGGAAGAGCAGGTGCTGCTGCGACCTGGGCAGCAGTCGACCGTAGGCCGCTTCACGGTGCGGCACAACAGCGTGGACGTGACCGACGACGGGCAGAAGCAGATGATCACGGGCCACGTGACGCTGCTCGAGGACGGCAAGGAAGTCGAACGGATGTATCCGGCCAAGTGGTTCTACCGTCATCACGAAGAGGAGCCGACGACCGAGGTCGCGATTCGGCGGGGCTTCGCGCAAGACGTCTACATCGTGATGCCTGCGTTCGATCCGAAGGATCAGTCGGCGAGCTACCACATCGTCATCAACCCGCTCGTGGACTGGATCTGGTTTGGCTTTGCGGTGATCGCCATCGGCACCGGCATCGCGCTTCTGCCGGAGCGCGCCTACAGCTTCGCGGTGGCCAACCTGCCGTCGGAGATTGCCACGACCACGACGACGCTGCTCGTGCTTCTGGCGGTGCTCGGAACGACGACAGGCGTGCGGGCCCAACACGTCGAAACCGGAACGACGATCCCGGTCATTGCCAGGTCACCGCTCGAACAGGCGATGCAGAAGAAGCTTATCTGCATGTGCCGTACGTGCGGTCGGCAGCTGTTGTCGGAGTGCACGTGCAGCAAGGCTGTCGAAATGCGCGCCGAGTTGGCCAAGCTCGTAGACGCCGGCAAGTCCGAACAGCAGATCGTCGACTTCTATATCGCGCAGTACGGCAGCCAGGAGCCCCTGGCTTCGCCAATCGATCGCGGCTTCAATCGTCTGGCGTGGGCCGTGCCATACGTCCTCGGATCGGCCGGCCTGCTGTTTGTTGGCGTCGTGGCCGTGCGGTGGACGCGCCGGCACCCGGAGACCCTGGCGGACGCGCCGAGGGCCGAGGCCGCCGAACCCGCGGACGTGACGCTCGAATCACGGCTCGACGACGAGCTCCGCGATCTTGACTAGGCGAGACACCCGAAGCGGCCAGCGCGTGCGGGCGGCGGCGCCCGCGGTTGACGCGCCCGTGCCGACGCCGGTCGCCGACGCGTCGATGTTCTTCATCGTGTCGGGCCTGGCGCTCGCCGTTGTCGCGGTCATCCTGCTGCGAGGCACCGCCCCCGCCGCCATCGGCGTCATCGTCTTCTCGATGCTCGCGGCGGGCGTCGTCGGGCTGGCGGCCGTCGGTGTCCTGGGTCCGCTCGTGGGGCTGACGCGGGAACACGGGCCGATGATTGGCGGGCGCGCCCGGATTGCGCTCGAGCGCGACAAGGCGCTGACGCTGCGCGCAATCAAGGAGCTCGAGTTCGACCGCGCCATGGGGAAGGTGTCGGACGCTGACTTCATCGAGATGCGCGATCGCCTGCGCCAGCGTGCGCTGCGCCTGATGCGCCAGCTGGATGGCGGTGGAGCCTACCGGCAACTGATCGAGAAGGAGGTCGCCGCGCGCATCGGAGAAATCGACGAGCGTCCGGTGCTGCCGAGCGGTGCAGGGCGCTGCACGCAGTGCGACACGGCCAACGACGTGGATGCGCGGTTCTGCAAGGCCTGCGGTCACCGCCTTGGGGTCGAGACGGGAGGCCAGGCGTGATGCCGCAACGAATCGCAGCGGCGGCATGTGTCGCGCTGGTGCTGGCCCTTCCTGCCGCGGCGCAAATGCCGGATCCGCGCGTCATGTCGGGTCAGATCATCCCGTCGCCTGAGCTGCCGACGGGCACGGTGACCGTGCGCGTCATCCGGCAGACGATCATGAACGTCGCCCCCGGCATCGACGTCGAGCTGCATGGCGCCGGCGACGTCAGGCACGCGACGACGGGACCCGAGGGACGCGCCGAGTTCCCGGGATTGCCGGCAGGCGCCCGAGTGCACGCGGTCGCGGTGGTAGACGGCGAGCGTCTGCAGTCGATCGAGTTCGACGTGCCCGCAGCCGGCGGCGTCCGCACGATGCTGGCGGCCGGCGTCGGCGTGGGCGAGATGGTGAAGGGCGGATCTGCGCCGTCCGCGGCGCCGCAAGCGACACCGCTCGCGTCTGCGCCGCCCGCAAAGCCAGGCCAGCTGGCGTTCGCGAACGACACCCGCTTTGCCGTCGAGTTCCAGGACGACACGCTCGCGGTCTTCTACCTCCTGGACATCGTCAATCCCTCGTCAGGTCCTGTCGCGTTGGGCGAGCCGCTCGTGATCGATCTGCCGGCCGAGGCCTCCGGCGCGGGGCTACTGGAGGGCGGGTCGCCGCTGGCGACCGTCAAGGGGCGCCGCGTCACCATTGCCGGCACGTTGCCATCGGGTGTAACCACAGTGCCTGTGGCGTATCGCATCGAATCATGGGGTGGAACCTGGTCGTTGAGCCAGACGTTCCCGCTCCCGATCGTCGACGTCGCGCTTGTGGTGCAGAAGGTCGGCGGGATGCGCCTGTCGAGCCCGTCGGCGCCGACGGTCCGCGACGCGCAATTGCAGGGCACGGCGTTCATCATGGGGACGGGCG
>JBKPSY010000307.1:0-18145 GCA_046735235.1 Acidobacteriota bacterium | reverse complement strand
GTCTGGGATCCAGCGGTGTTCTCGTCCGTTGTCGAACCGACCGGCGCCGACGCCGTCGAGAACACCGGCCGCGAGCGCGGCGTTCACGTGGAAGTCGGCGGATACCTCGTCGTCGGGCGACGCACGGACGCGTGGGACGCCATTGTCGACGTGCTGACGGCGCTCGAGAAGCACCACTCGGCGACGTTCCATCGCGTGATGCGCGCGTGCCGGCTACTCTCGGATTCCGGCCGCGAGATCGACGGCCTCGACGATCTGCTGCCCGATGCGGAGCAGCTGCGATTCGACCTGTCGCTCGGGCGCGAAGAGCGCCGGGACCTCCTCGGGTACTTGCCGCCTGAACAGGCGCGCGCGTTTCTCGGCGCGGCGCGAGGCGTATCACTCGCGGCCGGGCCGCCCGGGACAGACGCCGTGTTCGCCGCCTACGTGCGAACAGTCGTACCGGCGAACGGATCGGAGTCCCCTGCAGATGTGCCGCCAGCCGATGCGGAGGTCGCTCCTGCCGAATCGCCCGCACACGTCGCAGAGGTTATCGAAGTCCTGCGCGGCGCAGGAGTGATTCTCGATCCCCGGCGTGCGTTGCCGCCCGGAGTCCAGGGCTCGCCAGTCGTCGGTGCGGCGCTCCAGGAGTATCTCGAGGGCGAGTCCGAGCTGACGCTTGACGGATGGATGGCGCGAGAGCAGGCGCTGGGATTTCTCGCGAACGCGCTGGTCGCAGGCTGTTCGGTGCAGGGCAGATCGTTCACGCCACGAGAGGCGAGCGACGCCGTCGTGGCGACGTGCAACCTGGGACTCGAGTGCTGGCCAGAACAGTGGCCGCCGGCAGCGACGCAGGATCTCGTCACGGTGTTTCGCGTCGGATGGGCCGTTCTCCACCGCGACGTCACGATGGTTGCCGCGCGACTCCTGCTCGACGCCCTGGGCCATGTGCAGACCACCGATCGGGACCTCCAGTTCGGATTGCGCGTCCTCGCGCGCGAGCTGCGCAAGCAGACAAAGGCAGGAGCGCCGTGGCGCGCGCGGGCCGGGCTCGACGTCCTCGCGCCGCTCGACCTTCCAGCCTGGGCGGCGCTGAGTGCGCTCTTCGGCGAGTGCCCGGTGATGCTGGCAAACGTCAGCGCGCCGCACGACAGGCAACCGCATACGTTGAACCCGTCGGCGTTTCAGTTCATCGCCGAGGCCGCGCACGTTGCCGCGGTCCGCGAGTTCCTCGAGTCGCTCACCGAGCGGCTGACGGGATGACCGGCCCGCGCTAGAATCGGCCGCGCATGCCCACCACCTCTCGCCCATCCCTCAGAATGATGCAGGCGTCAGCCGGCATCCTCGTGATGTTCTCGAGCGCGCCCGGAGTGGCCTTCGCCCAGGCCAGTCGCGACGAGGCCGCTTGCACGGCACTGGCGAAGATCTCGCTGCCCGGCGTCGCGCTCTCCGACGTCAACACGCAGTGGTATCCCGCCGGATCGACACCGCCGCCCGAGCCGTACGTGCCGCCGCTGGCGGTGTCGCTGCCTGCGTTCTGTCGTTTCGACGGGACGCTGGACCGGCGCACCGGCGCGGAGGGCAAGCCGTACGGCATCGGCTTCGCCATCGCGCTGCCGGCTGATTGGAACGGCCGCTACCTGCAGCAGGGCGGCGGAGGGTTGAACGGCACAGTGGCGTTTCCGCTCGGCCGGACGGGCATGGGCGACGCAGCGCTCGCGCACGGGTTCGCCGTCGCGACGACGGACACGGGACACAGGGGCCAGGCGTTCGACGCGTCGTTCATGCGCGACCAGCAGGCGACCCTTGACTTCGCGTATCAAGCCGTCGGCCGTGTCGCGCTGCTCGCTCGTCAGATCATCGCGCAGTACTACGGGGTCCCCGCGAAGACATCGATCTTCGCGGGCTGCTCCACTGGCGGTCGTGAAGGCATGCTCATGGCGCAGCGCTATCCCACCTACTTCGACGGCGTCGTCGTGGGGGCGCCGGCGATGCGGACGAACTTCTCGGGCATCGGCGACGAGTGGGTGTCAACCGCGCTGAATGCGGTGGCACCGAAGGACGCGGACGGGAAGCCGGATACGAAACGTGCGCTCTCGGATGCCGATCGGAAGACGGTGATCGATGGCCTGCTGAACGCCTGTGACGCCGCTGATGGACTCAAGGACGGCATGGTGCTCGACCCGCTCGGATGCCACTTCGATCCGGCGACGCTGGTGTGTCAAGCGGCGAAGGCCGACGGCTGCCTCTCGCGAGAACAGGCCGCGGCGATCACCAGAGCGCTCGGCGGTCCGAAAGACTCGAAGGGGCGCCAGGTCTATCCGGGATTTCTCTACGACACCGGGATCGCGGCGACGCAGGGACTTCCGGGAGTGCTCGTGGGGATCATGAATCCCGTCGGGGCGCCGTTCGCGGCCACCGAGATGGATGTGGACGCGCGCGCGGCGGCGGCAGGGTCCAACCCGCAGATGTGGCTGACGTCCACGTCGGCGTGGACGAACCTCAGCACGTTTTCCGGCCACGGCGGAAAGTTGATTTTCTATCACGGCGTCAGCGATCCCTGGTTCTCCGCGCTCGACACGCTCGACTACTACCAGCGGATGACGACGGCAAACGGCGGCGCAGCGGAGGTCATGAGGTGGAGTCGCCTGTTCCTCGTGCCAGGCATGAGTCACTGCGGCGGCGGGCCCGCGCTCGACAGCTTCGACATGATCGGCGCCGCAGTGGAGTGGGCCGAGAAAGGCACCGCGCCTGTGTCGATCACCGCGACTGGACGAGCGTTCCCCGGACGCAGCCGCCCGCTGTGCGCGTATCCGCAGCACGCGCAGTACAAGGGCACCGGAAATACGGACGATGCGGCCAGCTTCGAGTGCGTGGCGCCGTAGCGCAACCAGCCTCCATTCGTGAGGCAACGGTTGAGCTTCGGTTATGATGCGGGCCACGGAGTCTTCATGATCGGACAGACGGTCTCTCACTACCGCATCGTGCGTTCGCTGGGCGCGGGCGGGATGGGGGAAGTCTACCTGGCCGAGGACACGAAGCTGGGACGCCAGGTCGCGCTCAAAGTGCTGGCGAGCGATACGGCCAGCGACCCCGACCGTCGCGCCCGCTTCGAACGCGAAGCCCGGGCCATCGCCGCGCTCAACCATCCCGGCATCGTCACCATCCACTCCGTCGAAGAACACCAGGGGCTCCTCTTCATCACGATGGAGCTCGTGGAAGGCCAGACGCTGGCGCAGTACATCCCTGCCGCCGGGATGCCGCTCGCCGATCTGTTGAAGATCGCCATCCCGCTGGCCGACGCCGTCGGCACAGCGCATCAGCGCGGCATCATGCACCGCGACCTCAAACCCGCCAACGTGATGATCGGGCACGACGGGCGCGTGAAGGTCCTCGACTTCGGCCTCGCCAAGCAGCAAGCGGAGGCGACCGTCCAGGACGAGACCGCGCTGCAGCCCACGGCGCACGCCACCGCGGAGGGCAAGATTCTCGGCACCGTCGCGTACATGTCCCCCGAGCAGGCGCAGGGGAAGCCCCTCGATCACCGCTCGGACATTTTCTCGCTTGGCGTCGTGCTCTTCGAGATGGCGACGGGGCAGCGGCCGTTCAAGGGCGACTCCAGCGTGTCGGTGCTGTCGTCGGTGCTGCGCGACACGCCGCCGCTCGTGAGCGATCTCAAGCCCGAACTGCCACGCGAACTCGGACGCATCATCAGGCACTGCCTCGTGAAGGATCCCGAGGAGCGGTACCAGACCGCCAAGGATCTCCGGAACGATCTCAAGGCGCTCAAGGAAGACTCCGACAGTGGAGAATCGGCGTCGCGATCTCCGCAGGGCGTCACCGCGGCTTCGGCCCTCTCAGCGGTTCCCACACCGCCGACGCCGGTCCCGTCAGTGGTTGCTTCACGTCCCACTGGCCGTCGCATGTGGGCGGCCGTGGCCGCCCTTGCTGTCGTGGCGGCCGGCTCATTCGTGGCATGGTCGGCGTCGATGCCGCGGCCGCCGCATGTCAAGGCGATGAAGCAGATCACCACTGACGGCGCACAGAAGAGAGGCATCCTGACCGACGGCGCGCGCCTCTATTTCACAATTACGCGTCTTGGAGGCGCGCCGCAGGGGCGCGGGGGTCTCGGACAGGTGGCGGCTGGAGGTGGCGAGACAGTGGAGCTGACGGCTCAGTCTCCCTTCCCGCTTGATATCGATCCTGCAGGCCAGGAGCTGCTTGTCAGCGACTCCCCGGGCACCGGCGATGGAGTCCTGGCGGTGATGCCGGTGCTCGGTGGAGCCCAACGCCCCGTCGGGGACCTCCGGGTCAGTGGCGGTGCCACGTGGACGCCGGACAAGTCGCACATTGTCTACGCCAAGGGCACCGAGTTGCGTATCGCTTCGAGCGACGGAAGCGGCTCGCGGACGCTGCTGACGGCACCCGGCGCTCCGTTTGACCCACGGGTGTCGCCGGATGGCAAGCGACTGCGGTACAGCGTGACAGACCCGAAGACCGGCAACGCGTCGCTTTGGGAGGCGGGTGCCGACGGCAGCGATCCTCATCCCGTCTTGCCAGGGTGGACCGGCTCGCAGAATCCGTGTTGCGGGCGCTGGACTGCCGATGGGCGGTACTACGTCTTCGAGGCCGATGGGAACCTCTGGGCACGCGCAGAAACCCGAAGCCTGTTTCACGGGACAACGGACGTTCCTACCCAGCTCACGTTCGGTCCGCTGTTGCTCTCGGGCGTCAGGCCCAGCCCGGACGGCACGCGCCTATTTGCGGTCGGCGATCAGCGGAGAGGCCGGTTGGCGCGCTACGATCCGGCGTCGAAGCACTTCATCGAATACCTTGGGGGGATCTCGGCGGAGGGTACGGCCATCTCGGGCGACGGGCAGTGGGTGGCCTACACGAGCTACCCGGAGGGCACGCTGTGGCGAAGTCGCCTGGACGGGACGGAGCGTCTCCAACTCACGTCTCCGCCGATGGCTGCGTTTCTGCCGCGGTGGTCGCCTGATGGCTCCCAGATCGCGTTCTTCGGCGGGACCTCCGCGGAGACGCTGCGCATCTACCTGGTGCCCGCGGCAGGCGGCGTGCCTCATCGGGCCACGACAGCTGCAACGAGTGAATCCGATCCGTCTTGGTCACCTGACGGTCAGCAGCTCGTCTTTGGCAACACCCCGACCGTGGCTGCCGACCCGACATCCCGGACTCTCCAGCAACTCGATTTGAAAACGGGTCGAGTAACGCCGATACCGGGATCGCTGGGGCTCTTTTCTCCTCGCTGGTCCCCGGACGGCCGTTCGATTCTGGCGTTGTCGCTCGATTCCAGCCGCTTGCTTATCTTCGACGTTGCAAGTCAGCGATGGATCGACCTCGTGCCGCCGGCCAGCTCCTACGGATGGCCAAGTTGGTCCGCTGACAGCACGGCCGTGATGGTTGTGCGTGGCGTGTCGCGGGAAAACGCGATCCTTCGCGTCCGGGTCGCCGATCGCAAGGTTGAGACCGTGTTCAACGGGCAAGGCCTTGACCTGGTGATCGGCAACCTGGGGCCATGGTTCGGATCCACACCGGATGGCTGGCCGGTGGTCCTGCTCGACGCCGGCACGCACGACATCTACGCGCTGGACTGGGACGCGCCGTAGGCAGATCCCATGAGCGCCCTCGCGCCAGGGCAGACGCTCTCGCACTATCGCATCCTGCGTCCGCTGGGCGCGGGCGGCATGGGCGAGGTCTATCTCGCCGAAGACGCGAAGCTCGGACGCCAGGTCGCGCTGAAGGTCCTCGCGCACGAATCCGCACGCGACCCCGACCGCCGCGCGCGATTCGAGCGCGAAGCGCGTGCCGTCGCCGCGCTCAACCATCCGGGCATCGTCACGATTCATTCCGTCGAGGAAGATGCCGGGCTGCTCTTCCTGACGATGGAGCTCGTCGAGGGGAAGACGCTGTCGGAGTGCATTCCTCCGGGCGGGATGACGCTCGCCGAGCTGCTGCGAATCGCGATCCCGCTCGCCGACGCCGTCGGCACGGCCCACCAGCGCGGTATCACCCATCGCGATCTGAAGCCGGCCAACGTGATGGTCGCCGACGATGGCCGGGTGAAGGTGCTGGATTTCGGCCTCGCGAAGCAGCAACCGAAGGACGCGTTCCAGGGCGAGACCGCGATGCTGCCAGCCGAGAATCTCACCGCGGACGGGAGAATCCTCGGCACCGTCGCGTACATGTCCCCCGAGCAGGCCCAGGGCAAGGCCGTCGATTCACGATCCGACATCTTCTCCCTCGGCATCGTGCTGTTCGAGATGGCGACAGCCGTGAGGCCCTTCACGGGCGACTCGAACGTCTCGGTGCTGTCGGCGATCCTGAAGGACACGCCGCCGCTCGTCACCGATCTGCGCGCGGACTTGCCGCGCGAGCTCGCCCGCATTGTCGTGCGGTGCCTCGAAAAGGATCCGGAAGGGCGATATCAGACCGCGAAGGATCTCCGGAACGATCTCAAGGCGCTGAAGGCGGACAGCGACAGCGGCGACCTCGCACGGCGTGCCTCCGCGGCGACGATGGTCGCCCCAACTGTGGCGCCAATCGCGGCCGCTCGAACGGCGACCCTGGGGCGGATCTGGGGCGTTGCGGCGGCGGTGCTTGCGGGCGGCGCTGCGCTGGCGTGGTGGGCTTCGCCGGCGCCGCAGCCGCGCGTCACCCAGACCAGGCAGATCACGACCGATGGCGCCCAGAAGTCGGCGCCCATGACCGACGGATCGCGTCTGTACTTCAACGTCACGCAGCTCAGGAACGTCGGAGGCGGAGGATCGGCGCTGGCGCAGGTTGCCGCGACCGGCGGCGATACGGTGACAATCGCGGCCGTCGGGCCGCTGGTGCAGGACATCAATCTCGATGGAACGGAGCTGCTCGTCTCGACCGTGCCGGGCACCGGTGACGGCGACCTCGCCGTCAGATCTGTCGTCGGGGGAACCGAGCGCCGCATCGGAGACGTGCGCATAAACCACAACCGCGGCACGGCCGCGGCGTGGGCGCCGGACACGGAGCACATCGTGTACGCCACAGGGTCCGAGCTGCGGATCGTCAGCAGCGACGGGAGCGGATCCCGGACCCTGTTCACGGCGCCCGGCGTGCCGATCTCTCCGCGCTTCTCACCCGACGGCACCCGACTGCGCTACTCGGTCCAGGACCGCCGGACCGGCCTCTTCGCGCTGTGGGAAGCGAAGAGCGACGGCGACGCGCCGCATCTGCTGCTTCCCGGCTGGACGGGCGCGCAGGAGGCGTGCTGCGGCGCATGGACGGCCGATGGTCGCTACTACGTCTTCGAGGCCGACGGAAATCTCTGGGCACGTCCGGAGGAGCGACCTCTGTTCCGGCGCGCCACCGGCGATCCCGTGCAGCTGACGTTTGGCCCGGTGCGATTTTCCGGTGTGGTTCCGAGCAAGGACGGCAAGCGCCTCTTCGCAGTGGGCGACATCGCCAAGGGACGTCTCGTCCGCTACAACGCGACGTCGCGGACATTCGAGCCGCACCTTGGCGGTCTGTCGGCGGAAGGCGTTGTCGTCTCGCCGGATGGACAGCGGGTGGCCTACACCGCGTACCCCGAGGGGACGTTGTGGCGCAGCCGCGTCGACGGCAGCGAACGCGTGCCGCTCACGACCCCGCCGATGAGTGCCGCGCTGCCGCGATGGTCTCCCGACGGCGCGCGGATCGCCTTCTTCGGATGGGCGGGCACCTGGGCGGCCGTCGACTCACGACGGATCTACGTCGTCGACGCCACGGCGGGCGCTCCACGGCGTCTGACGACGGGCACGCAGCCGGAGGGCGATCCGTCGTGGTCGCCGGACGGGAGAAAAATCGCGTTCGGGACCACGCCAACGTCCGGCGCGGCGCCGACAGACGCGGCGATCAGCGTGATCGATCTCGCGACGGGAGCGGTGGCGGAGCTCCCGGGGTCGAAGGGGTTCTTTGGACCGCGGTGGTCGCCCGATGGTCGGTACATCCTCGGCACCTCGCTCGACTCCACGCGGTTCGTGCTGTTCGACGTCGCGGCCGGCACGAGATCCGATCTGCTGTTCACGACAACGACAGCGGTCGGCTGGCCGGCCTGGTCGTTGGACAGCCGATCGGTGCAGTACATGCAGAACCCTGACATTCGGCGTATCTCGATCGCCGACCACCACGTGGAGACCCTCGTCAGCGTGAAAGACCTGAACATCGCGGCCGGCGCGCTGGGTCAGTGGTTCGGCTGGACGCCGGACGGGTCGCCGATGTTCCTGCTCGACGCCGGCACGCACGACGTCTACGCCCTCGACTGGGAGGCGCCGTGAGCGCTCTTGTCGCGGGGCGGTCTGTATTGCATTACCGCATCCTCCGCCAGCTGGGCGCCGGTGGCATGGGCGAGGTCTACCTGGCCGAAGACGCGAAGCTCGGACGCCAGGTGGCGCTGAAGGTTCTGGCGCACGAGTCCGCCCAGGATCCGGATCGGCGCGCCCGCTTCGAACGTGAAGCCCGAGCCATCGCGGCCCTCAATCACCCTAACATCGTCACGATTCACTCCGTCGAGGAGGACCAGGGCATCCTCTTCATCACGATGGAGCTCGTCGAGGGCATGACACTCGCCGACGTCATTCCAGCCGAAGGAATGTCGCTCGACACGCTGCTGAAGACCGCCATCCCACTCGCCGATGCCGTCGGCACGGCGCACCGGCGCGGCATCACCCATCGCGACCTCAAGCCCGCCAACGTGATGATCTCGCACGAGGGCCGCGTGAAGGTGCTCGACTTCGGACTGGCGAGGCAGCAGTCCCAGATCTCACTCCAGGATGAAACCGTGCTCCAGCCAACGGCTCACGCGACAGCCGAAGGCAGAATCCTCGGCACCGTCGCGTACATGTCGCCCGAGCAGGTCGAGGGAAAGAACGTCGATCAGCGATCCGACGTCTTCTCGCTTGGCATCGTCCTGTTCGAGATGGCCACCGGCGACCGGCCGTTCAAGGGCGACTCGAACGTGGCTGTGCTGTCGTCGGTCCTGAAGGATCGGCCCCCGCTCGTGACCGATGTCCGAGCCGATATGCCTCGCGAGCTCGCTCGTGTTGTCTCGCGGTGCCTCGAGAAGGATCCCGAAGAGCGGTATCAGACGGCCAAGGATCTCCGCAACGACCTCAAGGCGCTGAAGGCGGACAGCGACAGCGGCGAGCTTTCGCGGCGAAGCGCCTCGGTGACGGCGTCGGCTGCCATCGCGCCATCGAGCACCGTCCAATCGGCGACGCCAGTCGCACGCCGTTCCGGTCGTCTTGCCCTTGCGGGTGTCGGCCTCGCCCTGGCGGCGGGAGCGGTCGTTGCGATCTCGCATGCGACCGCCCCACGCGTGCCGCGCGTGAACGCGACCCGGCAGATCACGACGGATGGCGCCAAGAAATACTGGCCGATGACGGACGGGGCGCGCCTCTATTTCTCCGTCGAACACCTGCGCGGACAGCCAGGCGCCGGCTTCAGCCTCGCGCAGGTGAGCGTCGCCGGCGGCGACACGGTGCAGCTCGCCTCGACGCCGGGCAGCGCCATCTATCCCCTCGACATCGACGCAAGCGGCTCGGAGCTCCTGATCGAGCATTCACCCGGCACGGGCGACGCCGAACTGGCGGTTCGCCCGCTCGTGGGCGGTGATGAACGCCCGGTCGGCGACATCCGCATCAACTCGGGCATCTACGGTATGAGCGCCACGTGGACGCCGGACAATTCGCACGTGATCTACGCGAAGGGCAACCAGCTGCGCTCGGTCCGCAACGACGGAAGTGAATCGCGGGTCCTGCTGACCGCTCCAGGAATTCCGTTCGCCCCCCGCGTGTCGCCCGACGGCGCGCAGCTGCGATACAGCGTCCGTGAGGCGAACAGAGGAGCGACGACGCTGTGGGAGGCTGGGAGCGACGGGTCCAGCCCTCACCCGCTGCTTCCGGGCTGGACGGGCGCGCGCGACCCCTGCTGCGGCACCTGGACGCCGGATGGACGCTACTACGTCTTCGAAGCGAACGCGAACATCTGGGCGCGGCCCGAGGCCACCGGCATCTGGGGACGCGCCGGCGAGCCGGTGCCGCTCACGGTCGGACCGTTGCGGTTCTCGGGCGTCGTGCCGAGCCGTGATGGGAAGCGGTTGTTCGTGGTCGGCGATCAACTGAGAGGGCGACTGGCGAGGTTCGACCCGACGACCAAGGGATTCGTCGACTACCTCGGAGCGCCATCGATCGAGGGCGTCGCGTTTTCAGCCGACGGTGGTTCGATCGCGTACACGGCATTTCCCGAAGGGACGCTGTGGCGCAGTCGCGTCGATGGAAGCTCGCGCGTCCAGCTGACGTTTCCGCCGATGACCTGCCTGCTGCCGCGGTGGTCACCGGACGGCTCTCGCGTGGCATTTTCAGGGGCGGCGCCAGGCGATAACGCGCACATCTACGTGGTGCCTGCGGCCGGCGGCGCCGCGCGCCGCGTCACCTCGTCCAAGGTCAGCGAGAACGATCCCTCCTGGTCGCCGGACGGCCGCCGGCTGGTCTTCGGCGCGCAGCTTGGCGGCGACACAGGCGCGGCCGCCAGGCCGGCGCTCGACCTGGTCGACCTCGAGAGTGGCCGGATCACAACGCTGCCCGGCTCGACCGGCTTGTTCTCCCCTCGATGGTCTCCGGACGGCCGGTTCATCCTCGCGCTCACCTCCGATTCGACACGCCTGATGCTGTTCGACGTCGCCGGCAGCCGGTGGACGGAGCTGAGTCGTGCCACAGAGATCGCCTGGCCGAACTGGTCTCCCGACAGCGCTTCGGTGTTGTTCGTGATGGTGAGCTCGACCCAGCGGGACATACGGCGCGTCGAGATTGCGACCGGGGCCGTCTCGGTCGTCGTGGAGACGACCGGCCGCAATCAATTGACAGGCTTCGCAGGCCGATGGCTGGGCGTGACGGCCGACGGCGGGCCCATGATCGCGCTCGACGCGGGCACCCACGACATCTACGCGCTCGAGTGGGACGCGCCGTAACGATTCCCGAGCAGTCTCACCGAAATCTCACCTGATGCTCACGAGCCGATCAAGACTGAGCGGCGTCCGGCAGGCGATCCTTACGCAGCGCACCGGCGGGCCGGTCGCCACGGCGAGGAGGCAGTGCTCGAATCGATGTTGCAGAGCTTTACCAGGCGTCGTCGGCTGGTCGTCTTGGGGGCAGCCCTGATCGTGCTTGCGCTGGTCCTCGTCGGCCGGTGGCTGAACGCGACGAAAATCGGCGGGCAGCAGCCTGTCGAACCGTTCCGCATCGCCGGCAACTTCTACTATGTCGGCGCGAACGACGTCGCGGCCTTCCTCATCGCCGGACCCGAGGGGCATGTCGTGCTGGATGGCGGCTATCCCACCACCGCGCCGATGATCATGGCGAGCATCGCGAAACTCGGGTTCGACATCAAGGACGTCAAAGTGCTGCTGAACTCGGAACCGCACCCCGACCACGGGGGCGGGCTGACGGTGCTGCAGCAGGCGTCGGGTGCTCAGGTGTGGGCCAGCGACGCGAGCGCCGACTCCCTCGCCTCAGGCGGCGACGATCCCGACCTGGTCTTGCCGTTGAGGGCCCTCATCTGGATCGGCGTCCTCGGCTACCCGCCGCCGCGCGTTGATCACCGGTTCAAGGACGGCGACACGGTTCGTGTCGGGCCGATCGCGCTCACCGCGCACGTCACCGCCGGGCACACCCGCGGCTGCACCTCCTGGTCGTTTCCCGTCCGCGACGGTGACCGCGTGCTGAACGTCGTCAGTGTGTGCGACCCGGGAGTCCTGGAACGGTCGCGGTACACGGACCAATCGGCGGACCGCGAGCGGAGCATCCGCGTGCTGCGAAGCCTTCCCGTCGACATCTGGGTCACGAACCATGCACGAGCATGGGGCAGGTACCGCAAGTTCGTTGCGAGCGCCACCTCGAAGAATCCGGTAGACCCGTTCATCGATCCCGAGGGCTACCGCGCGTTCATCGATGCCGCCGAAACGGAATTACGCCAGGGGCGGGTGCATTAGCACGCGTGGACGATCTTCGGATGGCTGGCCCACCGAAGCCGCGAGCGACGCGAGCGCCTGGCGACGCGGCAAACCATCGCTTGCGGCGGGTCCACCTGACTCCCTTGTTATCAATCCGCCTGTCGAAAAGCGCACGCCATGGAAGTCCGCGGCGTGTGCACCGCGACGCGACGGCCTCATGCGGCGATGTGGGTTCAGCGAGGCAATTCTGGATGCCGCTTGACCTATTCAGATTTATTCTGTAATATCGAATAAATGGTCAAACGTGCGTTTCTTGGCGGATTCGAGCTGCTGGTCCTTCTCGCCCTGATTCGGCTCGGCGACGAAGCCTACGGTGTGCCGATCTCGGCAGAGATCGAGAGGAGCAGCGGCCAACCCGTGGCGCTCAGTAGCGTGTATGTGGCACTCGGCAGCCTGAGCCGGAAGGGTCTTGTCTCGTCGCGACGCGGGGAGCCGACAGCGGCGCGGGGCGGACGCGCCAAGACATACTTCTCCGTCACTGCAGAGGGTTTGAGCGAAGCGCGCAACTCGCAGCGGACGCTGACGGCGCTTTGGCAGAGGCTCCCGGCCCTCGGTGGAGGTCGCGCATGAACGTCTCTCGATTGTCCGTCGTCGCGCTCAGATTGCTCGAACGCTTGCTCGGCGGTCCAGAGCGCGAGAGCTTGATTGGTGACATCGCGGAACAGGCCGCGCACGGTCGCTCAGCCAGATGGGTTTGGGCGCAGGCGCTGCTGGCCATCGCAGGAGACACGGTTCGACAAACCCGCAGACATCCGGTCGCCAGCCTGCTCCCTGCCTTCTTCTTCGGCTATGGTGCGGCAGCAATTTTGGGCAGCGTCAGACTCCTGCCCGGGTTGCGCCCGCTGGATCAGATCATGGTCGGAGTTGCGGCCGGTTGGGTCGTCGGCCGGTCGGGTGGTCTCCCGGCCGTCGCAACGTTCACAGCGCTGGTCCTCGCGATGAGGAGTCCGATTGTCCAGGTACCGGTTATGGTCTTCCTGGATCATTTTCGCGGCGCAGAGCTCCTTGCCTCGCACGGCTTGGCCGCGTTGCCGTATTCGATCGCCATCGCGGTAGTGTGCATTGGCGCAGGTGGCCTTTGGGCCGCATGCCAGCGCCCTGTGCGCGCCGTGAGCTGACTTGTCGCCGAGTTGACCTTTGGACGGCGGACGGTGTTGCATCCGCCCAGCCAGTGCAATCCTAACGGCACTTTCTCAAAGTCAATTTTGGTACCGGTACGGGGATTCGAACCCCGGTCCCGTGGCTGAGAACCACGTGTCCTGACCCCTAGACGATACCGGCACGTCGGGGAACTTCCAAGTGTAACAAGGGCCCTCCCACCGGTCAACCTGACGGGCGCCATTGAGTACAATCGTGCGGACATGAAGAAGGCTCTCGCATTCCTTGTGCTTCTCGCGATCCTCGGCGCCGCCGGCGCGTGGATCTGGTCTGGCCGCCAGCCCGCGCCGGTCATCACCTTCAACGGCCAGCCCTTCATGGGCGCCCGTGGCGTCGTGGACGTCTCGATCGACACCCCGCGTGGTGCGCTGTCGGCTCTCCAGGTGAACTTCGAACAGGATGGCAAGCAGACGACACTGGCCACGTTGTCGACGCCGGGCGCCGAGCTGAAGCAGGAGGGACCTGATCGGCTGCGCGTGATTGCGCCCGCGACGCGCAAGGAGATCGCGGCGCTGAAGTCCGGCGACGCGAAAGTCACCGTGCACGTCGAGCGCAAGGTGCTGCGCGGGATGCGCACGCTGACGGCCGACGCCAGCCGCTCGCTTCGCGTGCAGCTCGAGCCGCCGCGCGTGTCGGTGCTCTCGACGAAACACTACATCAACCTCGGCGGCGCCGAGTTCGTCGTGATGAAGGTCACGCCAGCCGATGCGTCGGCCGGCGTTCGGGTCGGCGACATCACGTATCCGGCCTACCCGGGCACGAGCATCGGCATCGCCGATCCGACAGTCCGCGTCGCCGTCTTCGCGCTGCTCTACGACCAGGATCTCACGACGCCGATTGGCGTCTTTGCAAAGGACGCGGCTGGAAATCTCGCGACGCAGGCGCTCGACTACACGCCGTTCCCGAAAGTGTTCAAGCGCAGCAACATCGAGATCGCCGACGCGTTCCTCCAGCGAGTGGTGCCCGCGATCCTGCAGGACTCGCCCGACTTCGCGTCGCAGATCAACGACCCGAACGATCTCGTCGCGGCCTTCCTCAAGATCAACGGCGACCTCCGGAAGAAGAACGCCGAAGAGATCGCGTCGTTCGCCAAGGAATCGGCGCCGCAGATGCTCTGGCGCGGGCCGTTCCAGCAGCTTGGCAACTCGCAGGTCGAGGCCGCCTTCGCCGACCACCGCAATTACATGTACAAGGGCAAGGAGATCGACCAGCAGGTCCATCTCGGCTTCGACCTCGCGGTCACATCATCGGTGCCAGTCGTTTCGGCCAATAACGGCAAGGTCGTCCACGCGAGCCCGCTCGGCATCTACGGCAACTGCATCATCATCGACCACGGCCTCGGCGTGCAGTCGCTCTACGCGCATCTGTCGTCATTCGAAGTGAAAGTGGGCGACACGGTGACCAAGGGCCAGCAGATTGGCCGCTCCGGCATGACGGGCCTCGCTGGCGGCGACCATCTCCACTTCACGATGCTCGTCAACGGCCACGCGGTCAACGCGGTCGAGTGGTGGGACAAGAAGTGGATGGAAGACCGGGTGCTTCGCAAGGTGCGAGAAGCCGGCGGCAGGGTGGAATAGGGAATCGGGGACGTGAGTGAAGTGACGTCGAAGACGGCTGTGGAAGCCCCGAACGCGCGGGCGTGGGCGGACTTCGTCACGCTGACGAAGCCGCGCGTGAACACGCTCGTCCTGGTGACGACCATCATCGGGTTCCACCTCGGGAACGCGGGCGGCGGTGTGGACTACGCGCTGCTGTTCAACACGGTCGTCGGCACGTTCCTCGTCGCCAGCGGCGCCGCGGCGTTCAATCAGGTGCTCGAGCGCGACATCGACGCGAAGATGCGCAGGACGATGGGGCGGCCGCTGCCGGATGGACGGCTGAGCGCGCGCGAGGCGACGTGGTTCGCGACGGCGCTGTCTGCGACGGGCCTGCTGCAGATTGGGCTCGGCGCGAACTGGCTGGCCGCCGGCCTCGCAGCGGCAACGCTCGGCAGTTACGCCCTGGTCTACACGCCGCTGAAGCGCGTCACCTCGCTGGCGACGGTCATCGGCGCCGTGCCTGGTGCGCTGCCGCCGATGATCGGCTGGGCCGCGTCGCGCGGCTCCCTGAGTCGCGAGGCGTGGGTGCTCTTCGCGATCGTCTTCTTCTGGCAGATGCCGCACGTGCTGGCGATCTCGTGGATGTATCGCGAGGACTACGAGCGCGGCGGCGTGCGCGTGCTGCCTGTCGGGGATCCTGGCGGCCGCAGCACCGCGCTCCAGATGGTGAACTACGCGGCGGCGCTGATTCCAGTCAGCCTGCTGCCGACGGTCGTCGGCCTGGCGGGCCGCGTCTATTTCGGGGGCGCGATCGTGCTGGGCATCGGGATGCTGGCGCTGGCGATCCGCTTCGCACAGGACCGCACAGCGCTCCGCGCGCGACAGCTGTTCCTGGCGTCGCTGGTATACCTGCCGCTGCTCTGGGTGCTGATGCTGGCCAACCGGCCCTGACGAAGTCGGCTTTGGGCTTTGGGCTTTGGGCTTCGGGCCGCAAAAAACACCTCGTGCACATTTCAGATCTCCCCGCGCTGAACGCCACGCTGAACGCCACGTCCGCATGCCTGCTGCTCGCCGGCTACGTGTTCATGCGGCAGCGTCGCATTCCCGCGCACCGGGCCTGCATGATCGCGGCGTTCACGACGTCCTGCCTGTTCCTGATCTCCTATCTGGTCTACCACGCGCACATCGGATCGAAGCCCTTCCCCGGACACGGCCCGGTCCGCGTCGTCTATTTCACGATCCTGGTTTCGCACGTCCTGCTCGCCGCGACGATCGTGCCGCTGGCGCTCGTCACGCTGCGGCGTGGCCTGCGCATGGATGTGGCGCGCCACCGGCGCATCGCGCGGTGGACATGGCCGCTGTGGATGTACGTCTCGGTGACGGGCGTGGTGATTTACGTGATGTTGTATCGGATGTATTGAGAAGGTGATTGGCGGGGCTGAAGCCCCGCCCGACTGCAGAAGGGGACAGTAGGCCGGTCCTTCAGGGCCGGCCCAGCGTCAGCGCGCCATCGATGGCGACGCTCCAGCGTTCCGAGCGAACGACCGCCCCGGTGATGTCCTTGTAGTCCACCCGCAACGATGGCCCCTCGAACGCCAGCAGCGCGTAGCCGTTGTAGCCGACGTCGAGGCTCTCGTCGTTCGGAAACCTCCGGTTGTCGGCAAACGTCGGCACGCACTCGGGGTGCCTGAAGCGCTTCCCGTCCGGCCAGCGATCGACGGGCATTCCGCCGTGCCCGATGCAGCGGCCGTACGCCGGGATGCCACCCTTGAAGGCGTGCAGGCCATACAACGCGAGCCGATGCTCGTGCCCCCAGAACCACAGCACCGGTCGATCGATGAACTCGGCGAGCTGCTGCGCCGGCTTCACGTACCACTCGTCGAACGCCGAAAAGTACTGGTGGTGGCTCAGGAGGACGATTCCTCGGCGGTCCGATCGATCGCCGAGCCCGACGTCATCCCGCAGCCATTCGACCAGCTTCTGCTCGAGCCGCGAATTCTGCGTCGTGAAGCGCTCGATGAACGGCCAGCCGATCGAGTTGTACGCGGTGTCGAGGCCGACGACCCGCCAGTGGTCGTTCTCGAGGCAGAAGTAGCCGGCACCCTGGCGAATGCGCGGATCCCAGAGGCCGAGACTGGGCAGCAGCAGCTCGTAGAACGCATCGCCGAGTCCGTACATCTCGTGGTTGCCCGCGAGGGCGAAGCTGCCGACCTGGCCGAGCGGCCACGCGCAGGGCGTGAAGTCGTTGTGCGGGTTGTCCACACCGAGGAAGTGCTCGTTCACTTCGGCCAGCGTGCCGACGAAGTAGATGTCGCCGAGGTGAATCGTGAAATCCGGTATCTCTCCGGCCATCAGGGCTCCGATGCGCCGCGCCTCGTCCGTGCCGGTGCCCCAGTCGCTTGCGAGCGTGAGCCGCACCACGCCGTCGGTCACGCCGACGAGCGGGTACACGCCACGGTCCGCCGAACGGTAGTAGTTGAACGGATGCCGCGGACCCAGGCGGTTCTCGACGTAGAACTTCAGCCAGTCGTACCAGGCCTTCGGGTTGTACAGCTTCAGGGCCGGATACTGCTCGAGGATCGGCGGCGGCTTGTCCTTCGCTGACGGCTTGCGCGCGTCGATCGCCTTCCTGATGTAGGAGCCGATCGGCGTACGAGGCAGGTCCTTGAAGTCGCGGAGGTCCTTGCCGCCGAGTTGGCCCATGCGGGGATTAGATCCGTACGTAGGGCGGGGCTTCAGCCCCGCCATTCTCAATACAACAGATAACGCGCGCGAATTGAACGCCAGCGCTCCTCAGCGGCCGGCCACCCTTCAGCCACCGCCGCGGCGCCCTGCCCCGCGCGAAGCGCGGCGACGGCGTCGGACGAGCCCACGAGCACGCTGCTGCGCCCGAGATCAATCGACGGGCCGTAGAGGCGCACGAGAATCGCCGCGATCTCGGCGCCAAGCCGCACGGGCCTGAGCGCCTCGCGATCGGTCACGACGAAGAAGATGCCCTGGCAGACCTGGCCGGAGAACGTGCTCGAGGTCGGGGTGAAGCGGACCGGATACACGCGCACTCCCGGAAGCCCCAGCCGGCTCACCGCGTCAGCCAGCGCTCGGCCATCGATCCACGGCGCGCCAATCTGCTCGAAGGGGGTGTCGGTGCCCCGGCCCACCGAGAGGTTCGCGTACTCGAGCATGCCGATGCCCGGATAGAGCGTCGCCTCGACGAGATTGCGCATGTTCGGCGAGGGGTTGATCCACTCGAGGCCCGTGTCGTCGAACCACTCGCTCCGCGCCCAGCCCTTCATCGCGACCACATCGAGGTCGCAGCCGATGTGGGCCTCGCCGTTGTAAAGACGTGCGAGCTCGCCGATCGTCAGCCCATGACGGACCGGCATCGACGGCAGGTATCCGGTGAAGCCTACGGCGGCCGTTTCGAGAGAGGGCC
>JBKPSY010000306.1:0-16965 GCA_046735235.1 Acidobacteriota bacterium | reverse complement strand
GGAGGTGCGGAGGTGCGGAAGTGCGGAAGTGCGGAAGTGCGGAAAAGCTGCAGTAGGGCGGGACTTCAGTCCCGCCAGACGAGGGCTCAGTCGATCCATCCGAGCTCGCGTAATTCGTCCACGGGCTCTTCGAACGAACACGATCCTACCGAGCGCAGCAGGTGGTCCCGTCCATGTGCGAATTCGCCGTACGTCAGCACGGCGTTCAGCCATGACCCCGCGCGTCCCCCGAACTTGAACACCTCTGGACGGTCGTCGTCCAGCACCGCATCGGCCAGGTTCTCGTCGATTTTGCCCGCCGCGAGCAGCGTGGCGGCAAACGTGACGTTCACAAAGCCGTGCATGATGCCCGTCGGGCTGTCGGTGGCGTACGTGAGCTTTCGCTCGGCGCGGATCGCGTGATGCAGGCCGGCCGTCGCCTTGAGGGCCGCGCCCGCGTGTTTCGCGCGGGCGAGGAACCGCGCGACGAGCATGGTGGACGGCACCTTGCCGGGCGTCACGCCGCCCGTGCGCATCTTGGCCCAGCAGGCCGTGGCCGCCAGCGCGGCCAGCAGCGGCGCTGGGTCGGGGTCCAGCGGAACCTCGATGAAGCGCTCGAGGTAGAGCGGGTACGAGCGGGCGAGGAACTGGATTTCCTCAGCGGTGCTGGCGGCTGTCTCGATGCTCTCGACACAGAGCACGCGCCCGGGCTCGGCTCGGAAATGCGTCAGCGCGCCGCTGTTGGTCGAGGCGGCCAGCGCGTCGCCGACGAGCACGCTCACAGGCCACGGGTCGGCCGCGGTGGCGCCGGCCGCGCGTGCGAGCGCCTCGGCTTCGTCCAGCCGATCGAGCGGCAGGACGAGACGTCCCAGCATCCACGCCGCCGGGCTGGTGCGGTACGCCGCGTAGTTGGCGATGACGCGATCGAGATTCAGGCTGGCCGGCGGGTAGAGGCCCGCGTAATCGACGAGTCCCCGGAAGGCAGCGACGCTGGCATCCACGAGGGGAGAATATCAGACGAGGTCTGTGGGTCCGTGGGTCTGTGGTCTGTGGGTCTGTGGGTCGGTAGGTCGGTAGGTAGGTCGGTCGGTCGGTCGGTCCATAGGTCCATAGGTCCATGGGTCCATGGGTCCATGGGATAGCATCGGAGGATGCGGGTTCTCCTTCTCCTTTTATTCACGCCGGTCGCGCTTAGCGTGGCCTTGGGCGCCGAGCAGCACCGGCCGGCCGCTCCGGCGGCGCCGTTCAAGACGCCGTTGACGCTGGCGGAGATGTCGCACAAGCAGGCCGTGGTTGCCACCTCGAAGGGCACCTTCGTGATCGACCTGCTGCCCGAGGTCGCCCCGAATCACGTCGGCTACTTCATCAAGCTGTCGCGCGACGGTGCCTACACCGGCACGACGTTCCATCGCGCGATCCGGATGGGAATCATCCAGGGCGGCGACCCGCTCTCGAAGGATCCCGCGAAGAAGGACCTTTACGGGACCGGCGGTCTCGGAATCCTGAACGCGGAGTTCAACGCCACGCCTGTCGCCCGCGGCGCGGTGGCCGCGGTGCTGCAGCCCGGCAAGCCGAACAGCGCCGGCGCGCAGTTCTTCATCGCCGTCACCGATCAGCTCGCGCTCAACGGCCAGTTCACCGTCTTTGGCCGCGTCGTCGACGGGATGGAGATAGTCCAGCAGATCTCGGAGGCGCCCGTGGACGGGCAGGGCCGCGTCAGCGACCGGATCGAGATCGCGAGCGTGACGATTCGCGACACGCCGCCTCCGGACGCCGTGCCGTTCGCGTCAGCAACCGTCGACGAAATGGCGGCCTATCACGTCATCCTCGAGACTTCGAAGGGCGATATCACGCTCGCGCTCCGGCCCGACAAGGCGCAGGAGCACGTACGCAACTTCCTGCGGCTCGCGCAGTCGGGCGCGTACGACGGGACGACGTTTCACAGAGTAATCAGAGGGTTCGTGGTTCAGGCGGGGATGATGTCCACGAGAGCGACGCCGCTCACGCAGAAGCAGCAGTCGTACGTCCACAACTTGCAGCCCGAGTTCAACGACATCGTTCACGTCGCCGGCACGCTCTCGATGGCGCGCCTCGACGATCCCGCGAGCGCCTCGACGTCGTTCTTCATCTGCACGGCGCCGGCGCCCTCGCTCGACGGCAAATACACGGCGTTCGGCCAGGTGATTGCGGGAATGGACGTGGTGCAGGCGATCGAAGGCGTTGCGGTGAGGGGCGACGAGCCGGCGGAGAAGATCGACGTACGGCGCGTTCGCGTCGAGAAACAGTGACCAGCGGTCACCGTCACGCTCCGATGTGAGTCAGGAGGAACCACAGATTCCACAGATCATACAGATTCCTTTCTGGACGTTCCGAGGCGTCAGCTTCGACGCCAACCAGAAGAAATCTGTGAAATCTGCGTAATCTGTGGTTCCCCCTTCCAGCTCGTTGGTCGGCTGCGCCGTGACGAACCCCTGAGTGCGAGGGCGTTGGTCCGCATCGACGGAGCCGAGGCTCAGCCGCACGTCGTTCGAACGGCTCTCGCCTATCCGGCCAGTGACACATCCGTCACGTCGACCATGACCCGGTCCGGCAGCAGTCCGGCATCGACGGCTCGCTCGCTGCGACCGAAGCTCCATGAGAGCATCGGCGGCGTGACGAGCGTGGTCGCCACGACCATGACGACGACGGCCGAGAAAACGCTCTGGTCGACCACGGGTTGCCCCGCGGCGACGAGCGTCAGTCCCATGTTGGCGAAGATCAGGCCGACCTCACCGCGCGGGATCATCCCGATCCCGATCGACAGGCGGTCGAAGCCGCGGCCGATCACGCCGAGCGCGCAGAGCTGCTTGCCCAGGATCGCGGCGACCGACAGCGCCGCGGCCAGGCCCAGCACGTGGGTGTCCGCGAAGACGCGCAGATCGGTACGGACGCCCATGATGACGAAGAAGATGGGCACGAGGAACGACGCGACCGGCTCAATCAGCTCACCGAGGGTGTGCTCGCCGCGCTCTGTGAAGTCGGCGTAGTGGACGTCCTCGAGCACGAGGCCGGCCGCGAAAGCCCCGACGATGGGCGCCAGGCCGATGAAGTTCGCTGCCCACGCCATCACGAAACAGAACGCAAGGCCGACCGCCAGCAGTACGCCGCCGGCGTTCAGCTTCGAGGCAACCCCGAACATCCTCGGCGAGAGATACAGGCCGAGCGCAAGGGCGCCAACCAGAAAGAGGGTGGCCTTGCCGAGCACCAGGCCCATCGCGCCGTACGAGAGCGCCTGCCCGTGATTCGCCGCCGCGATGATGCCGGTGACGACCGCCAGGATCACGAGGCCCTGCACGTCGTCGATCACAGCGGCGCCGAGGATGATGCGCGCTTCATCGCTCTGCGAGCGGCCGATGTCCTTGAGGACGCGAGCCGTGATGCCGACGCTCGTCGCCGTCAAGGTCGCGCCCAGGAAGATGTGCGCGTAGGCACTGGCCGTCGGCAGCAGCCACACGCCGACGCCGTAGCCCAGGATGAACGGCCCGACGACGCCGAGCGTCGCGACCAGGAACGACGAGAGACCCACGCGGGCCATCTGCGCGACTGTGGACTCGAGGCCCACCTGGAAGAGCAGCATGATCACCCCGAGGCGCGACAGCATGTCGACGTTCCCGTCGGCGCGCAGGTGATCGAAGCCGTGAAAGCCGAGCAGGCCGACGTTCCCCATCAGCAGCCCCGCCGCCAGCTCGCCGAGTACCGGCGGCTGCTTGAAGCGCGCGGCCACGTGGCCGCCGAGTTTGGCGGCGATCAGGATGAGCGCCACCGAGAGAATCAGGGGAGAAATCGGATCCATCTAACGACCTCCCGCCGACGTGCCGTTCGGCCGCCGGGTCAACCAGCTCAGAAGTGCCGCGATCGCGACGCCGCCCACGATGGCGACCAGCGGCGCGCCGACCTTGAACATCAAAGCCACCACGAGAATCGACGCGCCGACGAAGAGCCGCCAGTTCATCGCCAGAACGCCAGCAGCACGATCGCCGCGGCGACCGTCGCGAAGACGAGCGACGAGCGCACCAGCGATCCCGACCACTCGAAGTTGCGCGTGCTCTCGCGATTGAGCCGTCGGATTTCCTGGAGCTGCTTGCGCGCCACCGACAGCTCCCACGGGTTTGCCGCGAGGTCGACGGCCTTGAGCGTCTCGCGCTCGGCCTTAAGCAGCGCGCGAAGGCGGTAGTTGAGCTCGGCGTATTTCAGCTGCGCCCAGAAGTGATCCGGGTCCGCCGCGCACGCGGCCTCGAGCACGTCCATCGACTTGTGGACGTCGTAGTTCATGGCGTACGCCATCCCGAGGCACGTCTTGAGGTCGGCCGACTCAGGCTGCGCAAGGCAGGCCTGTTCGAGCCGCGCGATGTGTCCCGCGAGCTCCCCCGGCGAGACCGTCTGCGGGTCTCGCCAGGGGACGACGGGAATGCGCTGAAGCTGCGCAGCGACCGGAGCGGCGAGTGTCAGCGCAGTGGACGACATGGCCTAGCTCACCGCCTCGAGCGCGGCGCCATCGGCCTTCAGCACGAAGTCCGGGTAGCAGAGCGCGCCCATTTCGGGGATGTCGAGGCCTTCGAGCTCGGCCTTCGCTGGCACGCGCTGGCCGACGAAGTACTCGACCGCCAGGTTGAAGACGAAGCTGATGGTGAAGACCAGCCCGATGAGCGTCGCGCAGCCGATGAGCTGCGCCACCAGCTGCCCAGCATCACCATAGAAGAGCCCGGTGACCCCGCCCGACACGCCGTTCCAGGAGCCGCCGTAGTTGCTCCTCCCGTCGGCGAACAGGCCGACCGAGATGACGCCCCAGATGCCGTTGGTGCCGTGCACCGAGATGGCGCCGACCGGGTCGTCGATTCGCGCCACGCGGTCGAAGAACTCCACCGAGATGCAGACCAGGCCGCCGGCGATGAAGCCGATGATCACCGACGCGATCGGGTTCACGAAGCCGCTGGGTGCCGTGATCGCAACCAGGCCCGCCAGCAGGCCGTTGCCCGACATCGACGCGTCAGGCTTGCCGTACTTGATCCACATGTAGAGGATGGCGCTGAAGCTGCCGGCCATGCCCGCGAGCATCGTGTTGACCGCCACCGAGCCGATGCGCAGGTTGCCGTTGCCCGACGCGCCCAGCGTGGAGCCCGGGTTGAAGCCGAACCAGCCAAACGCGAGGATGAAGCAGCCCGTGAGCACGATGACGATGTCGTGCGCCGGCATCGCATTGGCCTTGCCGTCGCGCGTGTATTTGCCGATGCGCGGCCCGATCAGGATGCCCATCGCGAGCGCCGTGACGCCGCCGACCGAGTGGACGACACCGGAGCCCGCGAAGTCCGCGTAGCCGTGGCCCAGCCCGAAGTTGGTGCCGAGCGTTGCGAGCCAGCCGCCGCCCCAAGCCCAGTTTGCGAACAGGGGATACGTGAAGGCGCCCAGCAGGAACGACGAGACGACGAACGCCGCGTACTTCCAGCGCTCGGCCGCGGTGCCGGTGACGATCGTCAGCGCGGTGTCCATGAACACCATTTGGAACAGGAACACCACCATGACGCCGACGTCGTAGGAGCCGTGGTGCATCAACAAGTAGCCGTTCTGCCCGAAGATGCCGAGGTCTTTGCCGAAGAGGTGAATCGTGTGCTCGGCGTTGAGCGGGGGCGTGCCGCCGAGGTTGGCCACCGCGCCGACGCCGCCCATCTGAATCGCAAACCCGATGAGGTAATAGGCGAGCATGCCGACGCCGTACACCATGAAGTTCATCATCATGGTGTGGTTGGCGCTCTTGGCGCGGGTCAGGCCCGTCTCGACGATGGCGAAGCCCGCCTGCATGAACATGACCAGGAAGCCGCAGATCAGCGTCCAGGTGAAGTTGATGGCGATCTTGTTCTGGCCCGCCTGATTCGCGAGATCGGCGATCGATATCCCCGCCTTCGAATCCGAAACCGTGACATCCGCCGCCGTGCCCGTCAGGCTGCCGTCCGGATCGCCCTTGGCCCTGTCGTCCGCGCTCGGCGTCTTCACGCCGGCAAGATCAGCCGCCGTGATCGCCGGCGATGGCGGTGCCGGTGCCGCCGCTGGTGCCGCGGCTGGCGCCTGGGCGAACGCTGGTCCCGCGATCGTCGCGCTCAATGCGATAGCCAGCCCAATCAGCAGACCCAATGCCCTCTTCGTCGTCATCCCTGCTCCTCCCACTCAGCCCCGTTGAGTGTTCACGTCGTGCAATCGGTGTTCGACCTGGACGCGCGCAATCGGCGATCAGCGCTTCCACACCGCCGACTTCTGGTAGGTCGGGTTCAGGATTCCGAGAATCCCGAACAGGCTGACGGCGATGCCGAGCAGCGTCAGGCCAAGCCTGCCTCCGTTGGACGCCGTGAGGCCGAGACTCGCGAACGCGAGTAAGAAGCCGGCCAACGTCACTCCCAGTCCCGCAAAGACCATTGATGTCCTCCCGTTTTTCAACGCCGGCGCCAACACGCGCGCACCGGCCTCGTGTTACTTGCCGCTCGCCGTGATCGCCTTGGCCTTCAGGAAGAGCGCCAGCGAGGCGCCAAGGCCCACCAGGAACAACAGCAACATCAAGATGTTTCCGTCCTCGAACAGGGCGACGCTGAGGCAGGTGAACGCCACCAGGAACACCAGAATCGCGAAGCCTTGCGTCGAATTGGCCATCAGGACCCTCCTGGATTCCGCAGGGAACCCGCCCCTGTGAATACCAAGGTCCGTGCCACCAAAGGCCGAGCTTGAAAAAGAGGCCGGGCGGGCGGTCGAATGCCGCAGATCGTTGAGGAAAAGGAGAGATCGAGGTGCGTCCAGCGCCCAGGCGGCGCCGACGTCACCCGTCACAAGTCTGTAGGACGCGCGGAACGCGGGAACAAAAATGTCTGAACGGCTCAGCCGCCAGGCCGGGGACGTCCCGGCCCGGCGGCCATCGCCGCTTCTTGCGCGCGGACTCCTAGTTGGCGGGCTGCGCCGTCACGAAGCCTGTGGCAGCCTTCGCCGTCTTCTCGGACGACGCCGTCTGGGCCGCTGCCGCGATCAGCGCGTACTCCGGATAGGCGACGACGCCGTGCTCGTGCAGGTCGAGGCCTTCGAGCTCGCCTTCGCGCGACACCCGCAGCGTCCCGGTCGCCTTCACCGCATACATCAGCACGACGCTCGCCGCCAGCGTCGCCAGCACGACCGACGCGCTGCCGATGGCCTGCGCGAGCAGCTGCGCGGCGCCACCGCCGTAGAAGAGCCCCGCGACTTTTGTGCTCAGGTCGACGCCGGTCGGCGTCGGCACGCCGAACTCGCCCGTGGCGAACAGGCCCAGCGAGAGCGTGCCGAAGATGCCCGCGCCCAGGTGCACCGGCACGGCGCCAATCGGGTCGTCGATGCGCAGGTACTCGAGCGCGTCGATGGTCCAGATCATCACGACCGCACCGCCGACGCCGATGAAGAACGCGCCCGTGGGGCTCACCCAGTAGCACGGGCAGGTGATCGCCACGAGGCCCGCGAGGAAGCCGTTGGTCGTCAGCCCGAGGTCCCACTTCCCGAGCTTCGCGTAGCCGTAGAAGAGCGCCGCCAGGCCCGCCGAGCAGGCGGCCAGCGTCGTGTTGAACGAGACGCGCCCGATGCCGACGGCGTCCATCGCCGACAGCGTGCTGCCCGGGTTGAACCCGTACCAGCCGAACCAGAGGATCAGGCCGCCGACCGCGCCCAGGATGATGTTGTGCGGCGCCATCGGCCCGCCGCCGTCACGCGCGAACACGCGGCCCAGCCGCGGCCCGAGCGCGATCGCGCCGACGAGCGAGATCGCTCCGCCGATGCTGTGCACGACGGTGGAGCCAGCGAAGTCGCGGAACGAGAGCGGCTGCATCACCGCGAGCCAGCCATCCGGTCCCCAGGCCCAGTGGCCGACGATCGGGTAGATGAACCCGGTCACGCCGATGGAGTAGAGGATGTCTCCGACGAAGCCGCAGCGACCGACCATCGCGCCCGACGTGATCGTCGAGCAGGTATCCGCGAAGGCGAACTGGAACACCCAGAACGCCAGCAGCGGTACGCCCGTCGACCCATAGGTGTCGGCCAGGCCCTTGAGGAAGAACCCGGTCGTCCCAATGAAGCCATTGCCCGGCTCGAACATGAACGCGAAGCCCCAGGCCCAGAACGTCACCCCACAGATGCAGGTGTCGACGATGCCCTCGACCAGGATGTTGATCGACTCGCGCGAGCGCGCGAAGCCGGCTTCGAGCATGACGAATCCGACCTGCATGCCGAAGACGAGGAACGCGGCAATCAGGGTCCAGGCGGTGTTGATGGCGTTGATCTCAGGCGTCGGGCCGCCGGCATCGGCGAACACGGCCTGGCCCCGGAATACGCCCATCGCCGTGAGGATCAGGATCAGGCCGATGGCCTTTCCGCCCATCAGCGCGAGGACCTTCGTGCGCATGGCAGGGTCAGCGAAACTCAGCCGCAACCGCTTGCAGACGGCGGCAATATGCATTGCTCTGTCTCCTTAATCTGAAAGAAACACGGGTGCGCTCGTCGGGAGGCCCGAGGCTTCCGTCGGCGTGCGCGGCGGACGGAACGAGGAACTTTAGACGCGAAGAACGGATGGAGCGGCGTGCGCGGTGCGCGGAGCGACGCGGTGAGAGACGATGACGCGAAAGACGCCCGCAGCGTCGCCGACGACCCACGACAGTTGTGGGACCGCGCCGTCTTTGAAGTGCTCGTCGAGCACCGACTGCGGTGGATAGCTGCGGTCCACGTCCGGCGCGGCGATGAGCACCGGCGAGGTCGCCGGCGCAGCCACGACCTCCCGACCCGGCCCGACCAGTGCCGATAGCCGGCACGCCGAGAACGGCGCCGTGAACGGCGATGCCGCCAGCAGGGCGAGCACGGCGGCCAGCAGGCGCATCGCCAGGCGGCGACGCTGCTGTCCGAGCCACGAGCCGGCGGGGTGGAGTCGGAAAACCACGCGACCTGGTCGATTACAATCGACATGCCAGGCCGAGCCGCCGCATGCCGGGAAAAACATTAGGAATTCATAAAGGGAGGCGGTCAGTCTGATACGAAAATGTAGGACTTGTTCTGAGGGCCAACAAATTTGTGGCAGTGTCGTCCTGGCAGGCTTTCGATGCCTCCACCGGATCGGGGTCGAGCGATTCGGTGGCGGCCCCGCCAAACGGGCGGGGCACTCCGCGGCGACATTCCTGTAGGATCGATCGCCTGTGCCCACACACTTGTCGGGAAGTCGCGGACAGCGCATGTCGGAAGGCACCGGACGGCGGACGCCCAGCCCGGACGCGCCGCCCAAGAAGAAGAAACTGCAGTGGTCGTCGGTCTCGCGCGAGGCGAGCGCGCTCATCTGGGCGCGACGCGGACGGCTGGCCATCGGGATGTCCCTGATGGTCGTGAACCGCCTCGCCGGTTTCGTCCTGCCCGCGACCTCGAAGGTCCTGATCGATCAGGTGGTCGGCCATCGCCGCGCGGATCTGCTGTGGCCGCTCGCCGCGGCGGCCGGCGCCGCCACGCTCCTGCAAGCCGTCACCGGCTTCGGCCTGGCGCAGATCCTCGGGCTCGCCGCCCAGCGCTCGATCACCGACATGCGCCGGTCGATCGAGGAGCACGTCGCACGCCTGCCGATCAGCTACTTTGACTCGACGAAGACCGGCGTCCTGATCTCGCGCATCATGGCGGACGCCGAAGGGATCCGGAATCTGGTCGGCACCGGCCTCGTCGATCTCGTCGGGGGCATCCTGACCGCCATCGTGGCCCTCGGCGTCTTGTTCTGGCTCAATTGGCGCCTGACGACGGTGACGCTGCTCCTGCTGGCGGCCTTCGGCGTCGTGATGGCGCTGGCGTTCTCACGGTTGCGGCCGATCTTCCGCGAGCGCGGCAAGATCAACGCGGACGTCACCGGGCGGCTGGCCGAAACGCTGGGCGGCATCCGGATCGTCAAGGCCTACACCGCCGAGCGGCGCGAGGCCCTGGTGTTCACCAGAGGCGTCCACAAGCTGTTCCGCAACGTCGCGCGGACGATGACGGGCGTGTCGCTCGTCTCCGGCGTCTCGACGCTCATCGTCGGCGGCATCGGCGCGCTGATGATCGTCGTCGGCGGCGGCGACATCCTCGCCGGCCGCATGACCCTCGGCGATTTCTTCATGTATATCTTCTTCACCGGCCTCGTCGCGGCGCCGGTCGTTTCCATCACGTCCATCGGCACCCAGATCAGCGAGGCGTTCGCCGGGCTCGATCGGATCCGCGAACTGCGCGAGATGGTCACGGAGGATGACGAGGACGAGACGCGCGGGTCGATCGCCGAGATCCAGGGTGACGTGACCTTCGACCACGTCACGTTCGCGTACAAGCCGGGCATCCCCGTGCTGAAGGACGTCTCGTTCCACGCGCCCGCGGGCACGACGACAGCGCTGGTGGGATCGAGCGGATCGGGCAAGAGCACGCTCATCAGCATCGTGATGGCGTTCAACCGTCCCGGGTCTGGCGTGATTCGGATTGACGGCCGCGATCTCGCCACGCTCAAGCTGCGCGATTACCGCGCCGAGCTCGGGATCGTGATGCAGGACAACTTCCTGTTCGACGGCTCGGTGGCCGACAACATCTCGTTCTCGCGACCGGGCGCCTCGCGGCAGGAGATCGAGGCGGCGGGCCGGCTCGCCCACTGCGACGAGTTCGTGCGCGAGTTCGAGCAGGGCTACGACACGGTCGTCGGCGAGCGCGGGGTGAAGGTGTCAGGCGGGCAGCGCCAGCGGATTGGCATCGCGCGCGCGATCCTGGCGGATCCGCGGATCCTGATCCTGGACGAGGCGACGTCGAGCCTCGACAGCGAGAGCGAAGCGATGATTCAGGACGGCCTTCGCCGGCTGCGCCATGGGCGCACCACCTTCGTCATCGCGCATCGCCTCTCGACGATCCGCAGCGCGGACCAGATTCTGGTCCTGGAGCACGGCGAGATCGTCGAACGCGGCACGCACACCGAGCTGATGGCGTTGAACGGCCGCTACCGACAGCTGCACGATCGTCAGTACAACTGGGAGCAGGACCGGTTCATCAATCCGGGGGAAGACTTCACGCCCGACCCGCCGCACGCCGAGCCTGCGCCCGCCGGGCACGGTCGCGCCGATTGAGGGTCGGGCGGAGCAGCTGACGGCTGCCAGCTGGCAGCTGACCGCTATCGCCTGGTCTTCCCGTCCGACGTCATGAGCGGCCCATACAGGTCGGGCCGCCGATCCCTGAAGAATCCCATCCCTGCGCGGAACGTGCGTGCCGCGGCGAGATCCAGCGGCGCGACGAGGACGGTCTCTTCGGTCCGGCCCGCCTCCGCGATTTTCTCGCCGGTGTAGTCGGCGATGAAGCTGCAGCCGTAGAAGCTCTGCTCGAGCCCTTCGATGCGCTCGGTGCCGACGCGATTGGCGGCCCCGAGATAGCAGGCGTTCGCCACCGCGTGGCCGATCATCACGCGCTGCCACATCCGACTGGTGTCCATCTCGCCGGCGGCTTCCGGCTCCGAACCGATCGCCGTGGGATAGAGCAGCACCTCCGCGCCCTGCAGCGCCATGGCGCGGGCGGCCTCCGGATACCACTGATCCCAGCAGATCCCCGCCCCGACGACGCCTGACGCCGTGCGGAAGGCCTTGAAGCCGGTGTCGCCAGGCGTGAAGTAATACTTCTCCATGTAGCCCGGCCCGTCCGGGATGTGCGACTTGCGGTACAGCCCGAGGAGCTCGCCCGTGGCGTCGATCATCACCAGGCTGTTGTAGTGCGCGTGGCCGGCCTTCTCGAAGAACGAGAGCGGCAGCACCACGCCGAGCTCCTTCGCGAGCGCCTGGAACGTCGGGATGAACGGGTGGCCGTCGAGCGGGTGCGCGCGATCGAAGAACGCCTCGCGCTGGGCCTGCGGCCAGTAATATCCCTCGAAGAGCTCCGGCAGCAGCACGACCGTCGCTCCGCGTCCGGCCGCGTCGCGCACATGCGCGATCGCGCGAGCGACGTTCGTGCCGATCGTGTCGGTCATCCGCATCTGGACGACGCCAAGCGCCGTGCTCATGGGGTCCTCCACAGGTGGCCGGCGGGCTGTTGCTGCGTCACGCAGTGAAACGCGCCACCGCCGGTGATGAGCGCGCGCGCGGAGAGGCCGACGACCTCGCGGCCGGGGAAGAGCGGCGTCAGGATGTCGAGGGCCTGCTGGTCCTCGGGCGCGCCGTAGACGGGCACCAGCACGGCGCCGTTGGTGACGTAGAAGTTCGCGTACGTCAGCGGCAGCCGCTCGCCTTCGAACTCGGCGCGCCCGGACGGGATCGGCAGGTCGACGATCCGGAACGGCGCGCCGTCGGCCCCGCGCGCGCGCCGAAGCACGTCGAGGTTGGCGGCGAGCGTCGCGTGGTTCGGATCGGACGTGTCGGCGCACACGGAGCTCACAATCGTCATGTCGTCCGCAAAACGCGTCAGCGTGTCGATGTGACCGTCGGTGTGATCGCCCTCGAGGCCGTGATCGAGCCAGATGATATGTAGAAGGCCGAGGTATTCGGCCAGCGTCCGCTCGAGCGACGTCTCGTCCTGCCCGGGATTCCGCGTCGGCGCGAGGAGGCACTGGCGGGTCGTCAGCGCAACGCCCGCATCGTTGACCTCGAGCGAGCCGCCTTCCATGACGAGACCCGGCTCGAACGGCGTCACGCCACCGAGAATCCGCGCCACGTGCGTCGGGATCTGGTCGTCCTGCTCGGCGGGGTACTTGTTGCCCCAGCCGTTGAAGTCCCAGTCAACCAGCGCCACGTCGTGGCCACGGACGACGAAGATCGGTCCGCTGTCGCGGAGCCACAGATCCTGGTGCGGCACGCGGTGGACCCGGACGGCGTTCGAGGTCAGCCGGCGCCTGGCGTCGCGTTCGGATTCCTCGTCGGCGACGATCAGGTCCACGCTGTCGTGCCGGGCGATCGCGTCCACGAACGGCGCGAACTCGCGGCGTACCGGCTCGAGCATGCCGATCCACTGTTCGTCGTCATGCGGCCACGCGAGCCAGGTCGAGGCATGCGGCGTCCATTCGGCCGGCATGCGGAAGCCGAGCTGTCGAGGCGTCTGGTTGTGCGGCACTGACCGGAAGGGCCGGCGCTCAGGCCGGTGAGGAGACCTTGTGCACGGCGGTCACCGAGCCGAGTGTGTAATCGAGGCGGATGCGATCGCCGGGCTCGAGCTTGTGGTTCACCGTCTCGGGGCCGACGCGTGCCACGGACACCTGGCCATCCGGATCTTCGAGATCGGCGAAATACACGTCCCACGAGATCTGCCCGTGCACGCTGATTGGCTGCACGCGCTTCAGGAGCACCTCGCGGGACCCTTTGAGCATTCGCGCATTCTACTACGCCGGTAGCGAACCCGCTCGTAAGGCCGAACTTCAGTTCGGCCGAGCGGCGCGGCTGAAGCCGCGCCCCTCCGTACTCAATCCGCAACCGACAAGGCGGGAGACTAACACGGGCTCTGGGCTCTAGGCTCTGGGCTCTGGGTACTGCGCGCGCCAGAAGCCTGAAGTCCAGAGCCCGAAGTCAATTGCCGTAGGGCCGAACTTCAGGTCGGCCACACATCACACCCTTGGCTTGAACGCGAACGCCGTGAATCCGCCGTCCACCGCAATCTCCTGGCCGGTGATGTAAGACGCCGCGGGCAGGCAGAGAAACGCGACGAGCGCCGCGATCTCCTCGGGCTCGGCGACACGGCCGAGGGGCGTGCGATCCACGATCGACTGCAGGACGTCGGCTTGATCGAGAACGGGAGCAGCCAGCGGCGTGCGCGTATACCAGGGCGAGACCATGTTGACGCGAATCCGATCGGACGCCCACTCCACGGAGAGATACCGTGTGAGATGTGCCAGTGCGGCCTTGCTCATCGCGTATGCGGCGCCGCTGCCGACCGAGCGCATCCCCGCGACTGACCCGATGTTGACGAGGCTCGCGCGCCCGGAGGCCGCCAGCCGCGGCTGCAGGACCCGCGAGAGATCCCACGCAGACGTGAGGTTCGTGTCGAACACCGTGCGGAACTCGGCGTCGCTGATCGTGAGCGACGACTTGCGGATATTGGTCCCCACGTTGTTGACGAGGATGTCGAGCGCGTCCCAGCCGTCCGGGAGCCCATCCACGACGCGGGCGCGCCCCTCGGCCGTCGAGACGTCCGCCGACACCATGCGCAAACGGCCCGACGCGGCAGCGGGACCCAACAAATCCCCCGGCTCGACGTCTCTTCTTGCGACGACCGCCACCTCGGCCCCGAGATCAAGAAGTTCCTTCGTAATGGCGAGGCCGATACCTTTCGTGCCGCCCGTCACGAGGGCGCGCATGCCGTCGAGTCGCCAGCGCATTGGGACATCGTAATGCAGGGTGCAGAGTGCAGGGTGCCAGGTGCAGAATTGGGGCCATCTACTTGGAACCCTGAACCCTGAAGCCGGAACCCGGAACCCCGACCCCTGCCATGCATCTCCGTCACTCCATTCGCTTGTTCGCGCGTCATCCTGGATCGACGGCGCTCCTCCTGCTGACGCTGGCGCTGGCCATCGGCGCCAACACGGCCATCTTCAGCGTCGTCGACGCGACGCTCTTCAGGCCGTTGCCGTATCCCGAGGCCAATCGCCTGCTGACCGTCGTCACACGCTACGAGGGCGGGGGAAGCTCGGCCCTCGACAACAGCGTCGATGGCAAGACGTGGTTTGCGGTGCGCGATCACGCCTCGCGGGTGGTGGCGGCCGTGTACAGCGACTGGGTCCGCGGCGTGAACTTCGCGCTTGGTCAGAGCGCCAGCTTCGTCCAGCAGCAACGCGTCGGCGCGGGCTACTTCCATGTCCTCGGTGTGCCTCCACGCCTGGGTCGCGAGTTCACCGCCGACGAGGACCGCGCAGGCGGACCGGCGGCGGTGATCCTGAGCCATGCGTTGTGGATGCGCGTCTTCAACGGCGACCCTGGCGCGATAGGCCGAAGCATCACGCTCAAAGGCGACCCGCACACCATCGTCGGCGTCATGCCGCCGGACTTCACCAGCGGGATCGCCACCGACCTGTGGACGCCGATCAAGCCGTCGCTGACAGGCGAGGGCGAAGGCACCAACTACGGGGTGGTCGCGCGGTTACGCCCGGGGATGTCGCGCGAGGCGGCGGATCAGGAGCTGGCCGAAATCGGGCGGTCGGTCCCCCAGCACGACGCCTCGGGACCGAAACCGCGTCTGGGCGTCGCGGGGCTCCAGGAGGGCCGCACGTCGTCGCTCCGGCAGCCGCTGCTGATCGTCTGGGCGGCCGTGGGCGTCGTCCTGCTGATCGGCTGCGCGAACATCGCCGGCCTGCTCCTCGCGCGTGCAGCGGCGCGGACGCGCGAGATGGCGACGCGCATGGCGATCGGCGGCGGACGCGGCGCCATCGCGAGCCAACTGCTCGTCGAGAGTCTGCTGATCACGGCCGTCGGCGCCGCGCTGGGCGTCGGCGTGGGCGCGGGCCTCGTGCGGTGGCTCTCGCGCCTCGCGGACCAGGAGCTCCTGCCGATTGCGCCGCCGTCGCTCGACGTGCGCGTGCTCGCGTTGACGGCCGTCGTGGCCATCGCGACAGGCGTCTTCGCCGGCCTGGCGCCGGCGATCGAAGCGAGCCTCGTCGATCTCCGTGTCGCGCTGGCCAGCGGCGGCGGCCGGGGGATGACCGGCGGCAGCCGTCACTGGAGCCGCCGGCTGCTCGTCACGCTCGAAGTGGCGATGGCGGTCCTGCTGCTCGTCGGCGCGGGACTGCTGGTCCGCAGCGTCCAACACCTGAACACGCTGACGCCGGGCTTCGACGCGTCGAACGTGCTCGCCGCGACGTTCTCGCTGGACGATGCGAGATACGGCTCGCCGGAGAAGGTCACGGCGCTTTTCGACGAGGGGGTCGCACGGCTGTCGCGCATTCCTGGCGTCGAAGCCGCCGCCGCGGGGCTGAGCCTGCCGTACGAGCGCGGACTCAACATGGGCGCGCGGCGCCTGGACGGTCCCGAGGCCGACGGCAAAGGGCTGATCACGAACCTGACATACGTCACGCCGGACTATTTCACCGTGCTCCGCATGCGGCTCACGTCGGGCCGGGGCATCACGGCCGGCGATCGCGCCGACAGCGAACACATCGTGGTCGTGAACGAGGCGTTTGTGCGGCTGTATCTCTCGCGACAGGCACCGGTCGGCAGTCATCTGTCGCTTGGCAACATGCCCGCGCGGGTCGTCGGCGTCGTGGCGAACGTGGCGCAGGTGAGCAGCTTCGGCAGTTACGAGCCGGTGGCGCCGATTCCCGCCATCTATGTTCCCGTGTCGCAGACGACCGGTCCGTTCCTCGCCATGGTGCACACGTGGTTCTCGCCGAGCTGGGTCGTGCGGACGGCCGCCCCGCCGGCCACGGCGATCCACCAGATCTCGGACGCCGTCACCGCGCTCGATCCGCTGCTGCCGATTGCCGCGTTCCGCACTGTCGACGATCTGCGGTCGAAGTCGCTGGCGTGGGAACGGTTCCAGGCGCTGCTGCTGACCTCGCTCGCGGCGCTCGCGCTCGTGCTCGCGGTGACGGGCATCTACGGGTTGATGTCGCAAAGCGTGCAGGAGCGCCGGCGCGAGCTCGGCGTTCGCCTGGCCCTCGGCGCCTCACTGCCGCGCGTCCTCGGCGCCGCGGTCCTGCCAGGGCTCGTCATGGCGATAACGGGCGTTGCCGTCGGCGTCGTCGCGGCCGGCAGCGCGTCGCGCCTGCTGCGTCACCTGCTGTGGGGCGTGACGGCGGCCGATCCACTGACCTATATCGCGGTCGCTGCCGGACTGCTCCTCGTCGCCGGCATCGCCGCGCTCGTGCCGGCGTTGTCGATCACGCGGCTCGATCCGGCGGAGACGCTGCGAGATGCTTGATTGCCTTTAGACTCTGGGCTTCGGGCTTTGGGCGCGTGACGCTCTCGCGCTGACTGTGGTCCCCGAGCCCCGAGCCCCGAGCCCAGAGCCCAGAGC
>JBKPSY010000305.1:0-8557 GCA_046735235.1 Acidobacteriota bacterium | reverse complement strand
TGTCAGAACCTCCTCAAGGTGTGTTGCCATTACACACGGTACCAGCCCTACGCTTGGGGAATTCCCTGACTCGATAGCCTTGGCCGTGCTTCCTAGGATGGAGGTTCCGGGCCAACCTAGAAATTCCGATGCGAGACGAACGCCTCGGCGATCGCCGTATCAATCGTCTAACGCTTTCCGTCGTCACGATGGACTCAGAGCGTCAGCGGCCTGTCGCCTGGGAACTCAGAAAGCATCTTGAACAAGTCGGGCCCGAACTAGCGGGTTCGCCCCGGCTGTGGCTCGGCACGGGCCATGCAGCGCCCGCTGATCAGAATGCCGGATGACACACCTCGGCTTCGTATTCAAACGGACCGTCGACGCAACAGGCTCCAGATCCCTCCCTGTCCACGCTGCGGCAATGGAGCAGCCGAGATCGTCATCCGCCTCACTATCGCGCTGCACGCATGCTGCCCACAGTGCGGGACTCTCTGGCGCGTCGAGCGCCCCGATCGGACTAAAGCTGCAGGCGCGCCAAAGGAGGCTCGATCATGACCTGTAGGCCTCCAGCCGCCGAGCGAGTAGCCGCCTGCTTTACCTAAGCTGCGCCAACTCGTCAGGTCCTTCCCGAGCCGCCGGGGCGTATGCTCTTTCGCTCATGATCGGGTTGCCTCCAGCCGCCAGCAGTCGCTCGCGGGGCGCCAGGCAGATACGACAATCACTTCCGAATCGCTGCACCTGGCCCGCATCGGATGCATCACCGACGCAGCCATGCTCGAAGCTCTCACCTGAAGTTCTCGATCAACATCAGGTCGCTGGAAAGCGACTGCTGCTGAATCAGGATTGTCTTTCCATCGGGCGCCACCGCCACGCGCTGGAAGTCGAAGGGGAACGTGTCTCGGATGTTCCCGAGCACCCGATCTCGTCCAGTCGTGTCGAGCAGGTGAATGGACCGCACGGGGCCGCGACCACAGGTGGCGTAGTGGATGCCGGCAGGGCCAACCGCGAAGTTCACGTCCGAGACGCACGCCAACAGCTGACGCGAGGGACCTCCCGCGAGCGGCAGCGCGAGGAGCGGGGAGTCGGCGGAGTCTCGCTTGTAGATGAGGTCCTTGCCGTCCATCGATTCGACCGCAGAAAACGTACTTCCCCCGTGCGTGACACGCTCGGCTGATCCGCCGTTGGCGGGCACGCGCCACGTGTCGTTCTGCCCCTCCTGGTTGAACGAGAAGTAGATCCAGCGCCCGTCTCGCGACCACGTCGGCGTGTTTTGATCGCCTGGTCCCGTCGTGATCCGGCGGGGGGACCCGCCGTCGGCGTCGATGGTCCAGACCGCCAGACGACCGCCGTCGCCCTTCGCGTCGAAGGCGATGTGACGCCCGTCCGGCGACCAGGACGGCGAGCCCTGTTCTATTCCGGGTCCGTGCGTCAACTGGTGCGCATTGGAACCGTCTGCGGACGCGAGCCAGATGTTGAGTGACTGGCCCGATCGCGACGAGGTGAAGACGAGGTGAGTGCCGTCGGGCGAGAACTGCGGCTGGATGTCCCAGAAGGAGGAGACGAGCACCGGGTGTGGCACGGGCTCGAGCGTGTAGACTCCGGCGGTGTTGAGATAGCGGCTGAACGCCAGGCGGTTTCCTTCCGCCGAGAGCGCGGGCATACGCGCACCAAGCCCGGCCAGTTCGACTCGCTCGGGCGCCCGACCGTCGACCCACGCGCGCCAGAGGTAGTACATCTCCGGTGCCGGGGTCATCGTGAAGAGCACGGATGCGCCGTCCGGACTCCAGGCGAGCCCATCCGGCACGACGCCGGCTACCAGGCGACGCGGCGATGACGTCGGCTCCAGACGGTCGTCCAGTTCCATGACGTCGACGCCGCAGCTGGGCCCGCCGCTCGTGGCTATGCACGTCATGTAGGCCAGTCGGTGGCCGTCATGCGCGAGCGCGGGGGAGCCGAGCCGCTGCTGACCCTTGGGTAGCGCCACTCGGCGAGGTTCGCCTCCGTCCACCGGGATGACGAATATGCCGCTGCCGCCTGGCGCCGTCGGACCGCCTGCGGCCACGATCCACTTCCCGTCCGGAGACCAGGCGAGCTGCGCCGCTCCGAAGACCGGAAACGTGACGAGCTTGCGCCGGGCCCCACTCACCGTCGAGACGAGCGAGATAACGCACCTGACGCACGCCCCGATCGTGGACTCCTGCGCCTCTTCGCGCAGCATTGCGATCTGTCGGCCGTCCGGGGACCAGCCTCCCACCCAGTTGCGCCCGGGATCCGTCGTGAGCCTCCGGACGTCAGATGCGCCGACGAGCTTCAGATAGATATCGAAGTGGTCCCACCCGTCCGCACCCGCGTGCTCGTTCCCGCTGTCCCATGAAAACGCCACCTGTTCGCCATCGGGAGACAGGCGCGGCCAGATCTCGGAGCCATTGAGACTCGTGAGCGGCACGACGCGCATGGCTGGCGGTGGAGGCGCGGCCCGAGACCGGAACAGCCAGCCGGCTGCAGCGATGAGGACGAGCCCTGCCGCCAGCGCCGTGGCGACGGCCTTGAGACCTCGGGGCTGAGCGCGAGCGGGGATCGGCGCCGACAAGCGTCCCGAGTCGGACTCTTCCTTGATCTCCTGCAGCTCGAGGCTGACGTCGCGAATCGTCTGGTACCGCCGATCCTGCTCCTTGCGGAGGCACCGCAAAATCAGGCGCTCGAGCTCGCGCGGCAGCCCGGGCACGGATGCGGTCGGCGGCTTGGGCTGCGCCTGAATGACGGCGCCCATCGTCTCGGCGACCGTCGTGCCCGCGAACGGCCGCGCACCCGTGGCCATCTCGTAGAGCATCGTCCCGAAGCTGAAGACGTCGCTTCGCGAATCGACCTCTCCGCCGGTGGCCTGCTCGGGTGACATGTACGCGGCCGTCCCGAGGATCACCCCCGGTGTGCTCAGGGCCGGATCAGCGGCAATGGTGATGGTCGCTTCGTCTGGAGCCGCTTCGACTGCCGTCAGCTTCGCCAACCCGAAGTCGAGCACCTTCACTGCCCCGTCGGTCCCGACCATCACGTTGGCCGGCTTGAGGTCGCGATGGACGATGCCGCGGGTGTGTGCGGCCGCCAATGCGTCCGCCACAGGGATGGCGATGCGCAGCAGTTCAGCGAGCCGCATGCCCTGCCGGGGGATCAGCGCATCGAGGCTTTTGCCGCGCACGTACTCCATGACGAGAAAGTCGATCCCGTTGGCCGACTCGATCTCGTAGATGGTGATGATGTGCGGGTGATTCAGCGCGGAGGCTGCTTTGGCTTCCTGAATGAATCGCTGGCGCCGGGATTCGTCAGCTACGCGGTCGTGCGGGAGGACCTTGATCGCGACTTCGCGACCCAGCCGCGGGTCGCGCGCGCGATAAACCTCGCCCATCCCTCCCGCGCCAATCGGCGCGAGGACTTCGTACGGGCCGAGGAGAGCCCCGGGTGACAGCGGCACAGGATTGGATCGATCGTGATTGTAGCCTGAATGCCTCAGGCCACCCGCCGCAGGATTCCTGGGGCGATGATGACGCTACTGCGTGCGGCGAGAAAGTCACCGAGGTCTGCCGCCTGGCTTGGCGTCAGCGAGCAGATGTTCTACTGATGGAAGAAGCCGTTCGGCGGGTCGGTCTGTCGGAGCTCGCCGCAGTCCGCGTGCGGTTCGGGTATCGCCGGGCTGACCGTGTTATTGAAGCGCGAAGGCTGGCGGGTCGATGGGAACGGATTTACCGCCCCTGCGGCGACGAAGGGCTGACGGTGCGCACGGAGCCGCGGAAGAAGCTGGCGAGTCGGGGGGGCACAGCCCTCGCTTCGAGACTATTGGGTCGTCGGCCACCTTGGGCTACTCGGTTGGGTCAACGCCGAGGCTCGAGCGTTGCGTTCACTCTTACGAGCTTGTGCGTGTTCACCTGCACGGCGGCCGTCCATCGCGCGTGTCCTTCGCTCTCAATCCACACCACGTGAGAGCCGGCAGTGAGGCGCGTCAGTCGAAGGGGAGTCTCTCCGACACGCTGACGGTCGATGAAAACGGTACCCCCTACTGGATTCGACTGGACGGCGAGATCTCCTGCGAAGACAGGCGGTGTGCGTAGATCTCGTACGGGGTGGTGTCGGCTTCGAGTGCGGTGGCGTGTCGTCACCTTCGAAGACCTTGACGTTTCGGACGCCGACTTGATCGCGGCCGGGAGGAGTACGGGCGTCGTTGGAGCGGTCGCCGCGGCAGGTATCGGGGACGGAGGTACCGAGGCCGCTGCAATGGGCCCGTCGGACGTGTGCTGTGTCATTGGGGCCGGAACGGCAATGGGTGACCGGCGCGCCACGAGGCCGCCCACCGCGACTACCGCCAGCAGTCCTGCCAGGCCAGCCGCGACGGCGTGACGTCCGAGAAGGGCGCTAAGCCCGCCGAGTCCAGGTCGATCCTCTCTGGGACGTACAACATCAAAGGAAACCCGTCGGCGGCGCGGCGCTGGCTCGACGGCGCGACCGGGGCCCTCCGCGACCGGAGGCGTGTGGGTGAGCGACGATTCTCGTTCGCGCAATGTGGCGATGCGCAGCTCCACGCCGGACACCACGTCTGCGAGGCGCTCGGCTTCGGCAAGGGCGGATGCGATCCGATCCGCCGTGTGGGTGAGCGAGGATTCTCGGTCGCGCACTGTGGCGATCCGCTGCTCCACGCCAGCCATGACGTGCGAGAGGCGCTCGGCTTCGGAAAGGGCGGGCGCGATCCGATCTGCCGTGTGGGTGAGCGAGGATTCTCGGTCGCGCAATGTGGCGATCCGCTGCTCCACGCCGGCCATGACGTGCGAGAGGCGCTCGGCTTCGGCAAGGGCCGGCGCGATCCGGTCCGCCGTGTGGATGAGCGAGGATTCTCGGTCGCGCAATGTGGCGATCCGCTGCTCCACGCCGGCCATCACGTCTGCGAGGCGCTCGGCTTCGGCAAGGGCGGGCGCGATCCGATCCGCCGTGTGGGTGAGTGAGGATTCTCGGTCGCGCAATGTGGTGATCCGCTGCTCCACGCCGGACACGACGTCTGCGAGCCGCGTGGCTTCGGCAAGAGCGGGCGCGATCCGATCGGCCGTGTGGGTGAGCGAGGACTCTCGGTCGCGCAGTGTGGCGATCCGCTGCTCCACGCCGGCGACGATGTCTGCGAGCCGCGTCGCTTCGGCAAGAGCGGGCGCGATCCGATCCGCCGTATGAATGAGCGAGGGTTCTTGGTCGCGCAGTGTGGCGATCCGCTGCTCCACGCCGGACACGACGTCTGCGAGGCGCCCGGCGTAGGTGAGGCCGGCGGCGATCCGATCTGTGTGGTCTCTGAATCCCGCCAGGATTTCTTCGAGCTGCGTCATCGCGTCGAATACCGACCCCTCGAGCCGAGCGACCCGCGTTTCCGCTAGCGCACGGGCTTGATCGGATTCGGCGAACTTCTGCATGCGCGCGTCCAGGGCGCCGGGGGGCTGTTCGAGTTGCGGCAGGGGCTCCGCGACGCTCGGCGGGATCGGGGCGGGGGTGTCTCCGGCTGTCACGTGCGAGTCGCCTTCGAACCACGACCAGGGGCCAGCGCTGGTGTCTTGTCCGACGATTTCCGTCTCCGGCTCGGTACTCGGCTTCTGCTCTGGGAAGTAGGAGAAGGCTTTCGGCTCCACGGCCACACCTCTTGTTATCTGCACGCCTAGCGTGCGCGTGGCGTTTGCTGACTGCGGGACCGTTTTGTCGTACCTCAGCCGTCGCGCAGCCTGGGAGCGAACTCAGTCTGCTTGAATTGGCACAGCCAAATCAATGGTTACGGAAGCGCAGATTGTGGGATGCCTTCTGGCACAGCAAGCTCAGCGGCATGAGCGTTTCCGATACGAAGCGGCATTCGATGGTGAAGGAAGGTGCGTCAGTGGCCGGAGCAGGCGTGCGGACACCTGTGACGTTTCCCTGTGCATCCCGCCTCGCTGAAGGAACTAGAACCGAAAACCCCCAGAAAAAGCCGTTGTCGGCTTGTCGTCGTCCGGATTGAACAGACAGAGCGTCAGCTCGACGCGTCGGTACGAGTACCCGACGATCAGCCCTCGCTGCACGTCGCGCTCGGTCCGATACGCGCGCGTCCGCTGCACGACCAGCCCGACCCGGAAGTGCTCGGACGGCGCCACCGTCAGTTCGGACCAGTTGTAGAAGAAACTGTCGGACGTCGTGTTGGTGTCGATGACGTACTCGCTCTCACTGTACAGCCCGAGCGCACGCCAGGTCAGCGAGCCCTTGTAGCCCGGCGCAACGCCGTCGGTGTCGCCAAAGACGACGCCCGCAATCGGCGTCAACTCCCACTCGACCGTGCTGCCGCCCGACAGGTTGTACCCGGCCCAGATCGATCCCGTGTTTTGCGCCTCGTAGTTGTACCGCCCTTCCAGGTGCAGCCGCCCGCGATCGGCTGTCAGCGTCGGCTGGATGTAGTTTGGGGCATCCGGAACGACGTAGAGGTACGCGGACGCGAAGAAGGACCAGTCCGGTGGCGATGGCGTCGACGATGAGGCTGGCGTCTGCGCGCTCACGGGGACCGAGACGAGCGTGAAGACCGCCGCCAGTGAAAGCGGCCAGCGAATCACCGTCATCCACCAAGCGCCATCGTCAGACCCGTCAGGACGAGGCCGACCGTGACCATGGCGACGCCCATGAGCCACGGATTGCGGCTCGTGATTCGGCCGAACACCCACCCGGCCACGAAGAGCATCGCGATGGCGACACCGTTTGAGACCCGAAGCGCCCTGTGCGCGTCCTGCATCACGATGAACGGGATGGCGACGGGGAAGGTGGTGACGAACACCCAGAGGAAAACCGCCAGCCCGCCGAGATACATGCGCCGGTCGAGCCGCGCACGCTCAGGCGGCTCCGGCAGGCTGCCAAGACGCTGCCGGAGCGAATCGACTTCAGCGGGCTGAAGGACCGAGGCCACGATCGGCGGCAGCGCATCGGAGACCAGCTGTCGCGCCTCCTCGGGATCGCGTGACGCACGGACGGCGCGGAGCGCCCTCAGGTTGTGGCTCTCCTCGGCGAGCGCGCCCATCACGTACAGGATGCCGTCGATGATGCCCCACGCGAGGTTGCACCCCAGCGCGCCGATCAGCATCGCGCGCACGTCGTCGCGTCCGGCCTCGGCGATGCTCAGCGAGCCGGTGAAGGTCAGGACCATGATCAGCCCGAACAGCACTTCGGAGACACGGTCGATCGGGCTGAGAAGCCTAGCGGGTGTCGCGCGCGGCGATGGCATGGGTGGTGTTTACGTGCCGGACTGGGGCAGCAGGTAGAGCGTCATCGCGAAGACCAGGTACACCGTCAGGACGAGCACGCCGATGAACCACGCCGATTTCCCGCTGTTCGTCACGAGCGCCGCGGTCATCGTCGCGATGAACATCATCACCACGGCGCCGGGCCAGAACTGCAGGCTCATCGGCGCCGGCCCGAGCACGTAACTCGCGAGCACGAGCACGGGCGCGACGAAGAGCGCAATCTGCGAGGCGCTGCCGAGCGCGATGCCGACGCTGAGATCGAGCCGGTTTTTGCGCGCGCCCGCGAAGGCCGACGTCATCTCCGCCGCCGCGCCGACGAGCGCGACGACGATGAAGCCGACAAAGGCCTGGCTCATGCCGAGATCAACCGCGGCATCCTGGACCGATTCGACGAACACCTCGCTGACGAGCGCGACCAGCAGCGTGACGCCGGCCAGCGTCACGAGCGCGAGTCGCAGCGGCCACGGCGCCTCCTCGTCTTCGCCGTGCGCGACGCTGGCAAAGACCTCGGGGTGCGTCCCCAGCGTGAACCACAGGCCGAGCCCGTAGGCCACGATGAGCAGCACCGCAAGGCCCAGGCTGAGACTCGTCACGAACGCGGTCTTCGAGGCGCCGTCGGCCCCGCCAACGGCGGAGGGCACCAGCAACGCGACCGTCGCCAGGAACAACAGCCCCGCCTGAAGCCGGGCGTTGACGCGGTTGTACTCCTGCACGTGATGGCGGAGTCCCCCCAGCAGGAACGACGCGCCGAGCATGAACAGCGAGTTCGTGACAATGGCGCCGGCGATCGACGCCTTGACCAGCGTGTATTCGCCGGCGCGAAGGGCGGCGAGCGCGATGACGAGCTCGGTCAGGTTACCGAGCGTCGCGTTCAGAAGGCCACCCACAGCGTCGCCGGTCTTGACGGCGACCGATTCGGTGGCATGACTCAGGAGCGCGGCCAGAGGGACGATCGCCAGCACGGAGAGACCGAAGAGCAACGTGTGCGCCTCGGGCTTCATCCGCTGGAGAACGAACAGCGCGGGCACGAACGCCAGCAACCAGAGCAGCGGCGTGCGGCGGATCTCCTGGACGAGGGGGCGCACGGGGGGATGCTACTCCAGAACCAATGGCGATTGACGATCTACGATTGGCGATTCAACGAAAGGACTTCTGCCGCCACTTCCCATCTGAGGGAAATCTCGGATCCCACGCCAACGCGGTGGCCGTCGGGGACGCCAAACTTGATTCTGCTTCGTGCGTCCTCTCTAACGTCCTCAACCCACAGGCGCGCAGCATTCCCTGGAACGTGCTCAGCGATGCCC
>JBKPSY010000304.1:0-17475 GCA_046735235.1 Acidobacteriota bacterium | reverse complement strand
GGATGGCGCCGCTGAAGGTCTCGGCGTCCACCGGCCCGGTGCTGCCGGTCACGCTCAGCTCGGACGAGAAGCCGTGCACGTGATGGCGTCCCGACACCCCAGCCACGCTCACGGCGCTGCTGAACACGTCGACGTCGAGGTTCGCGTTCTTCGGCACCCTGATCGTGAACGCCGTCTCGACCACGTTGTCGTCGTGGTGCTCCCAGTCGTCGTCGCGCTTGTTGGCGTCGATGGTGACCGTATCTCCGGAGGTGCGGATGTCGAGCTTGACGTGATCGAGGCGATCGCGGGTGGCGGTACGGACCGCGACGAGCGAGATGTCCGCCCGATCCTCGCCGGTGATCTCGACGTTGCCCGAGAAGTTCTTGAGTTTCAGCGTGCCGCCTGGCGAAAACGTCACGGTCTTCTCGACGCGCTCGGTTTCCTTGGACGCGGCCGAGGACAGCGTGGGGACGCCGAGGAGCAAAAGAGCAGCGGCAGCCGAACGGGACAGGCGGGTCAGGGCACGGGTCATCGGACGAAGCCTCCGGGGGAATAGACGGAGGACGGGGCGGGGGAGTTGCCTGACCAGGGGGCAGAGGGAGGCGAGGGAGCCGAGGGAGGCGAGGGGACGGGGAACCCCGTGGCTCCCTACGCCCCCTTCACCTCCCTTCGCCTACTTCTCGGCCAGCATCTTCGCGACCATCGCGTTGATGAGGCCGCCGCTGCCGTCGCCGCTGACTGCGATCTCCGGGACGAGCTTCACGTTGTGCTCGCCCAGGATCGTCGCCAGCTGGATCGCGGTGTAGCCGGCGCCGCCGACGGCCTCCATGCCCTGCTTGTAGGCGTCGGCCTTGGCCGCACCGACCGCGCGAACCGCCGCCGCTTCGGCCTCGCCGTTCAACCGCACGGCCGCCGCCTGGCCCTCCGCGCGCAGCCGCGCCGCGTTGCCTTCACCGCGTGCCGATTCGGCCGCCGAGAGCGCCGTCTGTTGCGAGATGCGCACCGTCTGCTCCGAGCGAACGACCTCGTTCTGCATGTTGGCGACGGCCGTCTCCCGCTCGAGCGCCTGGCGCTGAACCTGCGCCTCGCGCTGGACCTCGTAAGTGCGCTCCAGCTCCTCCGCGATCTTCCGGTCGGTCTGCGTCTTCATCAACTCGGCCGGCGGCACGATGTCGCCGATCAGCGTGTCGATGCACTCGACGTCGTAGGCTTCGACCGCCTTCTTGATGTTCTCGAATGCCTCCTTCTGCCGCAGCGACCGCGCCGACAGGAACTCGAGCACCGTCACCTCCTGCGCGGAGTTCCTGAAGTAGTTGCCGACGGTCGGCTGCAGGACGTGGTCCACCAGGTTCTGCATCGACCCGACGCGCGAAATCACGCGCGGCGCGTTCTTCATCCCGATGTGGATGATCTGGGCCACGTCGAGGCTGAACGAGAAGCCGTCCTTCGACCGCACGAGGATCGACGACAGCCGCTGGTCGTACTGGTGCGCCTCGGTGCGCTGCGCCCAGTTCAGCACGATGTTCGTGGTCGGCACGAGCTCGACCTTCATCACGCGCGTGTTGATCGGGTGCTTGCCCGGAAGCAGCGGCTCCACCCACACGCCCTTGCGGCCCTTTTCGACCAGGTCGCCGTGCGTGAACGTATCGCCCGAGACATCCAGGTGCTCGTTGCCGACGTAGCTCACGACCACGCCGACATAGCCGATCGGGATCTCCGTCAGCGGCACCATCTCGACGCGCACGAACCACGGATTCAGGTTCCACGAGCCCGAAAGCAGCACCTCCTCCTGCAGGCCCCGGCAGCCGCCGGCCTCGATGAACGCCTGGCCGCGCTGGAAGCTGTCGTGCCCCGGGACGATCGGTCCCGCGAGATCGCCCGCCGGAATTGGCTGGCCGTCCAGGACGGTCACGATGCCGATGCGATCGGTCGACATCTGGTAGACGCGCAGGTCCTCAGGGACCATGGAGTACTGCTCGGCGCTCTCTCCCTTGACGACGTCGAAGAGCGCCGGGTTGATGCGATACGTGCCGGCGGTCAGGAACCCGAGCTGCCGCCCGCGTTCGCCGCCGCCACGCAGGAACGCCTCCGCGTCCTGGAAGTTGTCGCACGTCACCGCGCGTCCGAGCACCCGCTCGGACGGGATGGCCGCGCCGTCTGCGGCGACGACGAGCGCGATCTGGCCCGGCTCGACGATCGTCACCGGCACGCGGATGATGCGATAGCGCCACCGCCAGTAGCCGAAGTGCCAGCCCGGCGACAGGAGCCGCGCTTGATAGCCCGCCTCGCCGTCGAGGGCGATGATGCGGCCCGTCGGGAGGGGGGCGCCGAACTTCTTGATCACCAGCCCTGACTGGTCGGCCCGGATGATCCAGCCGCCGACCATCGTGACAACGAGCGCGATGGCCAGGAGCAGGACCAGCGCCGGGAGAGCCCAGAGCCAGCCGAGGGACAGCGCGAAAACAGTCATCTGACATCTGCCTTTCCGAGTGACGGCCGGGGACCGATTCCGCGGCCGGCGAGCAGATAGACGAGGTGCATCGCGCGAACCAGGCGAAAGCGTGCGTTTTCCCGAATGATTTAGGCCGTGCCTGCAGGGAATAGCGATCTAAATGATGTTCAAGCACGAATACAATAACGACATGAGGATCAGCTGGCAGGGGCCGCGGCCGGACCGCGCGCTGCGCCGAGTCCTGGAGGCGGCAGAGATCCGTCTCGCGCGATCCGCCCCGGACGCCGACGCGATCGTCGTGGCGAGCGCGGAGGCGCGACGGGTGCCGCGGGCGCCGGCCGGCGGTCTCCCGTGGCTCTGGGTGACATCGGGCCACGTCGGCGACGCGGCGGCCATCGAGGCCGTCTCGCGTGGCGCCTACGACGCCATCGCGCTCCGCGAGCCAGGCGCCGTTGCGCGCCTCCTCCGACGGTTGGCCGAGCTCCAGTCGCCGCTGCCGACGCCACCGGAAAACGACGTGCTCGTCACCCGCAGCGCCGTCTCGCGGACGCTGGTGGCGCAGGTGGCGCGCGTCGCCGCCACGTCGATGCCGGTGCTGCTCCTCGGAGAGACGGGCACGGGCAAGGAGATCATGGCGCGCACGATTCACGAGTGGTCCGCGCGTCGGCCGAAGCCGTTCATTCCCATCAACTGCGGCGCCATCCCGAACGACTTGATGGAGGCCGAGCTGTTCGGCTACGCGCGCGGGGCCTTCTCCGGCGCCGTGCAGCAGTACGACGGCCAGCTGATGGCCGCGCAGGGCGGCACGGTCTTTCTCGACGAGATCGACGACACGCCGCTCGAGACGCAGGTCAAGCTCCTCCGGGTTCTCGAAGACCGCGTGGTCAGCCGTCTCGGACAGAACGAGTGGCACGAAGTGGACTTCCGCCTGCTGGCGGCCACGAATCGCGATCTCGCGGCCCTCGCCGCACAGGGGCTCTTCGGCGAGGATCTCTACGCCCGGCTGGCGATCGTGACGATCCGGCTGCCGCCGCTCCGCGAGCGTCCCGAGGACGTCGAAGAGCTCGCGTTGCAGTTCGCCGCGCGGTTCGTCCGGGAGCAGCAGCGGAACGGACCGGTGACGCTGGGTCCGCAGGTCGTTCGCGCGCTCCAGGCCTACGCGTGGCCCGGCAACATCCGCGAGCTGAGGAACGTGATCTACGAAACGCTCGTGTACAAGCGTGCGGGCACGGAGATCCTGCTCGCCGACCTTCCGGCGCGCGTCCTGAAACGATCGGCCGACCGTGGCGCCGCCGCCGACTCCGAGATCGCCCGTCGCGTCCGGCAGGGCACGCTGAACCTGCGCGAGGAACTCGAGTCGCTCGAGCGGGCGGCGCTGGACGAGGCCTTGAAGGCGGCCGGCGGCAACGCCGCTGCGGCCGCGCGCCTGCTCGGCCAGGTGGGTCGCGGCGCCGCACGGGACCCTGGCGGAACCGTGCGGGCGATGATGCGGAGGCTGCGGAGGTAGGCCCTCGGCTTCCGCCTCGGGCGGAGGCCGCGCTTCGCTCGGCAGGGCCGCGTCGCTTCGCTCCGCGGCGGGGCCCTCCGGGCCGTCGCTTGCCTGCCGGCGAAGCCAGAGCCTTGCCCGAGCGAAGCGAGGGCTCCTGCCGCGAAGCGGCCCTGCTGGCGCATCGCCCGCCGCTGCCGAGGCGCAGCCGCGGCCCTCCTGTTGAACATCCAGAGGAGACTCTCGTATAGTCCTCTAGACGTTCAACAGGAGTCGTCCATGTCCCCCCGCGCCGATGTGATCCAGGGCACGCTCGATCTGATGGTGCTCCGCACGCTCGATACGCTCGGACCGATGCACGGCTGGGGCATCGCCCAGCGGCTCGAGCAGGTGTCCGAAGACGTCCTGCGCATCAACCAGGGGACGCTCTACCCGGCGCTCCTCCGGCTCGAGCAGCGCCGGCTCATCAAGTCGAAGCTCGGCACGTCCGAGAACAACCGGCGCGCGCGGTTCTACAGCATCACGACTGCCGGCCGCCGGCAGCTTGCCGAGGAGCGCCAGCAATGGCGGCTCGTGGCCGGCGTCATCAACCGCCTGCTGGGATCGGAGGAGTAGCCATGCGCCGACTGATCGCGTGGTGCTCGCGACTCATCGGATCGATTGGCGGCGGCCGGCGTGATGACGAGATGCGCGACGAGCTGGCGTTTCACCTCGACATGCAGGAGCAGCTCGAACGCCGGCGCGGGGCCGCCCCTGAAGACGCGCGCCGCCGGGCCGCGATGAGGCTGGGTGGCGCCGATCAGGTCACCGAGTCCGTGCGCGACCAGCGGGGGCTGCCATGGATCGACCAGTTGCGTCAGGACACCGCGTATGCCGCGCGGATGCTTCGCCGCGACCCGGGCTTCACCGCCGTGGCGCTGCTGACGCTGGCGATCGGCATCAGCGCGACGGCCACGATTTTCAGCCTCCTCGACGGAGTCCTGCTGTCGCCCCTGCCGTACCCGGCGCCTGATCGCCTCGTCCGAATCTACGAGTCGCTGCCGGAAGTCCCCACGTTCCCGGTGCGCAAGCACACCCTGCTCTCGTATCGCCACGACAACCGCACGCTGGAGGGCATCGCGGGCTTCACGCGCGCGGACCTGCAGCTCTCGCTCGAGGATCGCCCTGAAGCGCTTCGCGGCCTGCAGGTGTCGGCGAACTACTTCACGGTGTTAGGCATGGGTCCGGGCCTCGGCCGCGGGTTCACCTGGGCCGAAGAGCGCAGCGACGCGGGTGTCGTCGTCATCAGCGACGCGTTGTGGCGGCGCCGCTTCGATGCCGACCCCACGGTGCTTGGCCGGCAGGTGCGCCTGAGCGGGCGGCCGTTCACCGTCGTCGGCGTGATGCCGGCTCGGTTCGAGCACGTCGGCGGCAGCTATCGCAGCTTTCCCCAGGGAGAGAGCGTGGACGTGTGGTGGCCGCTGCCACTCGAGGACGCCAACGCGCAACGTGAACGCAATTCGCATTACACCAACGCGGTCGCGCGGCTGAAGCCAGGCGCCACCGCGGCCCAGGCCGAGGCCGACCTTGCGGGGCTCTCGAAGCGCGCGGCCGCGGCCAACGAGAACATCTGGGGTATTCGCGCCGTGCCGCTGCTGACCGACGTCGTCGGGACCTCGTCCGACGGCATCCGCCTGCTGATGTTCGCCAGCGCGCTGGTGATGCTGATCACCTGCGCCAACGTGTCGAGCCTGCTGCTGGCGAAGGGCGCCGGCCGTCGTGGCGAGCGGGCCGTGCGCTTCGCGCTCGGCGCTGGCCGTGGACGTCTGGTGAGGCAATCGCTGGCGGAGTCGCTGCTGCTCGCGTTGCCGGGAACGGCGTGCGGCTTCGCCCTGACCATCGGCGGCGTTCGCTTCCTGCGCGCGGTGCTGCCGGCGGACTTTCCGCGACTGCACAACGTGCACGTGGATTGGACCGTCCTGGCGTTCTCGGCGCTCGTCGCCTGCGCGTCGGCGGCCCTCTTCGGCCTGTTGCCGGCGTGGCATGAAGCCACCGATGACGTGCGGCCGGCGCTGCACGACGGAGGCACGCGCACGAGCGGCGGCCGGCGAACAGCGCGGCTCAGGAATGCGCTCGTGGTCGGCGAGATCGCCCTGGCCTCGGCGCTGCTCATCACGGCGGGACTGCTCGCGCGCAGCTTCATGGCGCTGCAGCACGCGCCGGCGGGCTTCACGCCGCAGGGCGCCCTCACCGCGAGGCTCGCCACGATCTCTCCGAGATACAAGGACAACGATCGACGGGTGGCGTTCTACTCGTCGCTCGTTCGCGAGATGGCCGCGCTCCCTGGCGTGACCTCCGTCGGTGCGGGCAGCGACTTGCCGTGGACGGGATACGATGAGAACAGCGACTTCACGCTCGTCGATCTGAAGACGCCGAACGAGAACTCGGCGAGGTATCACGTCGCGACGCCGGGGTACTTCACGGCGCTGGGCGTGTCGGCCATCGAAGGACGAGTGCTTGACGAGCGCGACCGGAGCGATGCGCCGAAAGTAATCGTCGTCAATCATGCCCTCGCGACGAAGTTCTTCGGCAAGATCGATCCCCTTGGCCATCAGACCGATCTCTGGGGCGAGAAGCGGACGATCGTAGGCGTCGTCAACGACATCAAGGACTCGCCGGCCGACGTGTCCGCCGTGCCCGCATTCTGGTTCCCGCACTCGCAGATTCCCTTCTCGGAGATGGCGCTCGTCGTGAGAACAGCGGGCGATCCGTCCGCGATGACGGCGGACGTGCGACGCCTGCTGCGGTCGCTCGATGCGGAACTGCCGCTTGCCGAAGTGCGGACGCTCGACGAGATCGCCTCCGCGGCGAATGGCCAGCGTCGATTCATCCTGGCGATGATTCTGCTCTTTGCCGGCGTCGCGACGGTCCTCGCGCTCGTCGGCGCCTACGGCGTGCTCACGTGGAGCGTCCGCCAGCGTTCGCGCGAGCTCGGAATCCGCGTTGCGCTCGGCGCCGCCCGCGGGCAGGTGCTGGGACTCGTGGTGCGACAAGGCTTGTGGTTCGCCGGAGTGGGCCTCGTCGGCGGCCTGCTCGTCGCGCTCGCGTCGTCGCGCGTGCTGGAGACGCTGCTCTTCGGCGTGTCACCGCGCGACGGGTGGACGTTTGTCATCGCAGGTGGGGCGATGCTCGTGCTGACCGTCCTCGCGGCGCTTGGCCCCGCGCTCAGCGCGACGAGGACGAATCCCGTGGACGCGTTGAGAGCGGAGTAGGACGGTTGTAGTGCGGAACTTCAGTCCCGCCGAGATGGCGCGACTGAAGTCGCGCCCTACTGTCCTTGTTCCCTGGCCCCTGGCCCTGCAATTCAGATCTTCAACCGCCCCGTGTAGATCGCCATCCCCACGACGGCGTCGACGCCCATCGCTTCGAGCTCATCGATCTCTTCCTGTGTCGTGATCCCGCCCGCGGCGACGACACGGCGGCTGGTGGCGTCGCGGACGGTTCGAATGGCCTCCATGTCGGTGCCCTGCATGAGGCCTTCCTTGTCCACGTGCGTGTAGAGGAACTCCGAGCAGTACGGCTCGAGCGCGCGGGCGGCGTCGGCCGCGGAGAGCGGGACGGTTTCACGCCAGCCCTTCACGGCGACTCGGCCGCCCCTGGCGTCGATGGCAGCGATCACGCGTTCGGCGCCCAGCTCACGCGCGAGCATGTCGGCGAACTCGAGATCGGGCTTCCCGTCGCGAAACAGCGACGAGCCGACGATGACATGCGTCGCTCCGGCCGTCAGGACGTCGAGCGCGCGCCCGAGCGTGCGGATGCCGCCGCCCACGCGACACGGCCTCGCCGCGCAGACATACCGGACAAGCGCGTCGTTGCTTCCGGTGCCAATCGCGGCATCGAGGTCGATCAGCTGCAGCTTCGGGAACGACGCGAAGCGGCGGATCCACGCGTCGAGGTCGGCGTCTTCGAGGGCGAGACGTTCGCCCTGGACGAGCTGAACCACTTTGCCGCCGCGGAGGTCGATGGACGGGATGAGCATAGACAGGTCGGTCAGGTCGGTCAGGTCGGTCAGGTCGATCGGGTCGGTCAGGTTCGGTCGGGTCGGTCAGGTCAACCGCATCGGGATGCCGCGCGCCTGGAGGTGCGACTTCAGGTCCACGACGGCGTGCTCCGAATAGTGGAAGATCGACGCTGCCAGCGCGGCGTCCGCCCGGCCGACCGTGAAGACGTCCACGAAGTGATCGAAAGTGCCGGCACCGCCTGAGGCGATCACCGGGATGTTCACCGCGGCCGAGACTGCCGCGGTCATCTCGCAGTCGAAGCCGGCCTTCGTGCCGTCGCGATCGATTGACGTGAGCAGGATTTCGCCGGCCCCGCGAGACTCGGCCTCGCGCGCCCACTCCACCGCGTCGCGCGCGGCGGCCGTCGTCCCGCTCCGCGAGTAGACTGCGTAGCCGTCGGCGGCGCGTTTCGCGTCGATGGCCACAATCACTGCCTGGCTTCCGTACCGGTTCGCGAGCCGCGTGATCAGGTCCGGATCGGCCAGCGGCGCCGTGTTGAGGCTGACCTTGTCGGCGCCGGCCTCGACCGCGGCGGCCGCGTCGCCCTCGTCCTTGATTCCGCCGCCGACCGACAGCGGGATGAACAGCTCACGCGCGACCGCGCCAACGGTCGCGGCCAGCGCGCGACGCTTCTCGATCGTCGCGGTGACGTCGAGAATCACCAGCTCGTCGATGCCTTCTTCGTTGTACCGACGAGCGAGCGCTGCCGGTTCGCCGGCCGAGCGCAAGCCCTCGAACTTCACGCCCTTCACGACTCGTCCATCGCGCACGTCGAGACAGGCGATGATGCGCCGCGCCAGCATGTCAGCCTCGCGCCGTGGCGACGCCGTCGGCGACGCGCCGCAGGAAGTTGGACAGGATCTGGAGCCCCGTGTCGCCGGACTTCTCCGGGTGGAACTGCACTCCCATCACGAGGCCGTCCTCGACCGCAGCCGCGAACGGCTCTCCGTACTCGGTGATGGCGGCGGTCGCGCCGTTCACGGGCCCGGCAAACGAGTGCGTGAAGTACACGCTGGAGTCCTGGTCGAGGCCGTCGAGCAGCGACGTCGCCCTGGGAAAGCGCAAAGTGTTCCAGCCGACGTGCGGCACTTTCAGGCGATCAACGCCCCCGGTGAGCCTCGCGCAACTTCCGGGAATCACTCCGAGGCCCTGGCAGTCGGGCGCTTCGGTGCTCCCCTGATACAGCCACTGCATGCCGACGCAGATGCCGAGCAGCGGACGGCCGGCGTCCAGACTGCGGCGGATGGCGGCGTGCCATTCCGGCGTGAGCGTCCGCGTCGCCGAGAAGTGGCCGACACCTGGAACGACCACCGCGGCCGCGCGTTCAAGATCGGCGGGGCCCCCCGGCACATGCAGCGTCGCGCCGAGGTGCACGAATGCCTTCTTGACGGAGGTCAGGTTCCCGGCGCCGTAATCGACAAGTGCGATCAACATGTCCGTGCTGTCAGCTGTCAGCTGTCGGCTGCCAGCTAGATGAGCCCTTTCGTGCTCGGCAGCGCCTTGGCCAGCTGCCTGTCCTTCGAGCACGCGACGCGCAACGCCCGCGCGAAGGCCTTGAAGACTGCCTCCACGTGGTGATGGCTCGAGCGCCCATAGAGCACCTTCGCGTGGACGTTGGCACGAGCGCCGATGGCGAAGCCCTCGAAGAAATCGTGAATCAGCTCCGCCTGCAGGTCCCCGACGCGCGCGACCTTCAGCTTCAGATCGACTGACGCGTGTGGTCGGCCGCCCAGATCGAGCGCGACCACCGCCAGCGTTTCGTCCATGGGCATGACGAAATAGCCGGCGCGGTTGATGCCACGTCGATTGCCGAGCGCCGCGCTCACGGCCTCGCCGAGGGCGATGCCGAGGTCCTCGACGGTGTGGTGCTGATCGACGTCGAGATCGCCGGACGCCTTCGCCGTCAAGTCGAATGCGCCATGCCGAGTGAACAGCTCGAGCATGTGATCGAGGAACCGGATGCCGGTCGAGATCGCGTACCGGCCCTTCCCCTCGATCGTCAGCTTCAGCAGAATCCGTGTCTCGGTCGTCCGCCGATCGATTACCGCACGCCGCACAGGAAATCCTCCATCGCGTCGAGACAGCGCTCGGTGTCTGCGACGACGCCTGTGGTGACCCGGATGCAGCCGTCGCAACCCGGGTCGCCCGTCTTGTCGCGGATGAAGATGCCGCGCGCCTTCAGTGCCGCGGTGATCGCGGCCGCTTGCGGGCCGACTCGCGCGAGGACGAAGTTGGCGCCGCTCTGCCAGGTCTCGAAGCCGTGGCGCGCGCAGAATTCGTACATGAGCTCTCGCGAGCGCACCACCTGATCGACGTACGAGCGCAACCGGGCACCGTCGGCGATCGCCGCGCGGAGTGCGACGGCAGCGGCGACGTTCAGGCTGTAGGGCGGGGTCACGGCCTTGAACGGCCCGAGCGCCTCTGGGGTGGCGATCAGCGCGCCGGCACGAAGCGCCGCGAGGCCCTGCGACTTCGCGAACGTCCGGCCGACGATGATGTTCGGATGCGCGTCGACGAGCGGCAGCGCCGTGTCGCCGCAGAAGTCGTGGTAGCACTCGTCCACGAACACGAGTGCGCCTGCGGGAACGGCGCGAGCGACGGCCTCGATGTCACGGTTCGTGACCCGCACGCCGGTGGGGTTGTTCGGACTCGTCACGAATACGAGGCGGGTGCGGGGCGAGATCGCCTTCAGGACGTTCTCGAGGGGAAACTCGAAATCGTCACGGGGCGCCGCGTTCACGACGGCGCCACCGCAGGCGCGCGCCGTGATCGCATACATGTCGAAGGCGGGTGTCACCACCACGAACTCCGCCGATTTCCCGTCCATCGTCTGGCCGCGCAGCGCGACCAGCGTGGCCATCAGGATGCCTTCGTCGAGTCCGTTGACCAGCAGCAGGCGTGCCTCGGGCACACCCAGGTACGCCGCGGTCTCGCGGTAGACGACGTCGTAGTCGGGATAGCACGCGACGTCGGAGGCGCTGAGCGCGGCCAGCGCCTCGAGCACCTTCGGCGAGCAGCCTGCCGTGTTTTCGTTGAGGTGCAGTCGCAGTCCGTCGCCCGTCGGCGCGGGGCGGTTGTAGCCGTCGCTCACGGGACCCTCACTCGGATGGACGCCTCGTGCGAGACGAGACCTTCGGCGCGCGCGAGCGTTCGGACGGTCGGCGCGAGGCGCCTGAGCCCCGCCCGCGTCAGTCGCTGGACTGACACGACCCGCACGAAATCAGCCGTGCTGAGGCCGCCGCGAAACCGGGCCGCCCCACCGGTGGGAAGCACGTGGTTCGACCCAATCGCGTAGTCGCCGGCGACCTGCGCGGTGTGCGCGCCGACGAAGATCGCGCCCGCCCGGCTCACGGCCGCGGCTGTCGCCTCGTCGTCCGCGACGAGATGCTCGGGAGCCATGCGATTCGCCAGCGCGATCATCTCGGCGCGAGTTCTGGCAACCAGGACGCCGCCGTTGGCCGTGAGCGACGCCCGCGCGGGCCCGTCGTGAGGGGCGTGTCTATCGACTTCGCGCGCGACTGCCGCGGCCAGACGCCGCTTCGTCGTGATGAGCAGCGCGCGGGCGTCCGGGTCGTGCTCCGCCTGCGCGATCAGGTCGGCCGCGAGCCATGCCGGGTCGCCGCTGTCGGACAGGATCAGGATTTCGCTCGGACCGGCCTGCATGTCGATGCCGACCTCGCCCGAGACGTATTGCTTCGCGGCGGCGACGTACTTGTTGCCCGGGCCGACGATGCGGTCCACCCGCGGGATCGACGCCGTGCCAAACGCGAGAGCGGCGATTGCGTGGGCGCCGCCGAGGCGGAACAGCCGCGTGACGCCCGCCGCCTCGGCCGCCGCGAGCACGATGGGATCGGGTCGCGGACAGGCCGCGATGATGTCCGGCACGCCGGCGACACGCGCCGGAATTGCCGTCATCAGCAGCGTCGACGGCAGCGGATACCGTCCGCCTGGCACGTAACAGCCGACGCGATCGAGCGGACGTACCCGCTGTTCGACCGTGACTCCAGGCGCGACACGCACACGGCCTGAACGTGGCCGCTGCGCCTCGGCCACTCGCGCGATGTTGGCCGCGGCGACCTTCAGCGCGGCCCGTACTTCACGAGGCGCCTTGCGGGCCTCGGCCTTCCAGGCGGCGCTGGGAATCTCGAACGGCCCGTCGAAGCCATCGAACCGGGCCGCGTACCGTCGAACCGCAGCGTCACCCTCGGCGCGCACGGCGTCCACGATCCGGCTGACGCGGCGCATCACGGCGCGGTCATCCGCGCGGCGCGGCGACAGCAGCGCATCGACGGTGCGAGTGTCAGAGGTGTGGACGATTCGGATGATGCCCATGTCTCGTTCTGCGGTCCAGCCATTCGGTGCGGTAGCGCCGGCCTTCAGGCCTGCCGGTCGCCATGGCAGGGCTGAAGCCCTGCGCTACACGACGATCTTATTCAACGGATATTCGACGATCCCCTGTCCGCCCGCGAGCTTCAAGCGCGGGATCAGGTCGCGCACCGTCTTCTCTTCGATGATCGTGTTCACTGCGACCCATCCCTCGTCGCTCAGCGGAGAGATCGTGGGCCGTTGGAGCGCGGGCAGGAGCGAGAGCACCGCGCTCAGATCGGCGCGCGGAACGTTCAACATCAGGCCGACGCGGCCGTGCGCCTCTATGGCCGCCTTGAGCAGCAGCGCGATGTTGTCGAGCTTTGTCTTCTTCCACGGGTCCGCCAGGGTCTTCTGGTTGGCGATGAGCTGCGTGTTCGACTCCATCAGCGTGTCGATGATGCGGAGCCGGTTCGCGCGCAGCGTCGATCCGGTTTCCGTCGCCTCGACGATCGCGTCGGCGAGCACCGGGGGCTTCACTTCGGTTGCACCCCATGAGAACTCGACGTCGACGTCGACCTTGCGGGCGTCGAAGTACGCCTTCGTCACCCGAACGAGCTCCGTGGCGATCGTCTTGCCGGCCAGATCCTCGGCGCGCTGAAAAGGCGAGTCCTCGGGCACGGCGAGCACCCAGCGCACTTTGCCAAAACTCTGCTTCGCATAAATGAGGTCGCAGATGGAGACCAGCGGCGCTTCCTCCGGATGGCCGACCTCGTGCTCGCGGATCCAGTCCTGACCGGTGAGGCCCGCGTCGAGCACGCCGTCGGCGACGTAGCGGGCCATCTCCTGCGCGCGGATCAGCATGCACTCGAGCTCGGGATCGTCAACAGTCGGGAAGTACGACCGGCTGTTGACGTTCAGCGTGAAGCCGGCGCGCGCGAACAGCTGCACCGTGGCGTCCTGCAGTGAGCCCTTCGGGATTCCGAGTCGCAGCGTGGCCATGACTACTCGAGCCTCGTGTTGAAGCAGGTGCGCCGGCCGGTGTGGCACACGTTGCCGTCGCCGAGCCGCTTCGCCTTGACGAGCAGCGTGTCCTCGTCGCAGTCCACCAGCAGGTCCACGACCTGGAGGCGGTTGCCCGACGTCTCGCCCTTCGTCCAGAGCGTATTGCGCGTGCGGCTGAAGAACGTGACATAACCGGACTCGCGCGTGCGCGCCAGCGCGTCCTCGTTCATGAAGCCGACCATGAGGACCTCGCTTGAGTCGGCGTCCTGCACCACCGCCGGCACGAGGCCCTGAAATTTACTGAAGTCCATGATTGCCCCTCTTGCGGCCCGGCTGAAGCCGGGCCCTACGGACGCCCGGCGCCGAGCCCTACGACAAAGCTCGCGCAAAAAAAAACCCCGCCGGACCGGCGGGGCTGCGTGTGTTGCTCGAATCGGGCGTCGTGTTGATGTCGTTCGCCCTACGCGCAGCTCGACCGGTCCGGCCCCGAGGCCAGATGATGGTGGCGATGCGCGTGGTGGACGAACTGCACCATGACTGCCGTCAGGCTAGCGTAGCGCCGCCGGACGTGTCAAATTACGGGCCTATGGCTCCCGGGCTCAGCCGCGCCCTTTTGTGGACTGCGGGGGCTCTCTGCGTGGTCGCGCTCGCGGCATGCAACCGGCAGGGGCCGCCGGCGCCCGCCGGGCCACTCCGGGTCTCGGCGGCGGTCAGCCTCACGGACGTCCTGGCAGAGATCGCGACGCGGTGGGAAGCCGCGGGCAACCCTCACGTCGCGCTGAATTTCGCCGCCTCGAACGTGCTGGCCCGCCAGATTCTCGAAGGCGCACCCGCGGACGTTTTCATCAGCGCGGACGAGGCGCAGATGGACCGCGTGACCTCTGGCGGAAGCGCGGACGTGGCCGATCGCGTCATCCTCTTCACCAACCAGCTCGTCGTCGTGGTGCCCACAGGCCACTCGCTCCCAGGCCCGCCACCCGACTCGCTCGCCGACAACGCCGTGAAGCGCGTGGCCATTGGCGATCCCCAGGGCGTGCCGGCCGGCGTGTACGCGAAGACGTGGCTCGAACGCGTCGGTCTCTGGCGCCGTATCGAGCCCAAGATCGTGCCTTCGGCGAGCGTCCGCGCGGCGCTGGTCGCCGTCGAGGCCGCCAACGCCGACGCCGGCATCGTGTATCGCACCGACGCCGCAGCGGACTCGAAGGTGACGGTCGCCTATGAGGTGCCACTTGGTGACGCGCCGGCGATCCTGTATCCGGGCGCGGTGCTGAAGCACGCGCCCCATCCGGAGACGGCACGGAAGTTCATTGCCTTCCTGCAGAGCGCCGCGTCGCGCGAGACATTTGCGGCGAGCGGCTTTCTCGCGCCCGACACGGCCTCCGCTCGATGATCTCGGGCGAGCTCCTCTCCATCCTTCAGCTCACGGTGGTTGTCGCCCTTGCGGCGACCCTGGCCATGTTGCCACCGGGCGTGGCGCTGGCGTGGTGGCTGGCGCGCAGCCAGTCGTGGCTCAAGGCGCCGGTCGAAACGCTCGTCACGCTGCCGCTCGTACTGCCGCCGGTCGCGACCGGCTTCCTGCTGCTGCGCCTCCTAGGCCGGCGCGGCTGGTTCGGCGCGCTCCTGGATCGCGCCGGCATCGACATCATCTTCACGTGGAAGGCCCTCGTCATCGCGATGGTCGTCATGGGCCTGCCGCTCGTTGTCCGCAGCGCCCGCGCCGGTTTCGAACAGGGCACTCGACGCTTCGAGCAAATGGCCGAGACGCTCGGCGCCGGCCCGCTCCGCGTGTTTTTGACGATCAGCCTGCCACTCGCAAGACGCAGCGTGCTCGCGGGCGCGCTGCTCGGCTTCTCCCGTGCGCTCGGCGAGTTCGGCGCGTCCATGGTGATCGCCGGCAGCATTCCCGGCGAGACGCGGACCGTGGCGCTCGCGATGTATGGCTTCCTCGAGACGGGGCGCGACCACGACGCCGCGACGCTGGCGATCGCCTCCCTGGTGATCGCCTTCGTGGCCGTGTGGATCTCAAACCGGCTCGTTCGAGAGAGGGCCTAGCGATGCTCGATCAGCCTCGCGTGCCGCTGACGGTCATGGCGCAGCTCACCCAGGGGAGCTTCGCGCTCGACGTCTCGTGGCAGGGCGACTGCCGGCTGCTCGGGCTCTTCGGCCCGTCAGGGTCCGGCAAGACGACGTTGCTCGAGGTGATTGCGGGGCTGCGGCGGCCACGTCACGCGCGGATTGTCGTCAGCGAACGCGTGCTGGCCGACACCGCGACCGGCACGCACACGCACGTCCGCGACCGGGGCATCGGCTACGCGCCGCAGGATGCCGCGCTCTTCCCGCATCTGGACGTCCGAGGCAACATCACCTACGGCGCGGGCCGCGGCGGCAGCGCGCCGCTCGACGGGTTGTTGCGAATGCTGGAGATCGAGCCGCTCATCGACCGCCCGATCCACGGCCTTTCCGGCGGCGAGCGCCAGCGCGTCGCGCTCGCTCGCGCGCTCGCATCGTCGCCGTCGCTGCTGCTGCTGGATGAGCCCCTGTCGGCGGTGGACGTGCCGTTGCGGCGGCGGATTCTGGAGTTGCTTGGCGCATGGATCGCGGAGGCTGGCATCCCCGCGATCCACGTGTCGCACGACGAGGCGGATCTGCGCGTGGCGGCCGATCAGATTGTCGTCATGAGCGACGGACGGTTGGTGGGGCAGGCCTGAAGACGGGTAACGAGGCAGGCCTGAAGGCCTGCGCTACAGATTGCGCCTGAAGGCCTGCGCTACAGATTGCGTTTGAAGGCCTGCGCTACAGATGGAATGGACACGCCCACATCATGTAGCGCAGGCCTTCAGGCCTGCTTCCGAGCTACCGAATACCTGCTGACGACAGCGCCTCGAGCACCCGGCCACGATCGTAATCGCCGTGCATCGCGCTGGCCGACTCGCTGAGCGCCTTCTTCGATGCCGGCCCGATGCCGCGCGCGCGGCTCAGCGCGATGAGCGCCTCTGCGCGGTCGTAGTCCGAGGACATCGTGGCCGCCAGGCCCACCGCCTGCGCGAGCGACTGATCGCCGAGCGACGACTTCGCGATCTCGTGCATCACGCGTCCGCGATCGTACGAGCCCTTCACGTGCGTTGTCGCGCCGAGATAGGCGTTGGCCGTTCGATCGGTAAGCACGCCGGCCGACGCCGCATTCGTGAGCAGCGTGGCCAGGTCGTAGTCCGACGAGATGCCCGACGCCGCGTCCAGCGCCGCCTGCACCGTCGCAGGCGGGGCCCCCGGTTTCAGTGCGGCCTCAATGGCGCGGCTGCGGTCGTACGACGAGCCGATGCTCGCGATTGCCGCGGCCCATCCGGAGGCCGACTGCTCGATGAGCGCCGGCGGCGTCTTGATCAGGAGTTCCGCCAGGTCGTAGTCGGACTGAATGCCGCTGTTGTCCCCGGCCGGTGTGGCCGCGCCGAAAACCGCGGCCGCGACGGCGGGCGTCGCGCCAGGGCTCGTGAGTGCTTGCTGCAGCACACGGCCCTCGTCGTAGTCCGACTTCACGGACCGCGCCGCGGCGACGAAGTCGATGAGCCCACGTTCGATCGGCTGATGCTTCGCGGCGGCAATCAGCGTCTCGGCCAGGTCGTAGTCGGAATGCACTTCACGACCAGCTTGCTGGAGGCTGCGCGAGAGCATCGGCTGATCCAGCTTCGCCTGCGTGAACAGCTCGCGGAAGTAGACGCTCTTCGCGTAGCTGTTCTTTGTGCGGGCAATCTCGTCGAGCACGAGGCCAGGGCCGCCCTTGGCGAGCTGACGTGCGACGCGGCGATCGGCGTTGAACGCCATCTCCCTCAGCAACTCCGGGAGGAACGTCTTGAGCCACGCGCGGCCCTCCTCGGCGGTCATCTCCTTGCCATTCGCGTAGTAGGTCCGAACGAGCGTGCCGTTCTTGTCGCGCGCGTCGAACTTCTGGCTGTCGGTGGCGAGCCAGCGGCCATTCGACTTCTCGATCGTGATGTAGCCGCCCGGCGACACTCTCTGCACGTCGGTCTCGTCGTCCGTGAATTCGACGCTGCCGTGCGCGTTGATCTTCAGTGTCTCGCCGTCATGGCTGTCGACCATGTTCCAGGTGCCGCCTTCCTGGGAGTGCCACGAGACGCCGGCCGGCGGGGCTGGAGGCGCCGGCGGAGCGGGCGAGGCCGGTGGCGCCGGCGGGGCTGGAGGCGCTGGCG
>JBKPSY010000303.1:0-12244 GCA_046735235.1 Acidobacteriota bacterium | reverse complement strand
AGGGAAGACAGGCCGATCGACCGGCGTACCTGAATCCCGATCTGACCGCCGACGCGCGGGCCGCGGACCTTGTCTCGCGAATGACGCTCGACGAGAAGATCTCGCAGTTGACCAACGACGCCGCCGCGGTTCCCAGGCTCGGCGTGCCCGCATACGAGTGGTGGAACGAGTGCCTGCATGGCGTCGCGCGGGCGGGCGTCGCGACCGTCTTCCCGCAGGCGATCGGGCTCGCCGCGAGCTTCGACGTCCCGCTCCTCCACGAAGTCGCGGGCGTGATCTCGGACGAGGCTCGCGCGAAGCACCACGAGTTCGAGCGGCGCGGCCTGCGCGCGCGCTATCAGGGCCTGACGTTCTGGTCGCCCAACATCAACATCTTCCGTGACCCGCGCTGGGGGCGCGGCCAGGAAACCTACGGCGAGGACCCGTACCTGACAGCCCGCATGGGCGTCGCGTTCGTCACCGGCCTGCAGGGCGACGACCCGCAGTACCTGAAGGTCATCGCGACGGCGAAGCACTACGCCGTGCACAGCGGACCGGAGGCCGATCGCCATCACTTCGACGTCCACCCGAGCGCGCGCGACCTCTACGAGACGTATCTGCCTGCCTTCCGCGCGCTCGTGCAGGACGCACACGTCGAGTCCGTGATGGGCGCATACAACCGCGTCGACGGCGAGCCGGCCTCCGGCAGCAGGCGCCTGCTGATCGACATACTCCGCCGCGACTGGGGCTTCGACGGCTACGTCGTCTCCGACTGCGGCGCCATCGACGACATCTACAGGAATCACAAGGTCGTCGAGACGCGCGAGGCCGCGGCGGCCATGGGCGTGAAGAACGGGTGCGACCTCGAGTGCGGCGGCGTCTACCGATCGCTCGGGCAGGCGGTGACGCAGGGGCTGATCGCGGAAAAAGACATCGACGTCGCGGTGACGCGGCTGATGCGCGCACGGCTCCGGCTCGGCATGTTCGATCCCCCCGAGCGCGTCAAGTACGCCCAGATTCCGTACTCCGTGAACGAGTCGCCCGAGCACGACCAGCTGTCGCGTCGCATGGCGCAGGAATCCATGGTCCTGCTGAAGAACGACGGCGTCCTGCCGCTGTCGAAGGCCCTGAAGTCCATTGCCGTCATCGGGCCGAACGCCGACGAGCTGATGTCGCTGCTCGGCAACTACTACGGCACGCCGTCGTACCCGGTGACCGCGCTGGGCGGCATCCGCCAGGCCGTCGGGCCGGGCACCGTCGTCCGATACGCGCGCGGCGTCGACCTGATCGAGGGCCGCAGCGATCCACGGGCGATTGCGGCCGTCGACTCCGCCTGTCTGCGGCCGTCTGCCGCCAGCACGGAGCACGGACTGAAAGCCGAGTACTTCCGAGGGCGCGAGCTTCAGGGCGCCCCGGTCTTCTCGCGCGTGGACTCGACCGTCGATTTCCGCTGGTATCGAGGATCGCCGACGAGCGATCTCGTCGCGCGCGGCGAGATCACCGCCGATCACGCGCTCGACAACGACAATTTCTCGGCGCGCTGGACGGGTCAGATCGTCCCGCCGGCGTCGGGCACGTATACCGTCACCGTTGCCGGAGACGACGGGTTCCGCCTGTTCGTGGACGGCAGGCCGGTGATCGACAATTGGACAACCACGTCGAGGGCGCAGGCGAAGACGGCGGAGATGACGCTCGAAGCCGGGAAGCCCGTGGACGTGCGGCTGGAGTACTTCGAGGTCGAGCGCGACGCCGAGATCCGGCTGGCGTGGCAGCTGCCCGGCGCAAAGCCGCCGATGGACGAGGCACTCGACGCCGCGCGCGCATCCGACGTGACGATCTTCGTCGGCGGGCTGACCGGCGACGTCGAAGGCGAGGAGATGCAGGTGTCGTACCCGGGATTTGCCGGTGGCGACCGCACCGACATCGCGCTTCCGGCGCCGCAGGAGCAGCTGCTCAAGGCGCTGGCCGCCACTGGCAAACCGGTCGTCTTCGTGCAGATGGCGGGCTCGGCCGTGGTCAGCCCGTGGGCCTCGGAGCACCTGCCCGCGATCCTGGTCGCGTGGTACCCCGGTCAGCGCGGCGGCACTGCGATCGCCGACGTGCTCTTCGGCGACGCGAATCCCGCCGGCCGCCTCCCCGTGACGTTCTACCGTGGCGTCGACCAGCTACCGGCGTTCGACGACTACGCGATGACGAACCGCACGTACCGCTACTTCACGGGGACGCCGCTCTACCCGTTCGGATACGGCCTCTCGTACACGCGGTTCACCTATTCCGACTTGGCGGTGGATCGCGCGCGGGTCGCAGCGTCGGATGTCATGGAGGCCTCGGTCACCGTCACGAACACCGGCCAGCGGGCCGGCGACGAGGTGGTGCAGCTGTACGAGCGGGCGGTCTCGCCGTCACGGCCGATGCCGGTCCGTCAGCTGCGTGGCTTTGCACGCGTCTCTCTGGCGCCGGGCGAATCCAGGCGCGTCACGTTCCGGCTGCGGGCCGTGGATGACTTCGGGTATTACGACGAGGCCAGGAAGGCCTTCGCGGTGGATCCGGGCGACTACGAAGTCGCGGTGGGCGGCTCGAGCGCGGACCTTCCGGTCAAAGCGATAGTGCGTGTTCAGTAAAGCGGAGCAGCCGCAATCGTCAATCGTCAGTACAGCACCTTGCCGACGCCCTTCTGCGCGATGAGCTCGTCGAACCGCTTGACGATCGCGTCGCGGCGCGACAGCACGCCGTTGATCTCCGGGGTCGTGAGCAGGTTGTTGGTCGCCTTCGCGATGCCCTCGGCCGTCAGGATGCGGAGCCGGCCGAGCAGCCGCTTGTCGCACCGGACCAGCTGCTCGGGTTTTTCGAGGTTCTTCCACGTGCGGAACGCGCGGGTGAAGTCGATCATCCACAGCTTCCAGTCGGGGCCGATCAGAATATTGCCGGCGTTGCGGTCGGTGTCGGCGATGAGGGCCGAGAACACCCGCATCCGGTAGACCTGCTCGCCCCAGGCATTCTCGTCGGGCGCCTCGATCTTCTTCTTCACGCGTTCGCCTTCGTCCATCCTCACGTCGACCCACCACGAGAGCGCGCCTGGCGTCGAATCGTACTGGTACGGCACCGTCACCGGCATCATCCCGTCGAGCGCGAGCATCTTCGCGATGTCGTAGGCGGCCAGCGAGTACTTGTACGAATCGACGAAGTTCAGCTCGCTCCGGCCGCTGTCGAGCTGCATGACCGCGCGATGCTCGTTGACGTAGGTGAACGCCGCGTCGTGCGTGATCGCGCCGTCGGAGAGCGTGAGGCGGATCGGATTCGTGATGCCCTTGTTGATGCCGTGATGGCCGACCACCTTGGCCGTCGCGAGAAAGTGCTCCATCTGCTCGCGCGAGAGCGGGGCTGCCGCCGGCGCCGCGACAGGCGCTGCGACAGGCACTGCCTGGCCGGTCAGCGTCAGGACGAGCAGCAAGGGAGCCAGCATGGGAGCCTCGGCGAAATCTTAGTGCCCTCCGGCCCTGCGAGCGACCGCAGCGTTCCTCAGTAGAGGACCTTGGCAACGCCCATCTGCGCGATCTTCGCGTCGAAGAGCTTCACGATCGCCTCGCGACGGGCCATGACGGCGTCGATTTCTGGCTGCGTCAGGTAGCCGGCTGTGCGCGCTGCGATCTTATCGGCGGTCAGAATCCGGAGGCGACCAAGCAGCCGCTTGTCGCAACGCGTCAGATCCTTGGGTGACTGGAGGTCCTTCCACGTCCGGAAGGCCCGGGTGAAGTCGATCATCCACAGCTTCCAGTCCGGGCCGATCAGGATGTTTCCGGCGTTGCGATCCGTGTCGCCGATGAGCGCGGCAAAGACGCGCATGCGGTACACTTGCGCGCCCCATTCGTTCTCATCGGGCGCCTCCAGCTTCTTCTTCATGCGCTCGCCCTCGTCCATCTTCACGTCGAGCCACCAGGAGAGCGCGCCCTTGTGCTGGTCCCACTGGAAGGGCACCGTGACGGGCATCATGTCGTCCAACGCGAGGATCTGCGCGATGCCGTACGCGGCGAGCGTGTACTTGTACGAGTCGACGAAGTTGAGCTCGGTGCGTCCGCCGTCGAGCTGCATCACTTCCTTGTGCTCGTCCACGAGCGTGAACGCCGCGTCGTGCGTCATCGTGCCGTCGCTCAGCGTCAGGCGGACTGGGTGGGTCACGCCCTTCTCGATGTCGTGATGGCCGACCACCTTCGCTGTGGAGAGGAACTTCGCGATGTCCTCTCGGGACGGCGCGGTGGCGGTCGCAGGAACAGCCTGCGTGAGAACGGCTACTGTGAGAAGAATTGGCGCCAGCATGGGACCTCCGATGAATGCTACTCGCCGCCGGCCTGACCCCTGGCAGCGACCTCGTTGATATCAGTGCCCTCGAACGGCGCCGAGCGGGCGACCGACTGATAAAGCCCTTCGAACAGCGCCATCCCGTGCGCGAGCAACGCCCGGTCGTCGGCTTCCGCAAGCTGCAGACCCTCGATGATGGGGCCAAGAGTTCCCGCAGCAGGCGCCTCGTAACGGCCGTCCTTCAGGTCCAGATCGTGAACGAGCCTGGCCAGGTGTTCGACGCCATCGTCTCTGACACCGAATCGATCGCGCAGCGTCTCGAACGTGCACTCGTCGCCCCGGTGACTGAGCTCGACGCCGAACATGTCGAACGCGACGGCGTCGGCCGCAACGGCGCTGGAGTTGGGCGCGAACCCGAAGGTGGCCTCGGGATCCACGAAGCGCCGGATGAGCCACGCCGAAGCCATCCGATCGGCGCCCGGGCGGGGGAGTGTGACCCAGTGTCGTCCCCGATAGGCCCTGCGCGCCACGCCCCCGCCATCCGTCCTCGACGTCCCGGATGACAGCGTCTCGCGGACGTCTGCCACGAGGGCGCGCACCCGGTCGCGTCCCGCGCTCCCGAAGAAGTCCAGCCGCTCGATGTCTGCGGCTCGTGCGAGAAACCGGTCGAGTCTTCGACGCCCCGAGCGAGCGCCAGGCCGGGCGCTCTTGGCGGCCCGGGCCAGGGTACCCTCCAGGTCCTGCGCCAGGCGAGCGTAGGCCGTCTGCGTGGTGCGCCGGAATTCCTCGACGATGCGCTCGTCGGTCCAGGCATCGACGCTGTCGGCGGCAAACGCCGTCAGCTCTCCGTTGGCCCGCTCGACGTCGGCCTTCAGCCAGCCGACGGCCTCACGGGTGGCGGGCGAGTCCGGCAATACGAACACCGACGCCCTCACCCTGATCGCGCCGAGGCGCCGCAGACGGGCGACCGGGGTCGATCTGACGCGCGCCGGCATGCGCTGAAGGGCCGGTACCACGAGCAGCCAACGGGGAGCAAGTGCCATCGCCGTCAACTCCAGACCTCGGCTCGAGCGGTCCGCGGTGGGCCGCCCGAGCCTGCATCCCCGTTTGGGCGCTACTTGCCTTCGGTGATCTTGACGTTGTGTTCGACGAGCGCCGCCTTGAACTTGTCGAACACGTGCGGGCTCACCCGGAGCACGGCGGTCGCGTCGCCGGATTTCAGCGTCAGCCAGTTGCGGGGATCCTTTCCGAAGTACATCGGCATCGCCGCCGACCCGGTCGGCGCGGCGCTGGGGCTGCCCGCCGTCGCCGGCGGTGCAGGGGAGAACGTGTGCACGACGTCCAGGCCCGAGTAGTTGAACGTCTTGATCGGCGAGTTGTGAACCGGATCGACGATTGAGAGCCCGCTCGGATCCACGAGGACGTTCACCGTCTGCTCGGGTGTCCGTGAGCGCATGTCGACCAGCTTGATGCCCGAGAATTTCATCGAAGCCTGGGCTCCGACCGTCACTGCGCCGAGAATCATCGCGCCTGCGATGGCGCCTGCCGTGATGAACCGCATGATCTCCTCCTGTTGGTTTCCGTCTCCGAGTTCCGTCCGCCGACGTCCGTTGCGCGCCGCAGCACCGCAGCGCCACGGCACCGCAGTGCGATCTCGCTGCACCGCGGCGCCGCAGCACCGCAGCGCTGCAGCACGGCAGCACTGCAGCACTGTCGATCCCGCCAACCTGGCACCGGCGCCTCGCCGTGGGCCGGCTCTCGGGGCATCACCCCCGGAACGCCCACGGCCGGCCGGAATTGGCGTTAATATGTGCCCTCCCCGGCCGGAAGTCCTTAAAGCGCGGCAGGGATCATCCAAGAAAGATCCAAGAACCCATGCGGGCCCGGTTTGGCGAGTTCATCGTCGATTTCGAGACCCGTCAGCTCCTGCGCGACGCCCATCCAGTCCACCTGACGCCTAAGGCCTACCAGCTCCTGGTCTTGCTGGTCGAAGCACAGCCCCGGGCGCTGTCGAAGGACGAGCTCCAGCAGGGCCTCTGGCCGTCCACGTTCGTGGACGAAGCGAACCTGTCAGTGGTGGTCGCGGAACTGCGCTCGGCGCTCGGCGACGATGCCCGGCAGCCGCGCTACGTGCGGACCGTGCACGGCTTCGGCTATGCGTTCGCGGCCACGGTGGCACGCGATCAGCCGACGCCGACGCCGGGTTCGTTACGCGGCGGCGCCTGGTGGCTGCATTCAGAGAGCACGCACGCGAAGCTGCAGGAGGGCGAGAACGCAATCGGACGCGAGCTGCCGACGGACGTCTGGCTCGACTCGGGAAGTGTCTCGCGACGTCACGCGAAGATCGTCGTAGAGGGCATGAGCGCGTGGCTCGAGGATCTCGGCAGCAAGAACGGGACGACCGTCAACGGTCAGAAGGTCACGACGCGGGTGAAGCTGTCGGACGGCGACGAAGTACGCTTCGGTGCGGTGCTGATGCGCCTGCGGTGGGCGGTCGCCGCGGGATCGACGGAGACGCTTGGAGGAATGTGAGAACGGGTCCGGGTTCAGGGTTCCAGGGTTCAGGGTTCAGGGTTCAGAGAGCCATCGTCACGCTGAATGTGACGCGCGAACTGACCCCGGCTCCTGATCCCTGACCCCTGACCCCTGCGTTCGCTAGTTCCTCTTCGAACTCGGCGGCACCATTCCCTTGATGCGGAAATAGGTCACCAGGTTGCCGTAGTGCTCGTTCAGGTGACCGGTGTTGACGAGCAGTGGATAGACGGACGGGTTCTTCCCCATCCCGAACGGCAAATCGACAATCTTCAGGGCTGATGCGTCGGTCAGCGCGTTGTACTTCGCGTCGCAGTAAGCCAGCGACTCGGTGAGCGCCTTCGTGATCTCCGCCTTCGTCTTGGCGGTCTTCTCGAACGCGTCCTCGGCGTACGGCGGCTTCTCGCCCGTCGTCGACGCGCAGAACACGTAGTTGGCGCCCGCCACGTGCGCCAGGATTTCGCCGAACGTCCGGACCGAGTCCACCGGCTTGAAGCTGTAGTCCGCTTCGGGCATCTGTGCCGCGGACTCTGCGATGTTCTGCTTCGCGCCAGCCCACGCCTTCTTCACCGCACTGCTGATCGACTCGCCCTGGGCGAACGCCGGTGCCGCTGACAACACCAGAATCGCCGCCATCCCAATCATGCGCTTCATCGCTCTCCTCCTTGTACGAAGTCCATGGGTCCATGGGTCCATGGGTCCATGGGTCCATGGGTAAGTTCCCCATGCGCGCATGCACCCATGCACCCATGGACCTATGGACCCATGGACCTATGGACCCATGGACCTATGGACCTATGGACCTATGGACTTCCTCACTCCCACCGAAAGACTCGACTCGAAATCGCCGCGGAGGCCGCGACGATCGCCGCGAGCGCGGCCAGATCGCCGGCGTGGGCCATCCACGAGTCGCCGAGAAGGATACCCCTGAGCAGCGAGACTGCATAGGTGAGCGGCGACAGGGCTCCGATCGCCTGCAAGACACCGGGTAACTTATGGAACGGGACGAACAGGCCCGACACGCCGACGAGCGGGTAGACCAGGAGGCCGCCGACCGGCTGTGCGAACCGGGCGGTCGGCACGACGCTGGCGACGATGAAGCCGATGGCCAGCAGGCTCACCGTGGAGACGAGGAGCGCGAGCGCAAAGCTGAGGGCCGGCACATGGAGGGTCGTCGGGTAGAACCGCCGGCCGGCCAGCCCCATCAGCGCCAGGGTGAACGCCGTCAACAGCAGCTTCACCAGGACGTGTGCCGCCAGGATGGTCACCGGCCGGAGCGGCGTGGCCCGTAGCCGCTTCAGGATCCCGCCCTCACGGTAAATCGAGACGATGGTGATCAGCGACAGCACGGCGCTCATCGAGATGAGCAACGCGCCGAGTACGGGGATCTCGACGCCCACTGCCGTCGCGAGTTCCGGCGTCGCGGGCTTGTCACCACCGCCGATCAACTTCCCCATGCCGATGAACACCAGCAGCGGCACGAGGACGCTGCCGATGAACCCGAGCGGCTCGCGGACGAAAATCTTGATCTCGAGCCAGGTCAGCTTCCAGAGTCCGCGCATGGCTCAGTCCCGGATCGAGTGGCCGGTCACCTTCAGGAACACGTCTTCGAGCGTCGGCCGCTCGGTCCTGAGGTCGCGGACGGGAAGGTGATGGTCGGACACGACGCCGATGACGGTCGTCACGAGCTCGTCGCCATGGCCGCGGATCGTCAGCTCGTGCTCGCGGCGTGCCACGTCGTCTACGCCTGGCGCCGCACGGAACTTCGCGTCCGCGGTGTCGTCGTCCGTGACGAGCACCACTGCACGCTCGGGACAATACCGGCGGACGAGCGCGGCGGGGGTGTCGACGTCGATGATCCGGCCGTGGTCGAGGATCGCAACGCGATCGCACAGGCGCTCGGCCTCCTCCATCAGATGAGTCGTCAGGAAGACCGTCTTGCCGCGCGCGCGAATGCCGCGCACGAGCTCCCAGATCGCGCGGCGCGCCTGCGGGTCCAGGCCGGTGGTCAGCTCGTCGAGGAACACCAGCTCGGGATCGTTGATGAGCGCCAGCGCGATGAAAAGCCGCTGCTTCTGGCCTCCCGACAGCGTCATGAACCAGGCGTTGCGCTTCTCGCCGAGGCCAAGCTGTTCGAGCAGCTTCGACCCGTCAACGGGATGCTTGTAGAGCGACGCCCACAAGTCCAGCGTTTCCCAGACGGTGATGCGTTTCTGGAGCTGCGCGGCCTGCAGCTGCACGCCGATCCGATCCTGTAGCGCGTAGACGTCGCGGACCGGATCCAGCCCAAGCACGGTAATCGAGCCGCGATCGATCGGCCGCAGTCCCTCGACCGCCTCCATCGTCGTCGTCTTGCCGGCGCCGTTGGGACCAATCAAGCCGAAGATCTCGCCTTCGTGGACGTCGAACGACACGTCGTCAACGGCGACCAGCGTGCCGTAGCGCTTCTGGATTCCAGCGACCTGGACGACGGGGTGAGGCATTCGCCCGGCTACTGGAGACGGTGCGCCGTCAGCCAATCCTGCTGACGCTTGCCCATCGTCTTTTCGAAGGCGATCTCTTCCTGCTCGCCCGACACGTCGAGCGGATCCATCTCGTCGGCGTAGCGCGGAACGGATCGGGAATCGAGACCGTCGAGGATGCGGAGCGCGTACTCGACCAGCTTCGCCGACGCCTTCTCGAACTCCTGGGCGCCCATGGCGGCGCTGGCCAATCGCGGTGCGCCGAAGTAGCCGGGCCAGCCGTCGGCTTTGGCGATCTTCACGTGATCCGCGAAGTCCTTCGCCGTGAGGGACGGCGCCTTGGCGAAATCTGGCGCGAGCAGATCGGGACGGACGAAGAACAGCGTGCTGGTTTCATCGGCTCCCGCGTGAACGGTGAAGCCCTCTTCCGCGCGCGCCTCCTTCGAGAGGAAGGTGTCCTTCGTGCCGCAGCACAGGAAGACGGGCTTCAACCCGAACAGGTGCACCATCGTGCCGCCATACGTGTCGTGGAAGTAGTCGGACGCCTGGTTGAGCGCGATGTGATGGTTTGGCGCGCCGTGGTTGTGGACCAGGAAGATCCACTTGAAGCCCTGCTCGCCGAGTTCGCTGGCGAGGTCCATGTAGACGGCGCGAAGGGTCGTCATCCGCACGGGATAGCTTCCTGGAAATCGCCGCAGGCCGCCGATCGTGTTCGCCGGGTCGTTGCCCAGCGGGATCTGCGGGAACATGACCACCGTCCACCCGGGCCGCGCGACGATCGCCCGCGCGAGCGTCGCGGCGTAGGCGGCGATTGAGTAGCCGTCCGTATATGACGGCAGGTATGGCCCGTGCTCCTCGAGGATGCCGCCCGGGATAACGACCACCGTGTGCTGCCTGTCCAGGGCCTGGATCTGGCGTGTGTTCATCTCGCCGAGCTGATAAACCTGGGCGGATGCGGCAGGGCTCAGCCCGCATACTCCAAGGGCAACAAGCGTCACAACCGACGCCGCTCGAAATTGAGCCATGGGCCTCCACCGGCTGCGCCGGACCGTGGCTGGATTATATAGACTGGGCACATCTCCTTCCTCGAGGTCGATTGGCCCCATGAGCATCAGCCGTCGCGAACTTCTCACACTCACCGCCGGGGCAGTGGGCGGAACTCTGATTGCCCGGTCGTCGTCGCTGGCCGCGTGGACGCAGGCCCAGGCGCCGGCGGCCACGCCGGCCGATCCGCTGGCGGCGATCCGCGCCCAGATGGGGTCGATTCCCATCGCGGTCACGCCGCTCGTGCCGGGAATCGACATGCTCTCCGGGCCTGGCGGCAACGTGGTCGTGCAGGCGGGCCCTGACGGCAAGTTCGTCGTCGACAGCTTCATGCAGCCGGCGTGGCCGAAGCTCAAGGCCACGATTGACGCGATGGGGCCGGGACCGATCGCTCTCCTCATCGACACGCACTGGCACTTCGATCACACGGACAACAACGGGAACTTCCACAAGGCGGGCGCCGACGTCCTGGCGCACGACAACACACGGAAGCGCCTGAACGAGCCGCACGACCTGATGGGGATGCACCTCGAGCCGGTGCCTCCTTCGGCGAGGCCGACCGAGACGTTCCGGTCGTCGAAGACCGTTCAGGCCAACGGCGACTCGCTCGAACTGGCGTATTTTCCGCCGGCGCACACGGACACGGACATCTACGTGCATTTCACGAAGGCAAACGTGCTTCACATGGGCGATGTCTACTTCAACGGCGTCTATCCGTTCATCGACGCCGGCACCGGCGGCAAAATCAACGGCATGATTGACGGCGCTGCGCAGGGACTGCAGGTGGCGAACGACCAGACGAAGATCGTGCCGGGCCATGGCCCGCTCGCCGACAGGCCGGCGCTGCAGCGCGCGCATGACATGCTCGTGACCGTGCGAGATCGGGTGAAGGCGCTCAAGGACGGGAAGAAGTCGCTTGCCGACGTCATCGCCGCCAAGCCGACGGCCGACCTCGACGCGACCTGGGGAAAGGGCTTTATCCAGCCCGACGCGTTCGTGACGCTCGTCTACAACACGCTCTGAAGCATGTCGAGCCGAGCCACGGCGGGGCTGAAGCCCCGCCCTACGTACGAGCGAGCAGGGCTGAAGCTCTGCCCTACGTACCAACCAGCAGGCCTGAAGCCCTGCCCCACGTGCGAGTCCGTTGACCGATGAATGCAACCATCCCGGAAGCCCACAAGAGATTTGGCGTGAGCTATGCGGTCACCGACGACGGCCTCGAGCTGCCGGTGATCGACGTGACGCATCCGGCGTTCGCGATCGCACCGACGGACGCGGAGCTCGACGCCCTGGCGGCCGCCTTCCAGGACATGATGGCCCGTTCGCGGGACGCCACAGAGGAGCAGCGCGAGGCGATGCGGGCGATGCTCGCGGGTTCCATCCTCGGCCGCGGCATGCTCGCCGGGACGGGCACGTTTCTCACCGGCCTGAACACGTACCTGATGAAGCTCGGTCCCGACAACCTCGGGGCCTACGCCGTCGAGCTGGACCGGCAGATCGCGCGAGCGCTCGGCCCCGTGTCGATGCGCATGCGGCTGCAGAACATCACCGCGTTCATTGCAGACGCCCTCGCGCCGGCGTTGAGGTCGGCGCCTGGCGCGCCGGTGCACCTGGTCAACATCGCCGGTGGCCCGGCCATCGACAGCCTGAACGCCCTGATTCTCGTGCAGCAGGAGTCGCCGTCGACGCTCTCAGGCCGGTCGATCCACATCCACGTGTTCGATCAGGACACCGCGGGCCCGTCGTTTGGCGCGCGCGCACTGAAGGCGCTGATGGAGCCGGGGGCAAAGCTCCACGGCCTGGACGTCACATTCACGCACGTGCGGTATGACTGGCGGCAGACGGACACGCTTGCGCGCGCACTCTCGTCAATGGACCTCGAACGCGCGGTCTGGGCCGCATCGTCCGAGGGCGGCCTGTTCGAGTACGGG
>JBKPSY010000302.1:0-13226 GCA_046735235.1 Acidobacteriota bacterium | reverse complement strand
GACGCCGTCATCTCCGGCGCACGCCTGCGCCGCAGCGCCTGGCAGGCCGCGGCCGTCGCGGCGATCCTGCTGGTCACCGGCACGACGCTGACCGGTCCGACGCTGAGAACGGCTCAGGCCGCGTGGGTGTTCGCGTCGCCGCACGCGCTCGCCTTCCACGTGGATCCGGGCAACGTGCGAATCAGGCCGAACACGCCGCTGGTCATTCGCGTGGAGGCCTCGTCAGGAATCGGCGATCTCGTGCCGTCGCTCGTCGCCAAGATTGGCGACGCCACGCGCGAAGAGCGCATGATGCGAGAGGGAACGAACCGGTTCGCGGTGACCTTCTCGACGGTGCCCTCGTCATTCTCGTACCACATCGCCCTCGCCGGCCGTACATCGCCGGACTTCCAGGTCACGCTGCTGGAGCCGCCGCGAGTCGGACGCATCGACCTGTCGTACGAGTTCCCCAGCTTCGCGAAACTGCCGCCGCGATCCGAGACCGATGGCGGCGACGTCTACGCGCCCGAGGGGACGCGCGTGCACATGGTGGTACACCCGCGCGAGGCGACGGCGCATGTCGCGTCCGCGGAGCTGGCCCTGGGCGGCGACAAACGAGTGCCGCTCACCGCGACGCCTGACGGCTCGCTCGCCGGTGATCTTGTCGTGTCGTCGGACGATACCTACCGCGTGCGTCTGACCGACACCGACGGTCTCCAGAACACCGACGACCCCGAGTACTTCGTCCGCGTGCTGGACGATCGCCCGCCCGAAGTCCATATCGTCCGTCCGGCAGGTGATCGACAAGTGACGCCGCTCGAGGAAGTCGAGATCGAAGCGCGCGCCGACGATGACCACGGCGTCGACAGGCTGGAGCTGGTCTTCGGCGTGAAGGGAAGGGGAGAGAGGGTCGTGCCGCTCGGCGGCGACGGCGCATCGCTCACGGTGAACGGGCATTACACGATTCCGCTCGAACAGCTCGAAGTCAGCCCCGGGGACTTCGTGACGTTCTACGCGCGAGCCCGCGACATCGGCCGCGGCAAGCGGCCCAGCGAAGCGCGGAGCGACATCTTCTTTCTCGAAGTCACGCCGTTCCTGGACGAGTTCGCGCTTGCGCAGAGCCAGGCCATGGCCGGGGCAGCCGGGCAGCAGATGGACGATCTCGTCCGACTCCAGAAGGACATCATCGTCGGTACCTGGAAGGTGGATCGCCGATCGGCCGGGCCGCGTGCGGACGCATCGCCCGACGCCGTGCGGACGCTGGCGAAGGGGCAGGGGACGGTACGCCAGAAGACGGAGGCGGCCGCAGGCCGCGTTGGGGGCGGCGGGCCAATGCATGCCTCACCCGATGAGTCGGGCGGCTCGATTGGGGCCGACCTGGTGGCTGCCGCCGGATCGATGGCGAAGGCCGAATCCGCGCTCGACGGACAGAAGACCGCTGTCGCGCTGCCGTTCGAAATGGACGCGCTGAACCACCTGCTCAAAGCGCAGAGCGAGGCGGCGCGCAAGGAAGTGATGCGGCAGCAGGCGGGCGGGGGCGGATCGTCGCGGGCGCAGCAGGATCTGTCGTCGCTGTTCGATCGTGAGCTGCAGAAGCAGCAGCAGACCAACTACGAGATGCCGAAGACTGCCGAAGAGAAGCGCGACGAGTCGACCGACCAGACGCTCGATCGCGTGCGCGAGCTGGCGCGGCGTCAGGAGGCGCTCTCTCGACAGCAGGACGATCTCGCGCGCGATCGCCGGCGCCTCGACGAGGAGGAGATTCGCCGGCGACTGGAACGTCTCACACGCGAGCAGTCGGAGCTTCGCCGCGAGGCGGAACTGCTGGCCGAGCAGCTGAGGCAGGACGCGCGCCGCCAGGAGCAGGCGGGCCGTCAGCAGCAGAACGGACAGCGCGGTCAGGGACAGCAGTCGGCCGCGGGCGACGCGAAGAGCCAGGCCGCGACGCTGCAGCAGGCATCCGAGGACATGCGCGGCGCGGCGAGCCAGTTGCGGCGCGAAGACCCGGCGTCGGCGCGCGGCCAGAGCGACCGGGCACTCCAGAAGCTGCGTGGCGTCGAGCGGGCCTTGAGCGAGTCTGGCCCCGACGAGCGACGCAAGGCGCTCGGCGACACGGAGCTCGAGGCGCGGCAGTTGGCGACGAGACAGCGACAGCTGAACGAGCAGGCCGCGCGCGCCGCCCAGCCCGATCGCGCGGATGCGCGGCGTCGGGTCTCAGGCGAGCAGGAGCAGCTTGCCGGACGCGCGGAAGCGCTTGCCCGGCGCCTGAGGGAGTTGAGCAACAGGGGCGGCGACACGGCGGAGAAGGGTCAGACCGCCGCGGCATCGAGAGCCTTTGACGGCGAGAAGGTGCCCGAGAAGATGCGCGAGATTGCCAGGGGTCTGGAGCAGGGCGACGCCAGTGCGACCAAGCCTGATGCCGGTCAACAGATCGCGCGTTCGCTCGATCGCCTCGCCGAGCGGGTGGGCGGCTCGGCTGCAGGCCATGATGCCGAAGGCCGGGAGCTCGGTGAGAACCTCTCGAAGGCGCGAGATCTGCGCGAGCGCCTGGCCGAGCTCGATCGGCAAATCGCGGAGCAGAGCCGGCGCTCGAGCCCCGCCTCGGGCGAGTCGGCCAACGGCACGCCGTCGGCCGACGGCACGAAGCCCGGAGAGCGGAATCGTGCGGAGGCGGCCAAGCTCGCCGAGCTGCGCCGGCAGTATCTCGACGCTCTGCGCGAGGCCTCCAGTGACGAGCAGCTGCGCCAGGCCGTCGCAGGCACGAGCGGCGCCGGTTCGACGCCGGTAGGCCAGACGATGGTGACGGCCGCGCCGGGCACCGAGGCCTTCAAGCAGGACTTCGCGCGGTGGGAATCGCTGCACCGCGAGGTCACGCTCGGACTCGAGCGGTACGAGGCGTCGCTTTCGCGCAGGACCATCGACAAGGCCGCCCGCGAGCGGCTGCGCAGTGGCGGCGCCGACGCGACGCCGCCCGAGTACGCCTCGAGCGTCGAGCGCTACTTCCGCGCGCTGGCGGCGGAGCCGAGGTGACGTGCGCCTGACCTTGGGCGTTCCGCCGTGGGGCCTGCTCCTGCTGGCCGTCGCGATTCTCGGACTCGCCCTGGGTGCGTACCGTCGCGCACCGCTCCGCGCGCCGCAGCGCGCGGCGCTGGCCGGGCTACGCGCGCTCGCGCTCGGCCTCGTCGGCTTCTGCCTGCTCGGTCCAGTCGTCCGCGCCCGGACGACGACGCATCACGACGCGGTCGTCGCGATCCTGCTGGATCACTCGCGCAGCATGGCCCTGGACGACGGCACAGGACGCACGCGACTGGATCGGGCCTCAACCGTGGTCCGCGATAGCCTCGTGCCGTCGCTATCACAGGTGTGGACCGTCGAGACGCTGCTTTTCGGTGACGGCCTCGGCGACACCCGCGACGTGGCGGTGAGCCCGACGGCGGCACGCAGCGACCTCGGCGGCGCCATCAGGGCCACGCTGTCGCGCTTCGCCTCCCGCGGGCTGGCGGGCATCATTGTGGTCAGCGACGGCGCCAGGACGGACAGCGGCGATCTTGCAGAGCTCGGCCGCCAGGCCGGAACGCCCATCGTCGCCGTCGGTATCGGCAGCGCTGACGCGCCAGACGTCGCGGTACGGAGCGTCGCGACGAGCGAGTCGCGGCTGGATCTGAGCCTCGTCGACGTCACCGTGACACTGGATGCCATCGGGCTCACGCAGCCCTTCGATCTGCGCCTCCTGCAGAACGGCCGCGTGATCGATCGTCGTACCCTCACGCCCAACGCCGCCACGCAGGCCGTTCGCTTCACCGTCGCGCCCGACCGTGATTCGCCGACGGTCTTCACCGCCGACGTCCCGACGGTTGCCGGCGAGCTGACGGCAGGCAACAACAGGCGTTCGGTGCTCGTCGCGCCGCCAGGCCGCCGGCGGCATCTGCTGGTGCTCGAGGGCGCGCCGGGGTTCGACCACGCCTTCCTCACGCGATCGTGGAGCGAGGACCCGTCGCTCGACGTGGACTCCGTCGTCCGCAAGGGACGTGACGAACGCGGCGAAGACACGTTCTTCGTCCAGGCGGCCGGCGCGCGGGCGGAGGGGCTCGCCGCCGGGTTCCCCGCGACCCGCGAAGCGCTCTTCACGTACGACGTCGTCGTGCTGGCCAACCAGGACGTGCGGCTGCTGTCGCAGGAGCAGCTCGGCTGGCTGCGTGACTTCGTGGGCACGCGCGGTGGTGGCCTGCTCGCGTTTGGCGCCAAGTCGTTCGACGGACAGGCGCTGGCAGGAACGCCGGTAGAGGAACTGCTTCCGCTGCGCCCGTCCGAAGGCGGCGGAGTAGTGCTCGCGGCGTCGCTGAGCGGCGGGGCCGCGGAACGTCCGCGTCTGACCCCCGACGGCGCGAACCATCCGATGATGCGCATCGGCGCCACGGATGAAGACGGCACAAAGCGCTGGAGTGCGCTGCCCGCGCTGGCGGGGCACGTGAAGCTTGGCGCTCCGAGACCAGGTGCGATCGTCCTCGCGGTGACCGACGGCGAATCGGGGCAGGAACCGCTCGTGGCGGTGCAGCGCTACGGCGCGGGCCGCACGATGATCTTCGGCGGCGAGGCGAGCTGGCGGTGGAAGATGATGCTCCCGGCTGGCGATCGGACCTACGACCGCTTCTGGCGTCAGGCGGCGCGCTGGTTGTCGGCCGACGCGCCGGACCGGGTCACGCTCGATTCGATCGCCGCCGTCGAAGACAACGGCGAGGTTTCCATCGCCGCAACAGTGCGGGACGCCGACTACAAGGCCGCGCCGGACGCCACGATGGTGCTGCAGCTCGAGCGGCCCGACGGTCGTCGCGAACAAATCACGCCGACGCTTGCCGACAGCGCCACAGCGCGTTTCACGGCGCGAGTGCCGGCAGGCGACGCGGGCATCACCCGTGTACACGCCGACGTCAGCAAGGGAGGGACGCCAATTGGCACGGCCGACGTGCCCTTCCTTTCCGGCGCGTTCGATCGCGAGCTGGCGGATCCGCGGCTCGATGCGAGGGCGCTCTCCGTTCTGGCGGTGTCGTCCGGCGGGGCGTACCTGGCCCCGGACCATGCCGCAGACGCCGGGCGGTTCTTGCGCAGCCGTTCGAACGTCACCACACCCGACGAGTGGACGGAAATCTGGCACTCGCCGTGGATACTTGGGCTCATCATCGCCGCGCTTGGCCTCGAGTGGACGCTGCGGCGTCAGTGGGGTCTGAAGTGAAGACGCTGCTGGGTGTCGCGTTCGCCTTCCTGGTCGGCACGTCTCTCGCGGCCGCCGAGGAGCGCTACGCGTTGATCGTCAGCGGCGCGCCTGGGGGCGCCGCCTACGCAACGACCTACCAGAAGTGGGAACAGCAGCTCACGGCAGCGTTACGCGACCGGCTCGGCTTTTCGCCCGACCGGATCGAGGTGCTTTCAGGCAGGTCGGCCGCCGGCGACCAGGCGAGCACGCGGCCTCATGTCGAACGGGCGATCGCCCACCTCAAAAGTGTCGCGCACGGCGACGACCTGCTGCTGATCGTCTTGATCGGGCATGGGACGGCCGACGGCGGCAACGGGAAATTCAATCTGCCCGGCCCTGACATGACATCGGCCGACTGGGCGGCGCTCCTTCACGAGCTGCCTGGCCGCCTCGTGTTCATCGACACCACCGCCGCCAGTTCGCCGTTTCTCGCCGACCTCTCGGCGCGCGGCCGGATCGTCATCACCGCGACCGGGTCGACCGCCGAGCGCTACGACACGGTGTTTCCGGCGCAGCTCATCGCCGCGCTGACGGATCCGGCGGCCGATCTCGACAAAAACGGCCGCGTCTCGGTCTGGGAGCTCTTTCAGTTCGTCAACCGCGGTGTCGCCAGGCACTTCGAGGAGCAGGGGCTGCTGGCGACCGAGCACGCGATCCTGGACGACAACGGCGACGGCATCGGCGCGGACGCGGCTGCGCAGTCGCCGCGCGACGGCGCGCTCGCCCGAGCCACCTATCTCGAGCGCGACCCGGTTGAGGAGACCGGCGACGCGACGATGACGGCGCTCGTCGCGAAGCGCCGCGCCCTCGAGGAGAAGGCCGAAGTCCTGCGCCAGAAGAAGTCCACCATGGCGCCGGAGGCCTGGGACCGGGAGTACGAGCAGCTCATGATCGAGCTCGCGCGCGTGTCACATCGAATCCGAGCCGGCAGCTGATTTCTCACTTCTCACTTCGCACTACTCACTTTGCACTTGCTTGTCCCACCACTCATCCGCGACCGGCCTGGCGAACAGCTTCACGAGGGCGGCGCCCGCGACGAAACCTGCGACGTGGGCCCAGAATGCGATGCCGCCAGCGGCCTGGCCCGTCGCGTCGGCCAGCGCCCCGACGCCGCTGACGAGTTGCATCAGGAACCAGAAGCCGAGGAAAACGACTGCCGGGATCTCGACGACGTCGATGTAGAAGACCAGGAAGATCAGCGTCAGCACGCGAGAGCGCGGATACAGCACGAAGTACGCGCCCATGATGCCGGCAATGGCGCCGCTGGCGCCGATGGTCGGCACCGAGGAGCCCGGCTCGCTCAGCGCGTGCGCGACGGCCGCGATGACGCCGCACAGCAGGTAGAAGACCACGTACCGACCGTGCCCGAGCCGGTCCTCCACGTTGTCGCCGAAGATCCAGAACGACCACATGTTCCCGGCCAGGTGCCAGAGCCCGCCGTGCAGGAACATCGACGTGAAGATGGTGGGCCAGACGAAGACCGCGGGGACGAAACCCCACGTCCGAAGGAAGACCTCGAGCCCCTGCTGATCGAACGACTGCTCGTAGAAAAACGCCAGGACGTTGAGGACGATGATGAGGATCGTGACGACGGGCGTCGTCCGCGACGGGATGACGTCCCGGAGCGGGAACATCCGCCGAGTATAATCGGGGGATGGTCTGTCGCCAGTGTGGCACGCAGATCGCGGACAAGGCGATTGTCTGCTTCCGCTGCGGTACGCCGACCGCCGAGCCGAGCGCGCGTCCACCGGCCGGTCGGAGGCCGCTGGCCCGCGGGCCCGCGGCGCTCGCGCTGCTGGTGCTGATCGTGGCGGCCCTGATCATGGGGCAGGTTCCGACGGCGGCCGTGCCGCGCGAGGTGGGATATGTGCTGGCGGGGCTCGCCGTGGCGGCCCTCGGCTGGCAGTACTTCGGGCGCCGCCGTTGAGGCCCGTTGCCTTGCGGCGCTTTGAGGCGATCAGCTATGATTCCGGCTCGGCTGCTGCTGGAATTTCCATTTGAGTAGGCGGCCTCACTGTTATGCCTGACGGTCGCCTCGAGGTCACCGACGCCCTCGGTCGCCGCATCATTCACATCGACAAGCCGGTCTATTCGATCGGCCGCCGCAGCGGCAACGATCTGCAGCTGGTGGGCAGCGATGTGTCGCGGGATCACGCCGAGATCGCGCTCGACAACGGCAATTTCATCCTGCGCGATCGCGGATCGCGCTACGGCACGTACGTCAACGGGGAAGGCATCACCGAGCATCAGTTGAAGCACGGCGACCTCGTCCGCCTCGGACGAAGCGGCGGTGCCGAGCTGGTGTTCCTGATCGAGGACTCGCGGCCGACCCCGGTCTCCTCCGGCCAGCACTCGACGTCGGCCGTGGACGACCTCCATCAGGTCGCCGCCCTCCTCGAAGGCCTTCGCGCCCTCGGGTCCGGGCGTGTGCTCGACGACGTCCTCGCGCTCGTCATGGACTCCGCCCTCGAAGTCACGGGCGCTGAGCGCGGCTTCATCATGCTGGCCGGCGCCGACAACGAGCTGGAGTTCAAGATCGCCCGCGGCAAGGGCCGCGTGACGCTCTCCGGCCAGGGCTTCGAGACCAGCCGGAAGATTCCGGAAGAGGTCTTCGCGACGGGCCAGGAAAAGATGGTGGCCGACCTGCTCGACGGCGACCTCGCCAACGCCCACATGGGAACCGTGGCGCTCGGCATCCGCCACGTCCTGTGCACGCCGCTCAAGCTCGTGCGGTATCTCGATCAGGCTGACATGGACAACGAGGAGAAGCGCATTGGCGTTCTCTACCTCGACAGCCGCGAGAAGGGCGCGCTCCTGTCGCGCGCGGCCCGCGCATCTCTCGAGACGCTCGCCACAGAGGCCGCCGTCGCCATCGAGAACGCCCGGCTCTATCGTCAGACGCTCGAGAAAGCCCGGATGGAGCAGGAGTTGAAGATCGCCGCGGAGATCCAGCAGGCGCTCCTGCCCGAGCCGCAGCGGAAAGGCGCGTACTTCGAAGCCGTTGCCCAGTCGGTGCCATGCCGCTCGATCGGCGGCGACTTCTTCGACTACGTCGACCTGCCCGACACGAGCTTCGGTTTCGCCGTCGGCGACGTGGCCGGAAAGGGCGCTCCGGCGGCGCTGCTGACCGCGGTCATCCAGGGCGTGTTCTCGTCGCAGGCCTCGTCGGGCACCCCGCCGTCGGAGACGCTCTCGAAGGTCAACCAGGCGATCATCCGCCGGGCGATCGAGTCGCGCTTCTGTACCGCGTTCTACGCCGTCGTCCAGGCGAACGGGCAGATGACGTACTGCAACGCCGGCCACAACCCGCCGATGCTGTTCACGAAGACCGGCGTCAAGCGCCTCGAAAAGGGCGGCACCATCCTCGGGTTGTTCGAGCTTGCCACGTTCGAGGAAGACACGATCACCGTGGAAGCTGGCGACATCCTCGTGGCGTTCAGCGACGGCGTGACCGAGGCCCTGAGCGCCTCTGGCGACGAGTACGGCGAGGACCGTCTGCTCGCGTGCGTCGACGCCGCGAAGGGCAAGTCCCTTCAGGAACTGCTCGACGGCATCTTCGCGAGCGTCCGCGAGTTCTGCACGGGCGCCGTGCAGAGCGACGACGTGACGGCCCTCGTGCTGCGGTATGACGGGTGATCAGCGCCGCATCGTCCTGGCCGCGGCGCTCTGGGCGATCTTCGCGCTGATTCTCTGGAACGTCCTGTTCGACTACGGAGTTCGGACCACCGCGACCCAGTACCTGGTGGCGCGATCCGCCTACCTGCACGGCCACGGCCCACGCGTCGAGCTTGCCTCAGCGATGCAGGCGGGCATCGCATCCTCTCTGCGCATGGCCACAGCGCTCGCGTCCCCGTGCGTCATCGTGGCCGGGACGCTCGCCGCGATGGCGCGGCGGAAGAACGACACGTAGCGCAGGGCTTCAGCCCTGCCCGTACGCGCGCGAAGCAGGCCTAACGAGCCTCCTCCAAGGCTACGTCGGTCCGCCGAAGCTTTCAGGGAAGGCGGAAGGCCTGCGCTACTTGCTGAGCTTTCCCTCAATACGCGGCAGCGCGTCGAGGAACACGTCGCCGACGGTCTGCAGGCTGCGCGCGCTGACTTCGTCCAGCGTGTCCTTGGCGGTGTGCCAGGCGCTGTACTCGAGGTCGATGATGTCCACGGCGGCGAGGCCGGCGTCGAGGAACGGCTGATGGTCGTCCTCGACCTCGAACGCGTCGTCGAGGAACGCGTCGTGATGGTCGAGCCGCTTCGCCGAGTCCCAGATGAGCGCGGTGAGCCAGGGCGTGGACTTGGTTTCCTTGCGGATCGTCAGGTTGCGGTCGCCGATCATGTCGAAGAGGATCATCGCCTTGATCGACTTGATCGACCCGTCGCGCTTCGCCGTCTCCACGTAGTGCCGGCTGCCGTAGGTGTGATCGGTCCCGCCCCACTCGGGCAGCACGGCTTCCTCGCCGTCGAAGAACACGAGGTCGATCGTGTACGCGTTCTTCCGGGCTTTCAGGACGCGCGCGAGCTCGAGCAGCATCGCGGCGCTCGACCCGCCGTCGTTGGCGCCGACGAACCGGAACTGCCGATAGAGCTTCGTGTCGAAGTGCCCGGTGATGAGGATCCGCTCGGGGCGCGCGCCGGGAATGCGCGCGATGACGTTGGCCATCCGGACCACGCCGAAAGGCGTCTGCGCCTCGAAGGCCTGCTCCTGCGGCGTGAGGCCGATCTCCTTCAGCTGCGCCTCGATGTACTCGCGCGCCTGCTGAATGCCGGCCGAGCCCGACGGCCGAGGGCCGAGGGCCACCAGCTGGCGCATGTGCTCGAACGCCCGAGACGAGTCGAACGCGCTCGTCGTGGCGCCCGTCGCCGCGGCGCCAGCCACCGCCAGCGCCACGAAGGCCGCGGCGAGCCGTCCGATCACGCGCGTGCCGCCATCGCGACGTACTCGCGGACGGCTGCCCCCTCGTAGACCTGGCGCGGGCGCGTGATCTTGGTCTCCGGATCGCGCAGCATCTCCTCCCACTGCGCGAGCCAGCCTACCGTGCGCGGGATGGCGAAGAGCACGGTGAACATGTCCACCGGGATGCCCATGGCCTCGTAGATGAGGCCGGAATAGAAGTCGACGTTCGGGTAAAGCCGGCGCTTGACGAAGTAGTCGTCCTGCAGCGCGATCCGCTCGAGCTCCTGCGCGATCTCGAGCAGCGGGTTCCTGCCGGTGACCTCGAAGACTTCCTCGGCGACCTGCTTGACGATCCGCGCCCGCGGGTCGTACGACTTGTAGACCCGGTGGCCGAAGCCCATGAGGCGGCCCTCGCCGTTCTTCACCGACGTGATGAACGCAGGCACCTTGTCGAGCGAGCCGACGGTGTGGAGCATGCGGAGCACGGCTTCGTTGGCGCCCCCGTGCAGCGGACCGTAGAGTGCCGCCGTCGCCGCGGCGACCGATGCGTAGGGATCGGCCAGCGAGCTGCCGACGCTCCGCATCGCGAAGGTGGAGCAGTTCTGCTCGTGATCGGCGTGCAGCACGAACAGGATGTCGAGCGCCCGTTCCAGCACCGGATGCGGCGTGAAGGACGTGCCGGGCGTCGCCTTGAGCATGTATAGGAAGTTGCCCGCGAAGCTCAGGCCTTCGGCCGGCGGCACCACGGCCTCTCCGCGGCGGCGGCGGGCGGCATACGCGGCCAGCGCCGGCGCCTGCGCCACGATCCGGTGGATCTGCCGGCGACGCACCTCCGCCGACCCGACGTTGTGCGCCTCGGGATAGAACGTGCCGAGCGCGCCGAAGGCGGCGATGAGCGCGCCCATCGGGTGCGGGTCTTCGGCCAGCCCGTCGAAGATCCGCTCGATGCGCGCCGGCGGCACGCGGTTGTCGTGGATGGCCTTCTTGAAGGCGTCGAGCTGGTCGTCGGTCGGAAGCTCGCCTTCGAGCAGCAGCCAGGCGACTTCCATGAACGAGCTCTGCTCGGCCAGCTGCTCGATCGGATAGCCGCGATAGCGCAGGATGCCCTTGTCGCCGTCGATGTACGTGATCTTGCTGCGACAGGCCGCCGTGTTCACGAGCGCCGGGTCGTAAGTGCCGAGACCGACGGGATCCTCGCCCGCCTTGATCCTCGCGAGGTCGGCAGAGCGAATCGTATCGGCCTGGATCGGCAGGTCGTAGGCCTTGGCAGTGCGGTTGTCGGTGATCGTCAGCGTATCAGGCATGCGCGAATGGGCCGGGCGACATCGAGCGCGTCAGGATTCGGTTGGGGCGGGCTGGTCCGGATCGGCGGCGTCGGGCGCCACGGGGTCGCCCGCGATCCGAAACTCCCCGTCCACCCAGCGGGCCAGGTCCAGCAGCTTGCAGCGCTCGCTGCAAAACGGCCGCCACGCCGGCATGGCCTCCAGCCGGCGGCAGTGCGCGCACAACGCGCGTGGCGCGGGAGGCATCCCGATATTTTATGGTGAGCAGCAGGGCCGGGCAAGGGCGGCCCGGCGGCCGCCGGGTCAGTTTCGCTGGAGATCCGGTTCGGGGGCGTTGTGCCGCACGTCCCGGGCCGAGACCATGAAAATCACGTCTTCGGCGATGTTCGTGGCGTGGTCGCCGATGCGCTCCAGGTGCCGGGACACCAGAATCAGGTCGAGCGCCGCCTCGATCGTGCTCGGATCCTTCAGCATGAAGGAGAGCAGCTCGCGGAAAATCTGCGTCTTCAGCGCGTCGAGCGTGTCGTCCTGGTGCAGCACCTGCCGTGCCAGAGCCATGTCGCGCTTGACGTAGGAGTCGAGCGCGTCGCGCAGCATGGCCTGCGCGATATCAGCCATTTTCGGGATGTCGATCAGCTTCTTGACCGGCGGGTGCATCGCGTAGCGCTTGGCGGCCTCCGCGATGTTCACCGCCAGGTCGCCGACGCGCTCGAGATCGGTGTTGATCTTCACGGCCGCCATCACGGCGCGCAGGTCCGTCGCCATCGGCTGGTGCAGCGCCAGCAGCTTCAGGCAGCGGTCGTCGATTTCGAGCTGCAGCGCGTTAATCGGCTCGTCGCCGATGAGCACGCTCTCGATGAGCTCGTGTTCCCGCTCCGCCAGTCCCTGGACGGCGCGGCGGACGCGCTGCTCCGCCAGGCCGCCCATCTCGAGCAGCCGTGACTTGAGGACGTCCAGTTCCTCCTGGAAATGCCGAACGACGCGTTCCATCGACCGTGTACTCCCTAGCCGAAGCGACCCGTCACGTAATCTTCGGTCAGCTTTTCGGCGGGAGCCGTGAAGATCTTTTCAGTGCGCCCGAACTCGACGAGCTTGCCGAGCCAGAAAAACGCGGTGTAGTCGGATACGCGCGCCGCCTGCTGCATGTTGTGAGTGACGATCGCGATCGTGTAGTCCTTCTTGAGATCGTAGATCAGCTCTTCGATGCGCTGCGTGGCGATCGGGTCGAGGGCCGACGCCGGTTCGTCCATCAGCAGCACCTTGGGCCGGACCGCGAGCGCCCGCGCGATGCACAGCCGCTGCTGCTGCCCGCCGGAGAGCGCCTGAGCCGACTCGTGGAGCCGGTCCTTCACTTCGTCCCAGATGGCCGCGGCTTTCAGGCTTTCCTCGACGCGATCCGACAGCTCGCTCTTCGACTTGGTCAGGTTGTTGATCCGCAGCCCGTAGGCGACGTTCTCGAAGATCGATTTGGGGAACGGGTTCGATTTCTGGAACACCATCCCGACGCGCCGCCGGAGCCCGACGATGTCGAGGCCTGGGTCGTAGATGTTGACGCCGTCGATGAGGACGGTCCCCTCGACCCGCGTGCCCGGAATGAGGTCGTTCATCCGGTTCAGCGTGCGCAGGAAGGTGCTCTTGCCGCAGCCCGACGGGCCGATGAAGGCCGACACGAGGTTCGCGCCGAGCTGCACGGAGATGTCGTGCAGCGCGCGCTTCTCCCCGTAGTAGAAGTTCATGTGGCTGACGTCGATCTTGACCGTCGCCTCAGGGGCCGTCGGATCGGTGGGCCTCGTCTGTTTCGCCAGCGCCGGCAGAGGCGGTGCGGGGG
>JBKPSY010000301.1:0-7775 GCA_046735235.1 Acidobacteriota bacterium | reverse complement strand
CGCGCTCGTGGGCGTCGCCGCATGGCAGGCCGGCTCGCTGCGGGTCGGGCTCGTCGTGTGCGCGGGCTTCGTCGGCATCACGCTCGTGCTCCTGGGCGCGGCGTGGCTGCTGGTGCGCCTGACCCGTCCGCTGCGGCATACGCGCTCGTTCGTTCTGCGGCACGCGGCGATGAACCTCGATCGCCCGGGCAACCAGACGCGCACAGTGTTGCTCGCTGTCGGCCTTGGCTGCTTCTTCATCGTCGGCGTCCGCGCGATCGAACGAAACCTGCTCGATCAGCTCGACATCTCGATCGGCGAGAACTCGCCGGACATGTTCCTGGTCGACATCCAGCAGGATCAGACAGCTGCGCTGCAGGCGTTTCTGGCGCCCCGCATCGCTCCGGCCGCGCCTCCCGCACTTCTGCCCGTCATGCGCGGGCGTGTGACGGCGGTTGACGGGCGCGACGTCAAGCTGAAGACGGTGGAGGAAATTCGCAGTCAGGGCTGGCTGGCCCGCGAATACACGGTGACATATCGGGATCGCCTGGCGGGAAACGAGAAGGTGATCGCGGGCACGTTCTGGGATCCGACGCCCTCGGCGGAGCCCGAGGTCTCGATCGAACAGGGCCTGCGCGACCGCTTCCGGCTGCAGGTCGGCGACACCGTCCGCTTCGACATCCTCGGCCAGCCGATTACTGCCCGGGTGACGAGCGTTCGGTCGGTCAACTGGCGTGATGCGCGGACCGGCGGGTTCATGTTCGTATTCCGTCCTGGTGTGCTCGACCGCGCGCCGCACGGCTTTGTCGCGCCGTTCCGCGCGCCGGCCGATATCGCCGCCCGCGCGCGCCTCGAGCGCGATCTCGTCACCCAGTTCCCCAACGTCTCGGTCATCGATCTGCGAGAGGTCCTCGACACGGGGCGGTCGCTCATTCGCAGTCTTACGCTCGGCGTGAGCATCGTCGGAGGGCTGGTCCTGGGCACCGGGATCCTGATCCTCACGGGCGCGATAGCGATGACGCGCTTCCGCCGCACCTACGAGGCAGCGATCCTGAAGACGCTTGGCGCCAGCACGCGACTGGTCGGCCGCCTGCTGCTCGTCGAGTACGGGTTGCTCGGCCTCATCGCCGGAACGGTGGGCGCCAGCGGAGGGCTCGTCCTCAGCTGGGCGATCAGCAAGTGGGCCATCGACGTTCGCTGGAGCGCGCCCTGGGTCGAAGTCGTGAGCGAGTTGGCGATGGCCACGATACTGGTTGCGGCCGTGGGATTGGCCGCCAGCATTGACGTTTTGAGGCGGCGCCCGCTGGCCGCCCTCCGGGCGGAGTAGTGCTATCATTTCCTTTTGTCACGCCCGCCAGAGGCGTGTTCGAGGAGTGATCGGACCATGAACCTCGAGGCCTTCCGAGAGGCCCTGCTCCAGAAGAAGCACGAGCTGAGCGAGGCCGCCGCCGGTAAACCGCTCCAGGCGACGATGGAGAACAATTCCCGTCAGGGCGACATGGCGGACCAGGCGAGCGGCAACAACGAAGTCCACATCGCGCTCAAGCTGCGGCAGACCGACGCGAAAATCCTCCAAGCCATCGAGGAAGCGCTCCAGCGGATCGAGAAGGGCACCTACGGCATCTGCCGCGACTGTGGCGAGCCCATTGCCGACGCGCGGCTCCTCGCCATCCCCTGGACGCGGGTGTGCATCAGCTGCAAGGAAAAACAAAAGGCGTGAAACCCACCGACCTCGCCGCCCTGTTGCAGGAGTGCTATCGCGAACGCCTCGCCATGTTCGATCGGCACAAGGCGGTCGCGACGCACGTCACCGACTACGACGTCAACAACGCGTATCAGTACATCGTCAACCGCGAAGAGACGCACCTGCAATGGCTGTCTGACGCGCTTGCGGAGCTTGGCGCGCCGCTGCCTGACGGCGGCGACACGGCGTCCATCGCCAAGGAGCGCTCGAAGCAGGCCGGGCGAACGCTTGCCGCCGAAGACGCGCGGGCTGGCCAGGCGTTCCTCGACAAGTGGCGGCCTCGAGTGGAATCGCTCAGCCACGCCCGCAATCGGACGATGCTGCGGTTGATGCTGGGGGAAGTGCAGGAGCAGACGCGGACGTTCGAGCAGGCGTCCGCGGGCGTGGACGACCTGCTCGGCCGGAAGGACGTCGGCTCCGGCAAGCGCGGCGAGGTTGGCGCTGCCCGCTGGATCGGCGACTAACGCGCCGGCCGTTCCCGTCGCCGTCGCGCTCGGCAGCAATCTCGGCGATCGTGAGGCGACACTCGTGGCGGCGCTCGACGCCTTGCGCGCGCTGATTCCAGACCTCCGCGCCTCGACCTTTCACGATACCGCCCCCGTCGGCGTCCCGTCTCCGCAACCCCGCTATCTGAACGCCGCCGCCGTCGGCACGACGACGCTGTCGGCCCGCTCGCTCCTCGACGCGCTCCTCGCGATCGAACAGCGCTTCGGGCGAGAGCGCGGCTCCCAGAAGGCGGCACGAACGCTCGATCTCGACCTCATCCTCTACGGCCGCGAGGTCATCGACGAGCCGGGACTTGTCGTGCCGCACGCGAGATTCCGCGATCGCGCCTTCGTGCTCGAACCGCTCGTCGAGGTCGCCCCAGAAATGTCAGATCCGGTCACCGGGAAGAGCATCGAAGAGCTTCGTCGTGACTTGCGCTGACCCGGCGTCACGCAGCGCTTCGCGTACCAAAAGGTAAGAGGAACCACAGATTACACAGAACACACAGATTGGTTCCCGATCTGAGGACCCTGTCACGCACGTGAGGTGTCCCCGATCAACCAGGGAGCGAATCTGTGAGAATCGGTGGAATCTGTGGTTCCTCCAGTCGCCATCGCACCGTGACGATAGCTAGCCTGAGGACTAGTTCGTGTTCGCGAACTCGCTCAACTGGAGGATGACCTGCTCAACGAGATTGTCCGGGGTGGATGCGCCCGAGGTGAGGCCGACGCGAAGCGGACCGCGGCCGGGCAGCCAGTCGGTCGCTTCGACTTCAGCTTTCTCTCCGACCGGCTTGTGGCGGAGTCTGGTTGCCGACTCCAGGCAGGTCGGATCGGCGATGTGAAAAGTCGGCGCGTGCTCGGCGCAGATGTGAGCGAGGTTGCACGTGTTGCTGCTGTTGTAGCCGCCGACGACGAGCATCAGGTCGAGCGGCTCGCCGGCCAGCAGCTGGTTCACCGCGTCCTGGCGATCCTGCGTGGCACTGCAGATCGTATCGAATGCGCGATAGCGCGATGCCAGCTCCGCGTCGCCGTACCGATCGCGGATGGCATCGCGAAACATGTCCCCGATCTCCAGCGACTCGGTCATCAGCATCGTCGTCTGGTTGGCGAGGCCGATGTGACACAGGTCCACGTCGGGATCGAAGCCCGGCGAGGAGGCGTCGCGGAACTTTTCCAGGAACGCGTCGCGGCTGCCGCCCGAGCGGATGTACTGGCACACGATTGCCGCTTCGGGCTTGTCGTAGACGACCAGATAACGGCCGCGGGGCGAGGCCGTGGCCTGCGACGCGGTGGCCTGCGTCTCTTCGTGCCAGTACTTGCCGTGGATGATCGAGGTGAGGCCGTCCTGCGTGTAGCGCCTCACGTTCTTCCACACGTTGAGCACCGAGCCGCACGTCGTGTCGACGAGCGTGCAGCCGCGCGCTGACAGTCCCTCGAGCATCGCGATCGTCACGCCGAACGCCGGCAGGATCACGACGTCCTCCGGCGTGAGCACGTCGACGCTTTCATTCGGATCGCTCAGGAACCGGATGCCGAGACCGCGCAGCTTCGCGTTGACGTGCGGGTTGTGGATGATTTCGCCGGTGAGGAACACCGTGCGATCCGGAAACCGCTCTCGCGCCTGGTACGCGTAGTCGACGGCGCGATCGACGCCGTAGCAGAAGCCGAACTCCTTGGCCAGATGCACCGTGAGGCGGCCGGCCTCGTAGCGGTAGCCGGCCTCCTTGATCTGGGCGACCAGGGCGCTGTGATAGCTGGCAGCCAGCTGGCCTGCGACCGCGTCCTTGAGGTCGAGCCCCTTCCTGAAGATCAGCGGCGGCATTTCCGCTCGAATTGTACTACGCGGACGAGCCAGACCGCGGCTTCAAAACTCAGGCAAGTCCATGTGGCGGTTGACTTTGCCTACGTCGGTCGCTAGTATCGACTTTTACTCATGCCTAATTCTTATCGAGGTCATGCATCTTCGGAGTGGGTCCATGAAGCGCTCGATTGATCCCAGTGACGCTTTCGCTGGCGGATCGTTCGACGGCGCCCGGCTCTGGTGGAATCTCTCGCCGGCGGAGCTGTACGAAGCCGCGCTGGCGCGGCGCGAAGGACAGCTGACGCGCGACGGCGCGATTGCGTGCACGACGGGCGCGCACACCGGCCGATCGCCGAAGGACAAGTTCATCGTTCGCGATTCCGCGACAGACGCGCACGTGCACTGGGGCGACGTCAACCGAGCCATGACGGAGGAGGCGTTCGAGGCGCTCGACGCCGACATCGCCGACTACCTTCGCAACCGCGACGTCTACGTGCAGGACCTCATCGGCGGCGCCGATCCGGCCTTTCAGCTGCCGGTGCGGGTGATCACCGAGCTGGCCTGGCACAGCCTGTTTGCGACGAACCTGCTGCGGCGAGGCACATTCGACGCGGCCGACGGATTTCTCATCGTCTCGGCGCCCGGCTTCCGGGCGATTCCTTCGCGCCACGGCACGAGCTCCGAGACCGTGATTGCCGTGAACATGGCGGCACGACGGGTCCTCATCGGCGGCACCGCCTACGCAGGCGAGATCAAGAAGTCGGTCTTCACGGTCCTCAACTACCTGCTCCCGTTCCGGAACGTCTTGCCGATGCACTGCTCCGCCAACGTCGGCGCCGAGGGCGCCGTCGCGCTCTTCTTCGGCCTTTCGGGCACGGGCAAGACGACGCTCTCGAGCGATCCTGCGCGGCAGCTGATCGGCGACGACGAGCACGGGTGGAGCGATGGCGGCGTCTTCAACTTCGAAGGCGGCTGCTACGCGAAGACGATTCGGCTGTCGGCGGTACTCGAGCCGCAGATCGCGTCGGCGGCAGCCCGCTTCGGCACGGTCCTCGAGAACGTCGTCCTCGACGGGTCGACGCGAGTGCCCGACTTCGACGCCGCGACGTTGACGGAGAACACCCGGGCCGCCTACCCGCTGCGGTTCATCGAGGGCCACGTGCCGAGCGGCATGGCCGGGCATCCGCGGGACATCGTGATGTTGACGGCCGATGCGTTCGGCGTGATGCCGCCCATCGCGCGCCTGTCTCCTGACGCCGCGACGTACCACTTTCTTTCGGGATACACCGCGCGGGTTGCCGGCACCGAGCGCGGCGTGACGTCGCCGTCGGCGACGTTCTCCGCCGGCTTCGGCGCGCCGTTCCTGCCCCTCAGGCCCGGCGTCTACGCGAACTTCCTGGGGAAGCGCATCGCGCGACATCGGGCGCGTGTGTGGCTGGTGAACACCGGATGGACGGGCGGCCCGCACGGCGAAGGGGCGCGGATGCCGCTCGAGATGACCCGCGCGATGGTGGTCGCGGCCCTCGACGGCACGCTCGACGCGGCGCCGACGCGCCTCGATCCCGTCTTCGGCATCGAGGTGCCGCGCGCGGTGCCGGGCGTGGTCGATCGGCTGCTCGATCCACGGTCGACGTGGCGTGACCCGTCAGCGTATGATGCTCAGGCGCGCATGGTCGCGGGAATGTTCCGCGACAACTTCGCGCGGTTCGTGCCGGACGTGGCGCCCGAGGTGGCGGCGGCCGGCCCGCGCGTCTGACCCGCCGTCGCGCCCTCTCGCCGCGCCGGGCTGGCGGGGGGAGCGCTTCGGGGAGGCGGCCACCGGGGGTCATGTCGTACGAAGCCGTCATCGGGCTCGAGATCCACGCGCAGCTCCTCACCGAGACCAAAATTTTCTGCGGGTGTCCCACGAGCTTCGGGGCGCCGCCCAACACGCACGTCTGTCCCGTCTGCCTCGGGCTGCCAGGGGCGTTGCCGGTGCTGAACCGGCGCGCCGTCGATCTGGCCACGCGCGCGGCGCTGGCGCTTGGCTGCCGCGTGAACCCACGGTCGGTCTTCGCGCGGAAGAACTACTTCTATCCTGACCTTCCGAAGGGCTATCAGATCTCGCAGTACGACCAGCCGCTGGCGTCGGTGGGCGTCGTCGAGCTGAATGGCCCTGACGGCGTGCGCATCGGCATCACGCGCGTGCACATGGAAGAAGACGCCGGCAAGTCGGTGCACGAAGGGTTTGCCGATTCCTCCGAGCGGACGTACGTCGACTACAACCGCGCCGGCGTTCCGCTCATCGAGATCGTCAGCGAGCCGGACTTGCGCTCGGCGAGCGACGCCGCCGCGTTCTTCGAGTACCTGCGCGACACGCTCGTCTGGCTCGGCGTGAACGACGGGAACATGGAAGAGGGCAGCCTCCGGCGCGACGCCAATGTGTCGGTCCGCCCGGTCGGGCAGGCCGCGCTTGGCACCAAGGCCGAGGTGAAGAACCTGAACTCGTTCCGCTATCTGCGGCAGGCGCTCGAGCACGAAATCGAGCGCCAGATCGAGGTCGTCTCGCGCGGCGATCGCGTGCACCAGGAGACGCGGCTGTGGGATCAGGGCGCGTCGCGCACGGTCTCGATGCGCAGCAAGGAGGAGGCGCACGACTACCGGTACTTTCCGGAGCCTGATCTGCCGCCGGTGGACGTGTCGCCGGCGCGCATCGATGGAATCCGCGCCGAGCTTCCGGAGCTCGCGCCGGCGCGGCGCGCCCGGTTCGTCGCGCAGTACGCGCTTCCCGAGTACGACGCGGTCGAGCTGACGCGCTCGCGCGAGGTCGCGGATTTCTTCGAGGCGACCGTCGCCGCTGGCGCGCCGCCCAAGCCGGCCTCGAACTGGATCATGGGCGAGGTCGCGCGCACGCTGCACGCCGCCGGAGCGACGATCGGCCAGTCCAAAGTGCCGCCGCAGGCCCTAGCGGGGCTCATTGCGCTCGTCGAGCAGGGCACCGTGAGCTCGACGATCGCCAAAGACGTCTTCGAGAAGATGTGGGCTTCTGGCCGGCAGGCCTCGGCCATCGTCGAAGCCGAAGGCCTGGCGCAGATCAACGACACGAGCGCGCTTGCCGCCGCGGTGGCCGACGTGATCGCGGCGCAGCCCGATACCGTCGCGCAGTATCGCGCGGGCCAGACCAAAGTTCTCGGCTTCCTGGTCGGCCAGGTGATGAAAGCCACGGGCGGCAAGGCGAGCCCGAAGATCGTCAACGACCTGCTGCGCCAGGCGCTGGACCAGGCCCACGCATGATTGACGCGCGCGAGGTCTCGAAGATGTACACGCGGGGCGTCTACGCCCTGCACAACCTCACGCTGGCCGTGGGGAAGGGCGAGTTTCTCTTCCTGACCGGGCCGAGCGGCGCGGGCAAGTCCACGCTGCTGCGGCTGCTGCTGCGCCAGGAGGCGCCGACCGGCGGCCAGCTGGTCGTCGGCGGGCGTAGCCTCGCGAAGATGACGGCATCGCAGGTGCAGGCGTATCGGCGCACCGTTGGCTTCGTCTTCCAGGACTTCAAGCTGATCCCGACGCTGACGGTCTACGAGAACATCACGTTCGTGCCGCGCGTGCTCGGTCAGGGGCTTGCCATCCAGCGTCGCAAGGCGTTCCAGGTCCTGAAGTGGGTCGGCCTGCAGCACCGGATGAACGCGTTTCCGCTCGAGCTCTCCGGTGGCGAACAGCAGCGCGTGGCGGTCGCCCGGGCCCTGATCAACGATCCGGCACTCGTGCTGGCCGACGAGCCGAC
>JBKPSY010000300.1:0-19274 GCA_046735235.1 Acidobacteriota bacterium | reverse complement strand
ATCGAGGACGTCCGCGGCAACTCGTTCACCACTGAGCTCAGCCAGCAGGAGATCGCGGAGCTGCCCGAGGACCCGGACGAACTGCAGCAGGTGCTCGAGGCGATGGCCGGCCCCGGGGCGACGATGCGCGTGAACGGGTTCACGGGCGGCCGGCTGCCTCCGAAATCGCAGATTCGATCGATCCGCTTCCGGCAGAACTCGTTCGACGCCGAGTACCACGAAGGCGGCGGCTTCGGCATCGACATCGTCACCAAACCGGGCATGACCGGTTGGAAAGGCACGTCGAGCTTCGGCTTCCGCGATGACTCACTGAACGCGCGGAACGCGTTCGCGCCGACGAACCAGCCAATGCAGTACCGGCGGTTCGGGCTGAACGCGGATGGCCCCGTCGTCAAGGGCAAGACGTCCATCGCGTTCGATCTCGAGGGCAACAACTCGTACGACTCGGCGACGATCAACGCGAAGACGCCCGAGGGCGATATCTCTGAGCTGGCGCGCACCCCGCAAGATCGGATGTTCGGCTCGGTGCGCGTCGACCACTCGATCTCGAAGAACCAGCAGCTGCTGGTCGAGTTCCAGCGCAACTACATCAAGAACGAGAACCTGGGCGTCGGCAGCTTCAACCTCGCGTCGCGCGGCTACACGAGCGAGACGTCGGACTCGGCGCTGCGCCTCGCGTTGAACGGGCTGCTTGCGCCGAAGGTCGCGCACGAGCTGAAGGTGCGCTTCGAGGTCGGCGACGCGACGCTGACGTCCAATTCGCTCGACCCGGCGATCATCGTGCAGCAGACGTTCAACTCGGGCGGCGCCGGGCAGAACTCGAACAACCACAGCAAGACGCTGGAGTTCGCCGACAACATCGACTGGTCGGCCGGCAAGAAGCACGCGTTTCGCGCGGGCCTGCTCGGCGAGGCCGACTGGTATCACACCAGCGACCTGACGAACTTCAACGGCACGTTCACGTTCGGCGGCATCGAACAGTACAACCTCGGGCTGCCGACGACGTACACGCGGCGCATCGGGAGCGCGGCGCTCGACTACGACTACTATCAACTCGGAATCTACGTGCAGGACACGTGGACGCCGACCAAGCGCGTGTCGGTCAGCCTGGGGCTGCGTGAGGAGTTCCAGTCGCACCTCGGCGACGCCGCGAACTTCGCGCCGCGAATCGGCACGACGATTCAGGCCGGCAAGTACACGATTCGCGGCGGCTACGGGATCTTCAACGCCTGGTACGACGCGGGCGACTACGCGCAGGTCCTGCGCGTGAACGGCGTGACGCAGACCGACGAAGTGATTCGATTCCCCGGGTACCCCGATCCGGACAGCGGCGAGCTCGCGATTCCGCTGCCGCCCAGCAAGATCGTCGAGGAGAGCGGCCTGGCCATGCCCTTCGTGCACCAGGCGTCGATTGGCATCGAGCGCACGTTCTTCCAGGCGCTGCGGATCCAGACGAGCTACCTGATGCAGCGCGGCCGCGATCAGTTCCGCTCGGTGAACATCAACGCGCCGCTGGACGGCGTCCGCCCGGATTCGACGCTCGGCAACGTCACCGAGCTGCAGTCGGACGGCCGGCTCGACCTCGATCGCTTCAGCGTGAACGTCAACTACGGTATTCCGCAGAAGCGATTCTTCGTCGGCGGCAACTACCAGCTGTCGCGGCTGGACAACTTCACCGACAGCCTCTTTGCGCTGCCGGCCGACAACTACAACCTCGGCGCCGAGTGGGGTCCGTCATCGCGTGACACGCGGCACCGGTTCTTCGCGACGCTGAACATGGGGCTGCCGAAGGCCATGCGTGTGACGATCTTCGCGCAGGGCCAGTCGGCTGGGCCGTACAACATCACGACGGGCCTGGATCTCAACGGCGACACGCTCATCACGGACCGGCCGGCCGGCGTCACCCGCAACACCGCGCGCGGCACGGCCACCTGGAACATGAACATCCGCCTCGGAAAGACCTTCGCATTCGGGCCTCCGACGCAACCGACCGACGGCACGCCGCAGTTCCGCGGCGGCGGTGGGGGCGGGCCGAGAGGCGGCGGCGGTGGCGGGCCGATGATGATGATGAACGACGGCGGGAACAACCGCTACAAGATGGAGTTCTACGTCCAGGCGTTCAACGTTCTGAACCACGCGAACCTCCAGGGGTTCGTCGGGAACCAGCGGTCGTTTTTCTACGGTGACGCGACCTCTGCGCAGGCGGCGCGGAGGATCGAGGTGGGAATCAACTTCGGATTTTAGCTGGCAGCCGGCAGTGATGGTCTACTGCCAGCCGCCAGCCGATAGCTGCCTGCTACGCGTTCCGGTCCTACGCCAGCACGCGAATGACGACGCGGCGGTTCTGCGCGCGGCCCGCCTTGGAGTTGTTCGGCGACACCGGCTTGTCCTCGCCGTAGCTGATCACGTTGATCTTGTGCAGCGGGATCTGGTGCGCCTCGTAGAGGTAGCGCTTCACCTGCTCCGCGCGCTCCTCGCCGAGCTTCTCGTTGTAGTCCTTGCTGCCGACGTTGTCGGTGTGGCCTTCGATCTCGATGAAGACGTTCTTCGGATCGGCCTTCAGCTGGCTCACCATCTCGTCGATCTTCTGCTTGGCCTCGTCGGGCAGCAGCGTCTTGCCGAACTTGAAGTTGCCCGAATCCTCGCTCAGGACCACTTCGTAGATCAGCTTCTTGTTGGCGGCCTCGACGGCAGCGGCGTGCGCGTCGGCCTTGGCGGCGTCGCTCTTGGCGGCGTCGGCGGAGGACTGCGCGGCGCTGGCCGACTTGCCGGCCTCGTCGGCCTTCGAATCGACTTCCGCGATGCGCGCTTCGTTCTTCTTGGTGCGCTCCTGAGTCTCTTCGAGCTGCGTCGAGAGGCCCTGCACCTTGGTGTTGACCTGACCCACTTCGCCGCGGACGAACTTCTTGGTCGCGCACGCGGTGGACCCGGCCCCGAGCATGACGAGCGGAATGACGAGCAACAACTTACGCATGGACTGATCCTCCCTGATAACCGACCGGAATGACGCCCCTGTCCCCCATTAGCTCGAAGGTCGCCCGGAGCCGGCGACATAGCCGCCGCGTGCCTGCACGGTGTGACCCTTGCGGCCGACGCGGACTTCCACGGAATGCCACCCGGGCTTCGTGCCCGGCTCGATGGCAATCAGATACTGATCGCGGAGCTCTCCCACGATCGCGTGGGCGACGCTGCTCGCCTCCTGCGTGGAGGTGGCGACGAAGAGATCGCCTCCCGTCCACCGCGCCAGGTCCGCGAGATCGCCGTTGAGCGCCTTGTTGCCGTCCTCGTGCGAGCGGGGGTCGTCAATCGACGCCACGACCGCGACCAGGTAAACCGGCAGATCGATGCTCGATGCCAGACGCGAGACTTCGGCGGCGTTGAGCTTGCTCGCCGTGTCGAAGCCGTCGGTCAGGACGACCAGGGCCCGACGCTTGGTCGCGCGCGCGTCCATCGAACGGCTCGCCAGCGCGATGGCGTCGTGGATTGACGTCATGCCCCAGGGGCTGAAGCCGGAGAACGACCCGCGGAGGCGATCGAGCTCGTTCGTGAACGGCTGCACCACGTGAAGCGACGTGTCGAACGCGAAGATCGCGGCCTCGTCCTCGCCGTTGCGCAGGCCGCTCAGCAGGAAGTAGCCGGCCTCGCGCGCACGCCCGAAGCGCTCGTCGATGTCCATGCTGCCGCTGACGTCGAAGAGCAACGCGACGCCAATCGGCCCGTTGTCGTGCTCGACGGCCGTCGGCTTGCGCACTTCGCCGTTGTCGACGAGCGTGAAGTCTTTGAGCGTCAGGCCCTGGACGGAGCGGCCCTTGCCGTCACGCACGACGGCGCGGATGGTCACCAGGTCGATGCCGGCGCGAAAGGTTGGTTGCTGGTCGCCCGGGGCGACGGCCTGGGACGGCGGAGCCGAAGGCTTCTGCGCAAGGGCGGTCGTCGCGCTGAGCGCCACCGCCGCTGCCAGGATCCCCGAAGCCACCTTCCATCGCGCCGCGTGCATGTCGCTGCTTTCGATCATCAAGGTCCCTGCCAGATTTCCCTCCGAGCAATTTCTCGGTTTTTCCGGGAATTTCTTCAGGGGGACCCCTTTGCCGCGCAAAGACTCCGTAACTTCTACATGAGGCCCCCGGACGAGTGTAAATTCTGCCCTATGCCCGAGGGCTCAATCCCCACGGTAATATGCGTCGCATGAGTACCACCAGCTCGACGAGCCTGCCCGTTGCGGACCGGGTCCACAACTTCACCTACGCCATCCGGAACATCGTGGCTGAGGCCAAGGCCGTCGAAGCCACCGGAAAAACGGTCCGGTACCTGAACATCGGCGACCCGATTCCCTTCGGGTTTCACACCCCGCCGGCCCTGGTGGACATCGTCGCGAAAGCCATGCAGGACGGCCGGAACAACTACGTGCCCTCGACCGGCATCCAGCCGGCGCGGGACGCCGTCGCCCAGGAATGGAGCTCCCGCGGCTTCCCTGTGGTGTCGGATCGGGTGCTGGTCACGGCGGGCACGTCGGAAGGGATCGAGCTGGCGCTGACAGCCCTGGCGAATCCAGGCGACCGCGTGCTCGTGCCGTCGCCGACCTACCCGCTCTACACGGCGGTGCTGGCCAAGATTGGCGCTGAGCCCGGCTTCTACCGGACGGATCCGGGACGCGGCTGGGGACCGGACCTCGATCACCTGGAGAGCCTCGTTACGGCCCGGACGCGGGCCATTGTACTAATTGATCCGAACAACCCCACCGGCGCCGTCTATCCGACTCCCGTGCGGGAGAAGATCGTCGAGATTGCCGAGCGCCACGGGCTCGTGATCCTGGCCGACGAGGTCTACGGCGACGTGGCGTACTCCGGCCCGGTGCCGCCGCTTGGCAGCCTCGCGCCCGACGGGCCGATCGTCGCGTTCTCCAGTCTCTCGAAGGCGTACCTCGCGCCGGGGTGGCGCACCGGCTGGCTCGCGGTTGGCCGCACGGCGCGACTGGACGACCTGCTCGCGGCGATGAAGAAGCTGGCCGACGGGCGCCTCTGCAGCAACGGGCCGACGCAGCACGCGATCGCGCCGGCGTTGCTGGGCGACCGATCGCATCAGGTGTCGTTCAGGAAGGGCCTCCAGGAGCGCGCCGTGCTGACAGCGCAGGCGTTCAACCGGATTCCGGGAATGTCCTGCGTCGAGCCGAAGGCGGCCTTCTACGCGATGCCGAGGGTGGACCTGCCGGCGGGCACGACCGACCAGCAGTACGTGATCGGCCTCGTGCGAGCGACCGGCGTGCTCTGCGTCCACGGCTCAGGCTTCGGCACGCGTCCCGAGGACGGCTACTTCCGGGTGGTGTTCCTCGCGGCGCCCGCGGAGCTGGCGGCGATCTTCGCCGACATCGAGGGGTTCACGCGAGAATTCCTCGCCGGACACTGACGCGTCGGGCGGCCGGGTGCGCAAGGTGCGTCGCGTGCCTGATGACTTCGTCGGATCCGCATGGCGCGCGACGGCGCTCTACGCGATCCTGGCGGTCGCCACGACCTGGCCGCTCGTCCTGCACCTGACGCGATCGCTGCCCATCGACCAGGGCGACTCGCTGCTCAACTGCTGGATCCTCTCCTGGAACGCTGACCACCTGCTGGCGTGGTTCTGGGGCAACGCGACCGCATTCCAGGACTACTGGAGCCCGCCGATCTTCCATCCGGCGCCGCTCGCGCTGGCGTATTCGGAGCATCTCTTCGCCGAGTCGCTGCAGATCGCGCCCATCTACGGGCTCACGCACAACGTCTTCCTCTGCTACAACCTGCTGGTTCTCTCGACGTACGTCCTCTCCGCGCTCGGGATGTACTTGCTCGCGCGCGAGCTGACCGGCGACGCGCGCGCGGCGTGGGTCGCCGGCGCATGCTACGGATTTGCGCTGGTGAGGCTGCCGCAACTCACCCACCTGCAGGTCCTGTCGTCGCAGTGGATGCCGTTCGCGCTCTTCGGGCTGCGGCGCTACTTCACGACCCTGCGCGCGGACCCGCTCGGCTGGGCCGCAGTGGCGCTGGTGCTGCAGAACCTGTCGTGCGGCTATTACCTCGTGTTCTTCGCGCCGGTGGTCGTCCTGTATTGCCTGTACGAGATCGCCGACCGTGGACTCTGGGGGCGATGGCGGATGTGGGTCGGCCTCGTCCTGGCCGCGGCAGCGGTGGCGCTGGCGACGTGGCCGTTCGTGAAGCCGTACTTGTGGCTGCGCGGGCGGGGTTTCCCGCCGCGTCCGATCTGGGAGGTCGAGCAATTTTCGGCGGACGTGCTCTCGCCGCTGACCGCCAGCACCGCCAGCCGCGTGTGGGGATGGCTGCAGACGTATCCGCATGCCGAAGGCGAGCTGTTCGCCGGAATGGTCACGCTGCTGCTCGCGGGCGTGGCCGTCGCCGGCGCCGCGCGCGGACTCGAGATGTCGTCGGCGCCCTTGCGCGACGCCCGAGCGGGCCGGCGGCTGGCGAGTGTGCTCGCCCTGGCCGCGTGCGCCGTCTACGTCTCGGCGGCGCTGCTCGTCGCCGTCACGGGCGATCCGAACTGGCACCTCGCCGGGATTCACTTCCGGCTCGGCGACCCGTGGAAGGCGTGGATACCGGCCGCGGCGCTGGCGGCAGCCGCGCTGGTGCTGTCACGTCGGCTCCGCGCCATCGCGCGCGGTGTGCCGGGATCCGCGCTCGGGTTCTTCGCGGCACTCGCAATCGGCGCGAGCGTGCTGGCGCTCGGCCCGGTAGTCTCGATTGGCGGCCAGCCGACGGATCTACCAGCGCCGTACGCGCAGCTCTATTGGCACGTGCCCGGATACGACGGCCTTCGGGTCCCGGCGCGGTTCGCGATGGTGGCGGCACTCGGGCTTGCCGGTCTGGCCGGCTTCGGCGCGCACGCCCTGGCCTCGCGCGGTCTCACGGGCCGACGCGCGCTGACGGCGCTCTCCGTGTTGTTCCTCCTCGAATCCACGGGCGCGCCGATCGAGCTCGACCGTGTGACGCCGAATCCCGGATGGGGCCTCCCGGGTACCGTCCGGTTCGGCGATGACACTCCCGATGTCTACCGCTTCGTGTCGACGCTGCAAGCCGGCGCGTCGCTCGTCGAGTTTCCGTTCGGCGTCAGCGCGTGGGACGAGCAGTACGTGTTCTATCAGCAGATCCATCACCGGCCCATCGTGAACGGGTACAGCGGCGGGTTTCCCTCGTGGTACCGGCCGATGACGGCCGCGTTCACGGACGTCACGGCGGACCCGGCGCTCGCGTGGTCGGCGCTCGAGCGCTCCGGCGCGTCGCACGTCGTCGTGCATCGCCGGGGGTACCTGGCTCCGAGCGCCGCCAACGGCCTCGAGGCGTTTCTTTCGGCCCACGGCGCGCGGATGATTCGCGCGTCGGGCGATGACCGCGTCTACGCGCTGCCGCCGTCATGACGAAGCGCCCGACCGCAATCGAGGCTGCGGCGCTTTATGTGGCGCTGACGCTGGCGATGACGTGGCCGCTCATCACGGACCCTGGCGGATCGCTGCCCGGGGATCTCGGCGACTCGCTGCTGAACGGCTACATCCTGTCGTGGGGTGAGAAGCACCTCGTCGCGTTTCTCGGCGGCGACCTGGGCGCGTTCGCGCGGTGGTGGCAAGCCAATATCTTTCATCCCGCGCCGTACGCGCTGGCCTACTCGGAGCACCTCTTCACGGAGGTCGTGATGGCGTTGCCGGTGTGGCTGGCGACGCACAACGTGATCCTGGCCTACAACGTCGTGTTCCTGGCGAGCCTGGCGCTCTCCGGTCTTGGGATGTTCCTGCTGGTGCGCGAGCTCACGGGCAGCGCGGCCGCGGCGTTCCTCGCCGGGCTTGCCTTCGCGTTTCTGCCGTATCGCTTCTCGCAGATTCCACACCTGCAGGTGATGTCGTCGGAGTGGATGCCCTGGACGATCTACGCCTTCCGACGCTCCTTCGCGACGGGACGCCCGGCGGCGCTGGTCGGCGCCCTCGCGGCGCTCGTCGCGCAGCAACTCGCGTGCGGCTACTTCCTGATCTATTTCACGCCACTCGTCGCGTTCTACCTGGCGTGGGAGATCACGGCCCGCGGCCAATGGCGCGACGTGCGCCTTCTCGGCACGCTCGTCGCGTTGCTGTTGATCGACGCGATGATCGTCTGGCCGTTCCTGTTCCCGTATCTCGAGCTCCGGCGTCTCGGCTTCCCGCCGCGCACGCTCGAGGAGCTCGTCGCATTTTCGGCCGACGTCTGGGGTTACGTCACAGCTCCGCCGGTGAACCGGGTGTGGGGATCGTGGCTGGGCCTGACGCCGTGGCTGCGCGCGGAAAACGAGCTCTTCGCCGGCGCCGTCCTGTATCTTGCGGCCACCGCGGGGTGCGTCGAGTACGCGCGGATGCGATGGCGTCAGTCCGCCGAGCCTATGGCGACGACCACCGCGGGGCGGCGGACCGTCTACATCCTGGTCGCGGCCGCCTGCGTCTCCTGTGTCACCCTGGCGGTGATCGTCTGGGGCGGCGGCGTTCGCACGAGCTGGCTCAGCGTCCGCGACGCGGACCGCCTCGTCATCGCGCTCGCGACGAGCGCCGCCGGTCTGCTCGTCCTCTCGCCGAGGCTGCGGGCCGTGGTTCGCGTCACCACCGACCTTCGGCCCTGGGCGCTGGCGGTAGTCGTGACGGCATGGACCCTGTCGCTCGGGCCCATGCCGAGAAGCCACGGGCGCGGGCTGGACGTCACCGGCCCGTACTTGTTTCTCTTCGAGCACGTGCCCGGGTTCGACGGTCTCAGAGTGCCGGCCCGCCTGGCGATGCTGGTCAGTTTCGGCCTGGCCGTGCTGGCCGGATACGGGCTCGTCGCCATCGAGCGGGCGCGAAAGACGACGCGCTGGGCCGCTGCGATTGGCCTGGCCATCCTCGCCGAGACGTCGGTGGCGCCGCTGGCGCTGGATGGCCTGCGGAGCGACCCGGGGATCCTGGCGCCGCCGATGAGGGTGCTGGCAGAGACCGAGGCCCCTGCGGTGTACCACTACTTGGCTCGCATGCCGCCAGGGACCGTGGTTGCCGAGTTTCCCTTCGGCTACCCCTCATGGGAACTTCGGTACGTGTTTTATGCGTCCGTACACCAACAACGCCTGCTGAACGGATTTAGCGGGGGCTTCCCACCGCGATACGTGCAGACGGCCAACCTGCTCCAGCGGCCCTCGACGCGCCCCGATGAGGCGTGGCGCTGCCTGCTGGACAACGGGGTCACGACCGTCGTGGTGCATCGGAGCGCCTATCCGAATCCGGCCGAGGCTGACGCGGTGAGTGCCTGGCTGCGCGCGCGCGGCGCGACGTCGGTCACGACCGTGCGCGAGGCCGACGTGCTGCAGGTTCCTGCCGTGCCAGTTTCAAGGGTAAAGTGAGCCCATGTCTCCGACGACGCCCCGAGTGGATCCGCTGTCCTATCTGGCCGACGACCTCGAGCAGCTGAAAGCGCAGGGGCTGTACCGACGTCTGCGGGTGCTCGAGGACGAGCAGCGCGCGCACACGACCTTCGACGGGCGCTCGGTCGTCAATCTCTCGTCGAACAACTACCTCGGCCTGACCACCCATCCGAAGCTGCGCGAGAAGGCGCTCGAGGCCATCGAGCGTTATGGCGTCGGCACCGGCTCGGTTCGCACGATCGCCGGCACGATGAGCCTCCACATGGAGCTCGAGCGGCGCCTCGCCGAGTTCAAGCACACCGAGGCGACGGTCGTCTTCCAGAGTGGATTCGCGGCCAATGCCGGCACGGTCTCGGCAATCCTCACGAAAGACGACGTCATCATCTCGGACGAGCTGAACCACGCGAGCATCATCGACGGCTGTCGCCTGAGCCGCGCGGCTATCAAAGTGTTCCCGCATCGCGACGCCGACGCCGCGAGAAAGATCCTCCGCGAGCTGCCGTCCGGGCAGCGCAAGCTGCTCATCACCGACGGCGTGTTCAGCATGGACGGCGACCTCGGCCCGTTGCCGGATCTCTGCGCCGTCGCCGAGGAGTACGGCGCCATCATGATGGTGGACGACGCCCACGCGAGCGGCGTGTTCGGCAAGAACGGCCGCGGGACCGTGGATCACTTCGGCATGCACGGACGGGTCGACGTCCAGGTCGGGACGTTGTCGAAAGCGGTCGGCGCGCTGGGCGGTTACGTCGCTGGGAGCACGGCGTTCATCGAGTTCCTTCACCACCGCGCCCGGCCGTTCCTCTTCTCGACGTCGCATCCGCCGTCGGTCACGGCCACGTGCCTTGCCGCGATCGACGTGCTGCTCGAGGAGCCGCAGATCATCGACCAGCTCTGGGAGAACACGCGCTTCTTCAAGAAGGGCCTCGTCGAGCTCGGCTTCAACACCGGCGCCAGCGAAAGCCCGATAACGCCGGTCATCGTCGGCGACGGCGCGCTGGCGATGAAGCTCTCGGATCGCCTGTTCCAGGAGGGCGTGTTCGCGCAGGGGATCGCGTTTCCGACCGTGGCGCGCGACAAGGCGCGCGTGCGGACGATCGTCACCGCCACGCACACACGCGACGAGCTGCAGTTCGCGCTGGATCGCTTTGCCGCGGTCGGGCGCGAGCTCGGCATCCGCTAGCGCGCCCGGTCCGTCATGGCCAAGGTCAAGGCGCCCAAGCCGCCGAAACCCGAGAAGAAGCCCGGCCCGCCGATGCCCGTGGTGCGCGTCTGGGAATTCTTCGAGACCTACACTCGGGATCTGCGCGCCGACGACTTCCAGCGCGTCTTCACGCGCGAGACGCCCGAGGCGTGGCAGATGTTCGCGCGCGCCATCAAGGCCGAGGAGATCGCCAATCTTCCCTGGCATATCCGCGCGGCTGAATACACGCGGCGCGCGTTCCTGGCGTTCACGCTGCGGCTCTCGCCGGCGCGACGCGCGATCTACGGCATCGGGCTCGTGATGGCGTTCATCGGCATGATGACGCTCTTCAACGGGATCCATCTGATGCGCGTGCCGATCATTCCCGGCGTGGTCAGCATCGGGGTTCCCGCGCTCACCTGGCCGGACGGCACGCTATGGCTGGCCGGCGGATTCCTCGTGCTGAACCTGCTCATCCTGCTGGAGGTCGCCGATCGCCTCACGTTGAAGAAAGACCTCGAAGTGGCGCGCGAGATTCAGCAGGCGATGCTGCCGCGCGAGCTCTATGCGGCCACCGGCATCGAGGCGTTCGGGATCACGCGTCCGGCAAACACCGTCGGCGGCGATCTCTACGACGTCATTCGCCGTCCCGACGGCCGCATCGTCTTTGCGCTGGGCGACGTCGCCGGCAAGGGCAGTCCAGCCGCGCTGCTGATGGCGCTCGTCGTCGCGATGCTGCGCGTCCTGGTGGACGAGGGCCTCGAGCCGGAGGAACTTGCGAATCGCCTGAATGTGCAGGTGAGCCGTCACGCGCCGGCATCGCGGTTCGTGACGATGGTCATGGGTTCCTACGATCCGGATTCCGGCAAGCTGACCTACGTGAACGCGGGCCAGAACCCGCCGGTGTTGCGGCGCGCGTCGGGCCAGTTCGAGAAGCTCACCGAAGGGGGCATGGCCCTCGGCATGTTCGAGCAGGCGACGTACCACTCCGGCTCGCTGACGTTGGACGCCGGAGACGTGCTGGTGCTCTACAGCGATGGCGTCACGGAAGCAGAAAACCCCTCTGGCGTCGCGTTCGACGATGCGGGGCTGCAGCTGGTGATCGGGCAGCACTGGTGGCAGGACCTGAACACGCTGGGGATGTCGGTGCTGCGGGCCGTCGAGGCGCATGCATCGGGAGGAAAAATCGTGGACGACCTGACCGTCCTCGCGGTGCGACGCCCGGTGCCACTGCCGGTGGTGACGTCGGTTTGAGGCGTCGCATTGTCGACGACGGACTATGGGCTTCAGGCTACGGACGTCGCGTACGGCGGCCGTCCCTGTCACTTGAGGCCACTTCGAGCCTGATCGACCAGACCACGTGGCGTCGGGGGTAAAGTAGTGGCCGCCCGCGACCCGCCGATGCTCCCCGCAGCGAAAATTCTTCGCCGACACGCGGTGGCCCTGGTTCTTCTCGCCGGCATCGCCGCGCTGGGAGACCGTGGCTCCATGGGCCCTGTCATCCTGCGCGCGCAGCAGGGCGATGGCGCGCGCGCGCTGCTCTCGAAGGTCGAAGCGGCCCTTGGCGCGGGCAATCGCGCCGACTTTCTGGCTGTTTCGACGCTCGATCCCGCCGACGGCGACGTCTCGGCCTTCCTCGATCGCTGGTTTACGCCCACGACCACGCGGGCCGTCATCGCGGAACGCGACCGCCAGGCGCTGTCCGATGGCGGGTTGCGACTGGTACTCGAGGCGCTCACCCAGGCCGGCAACACCGGACGGCTCGGCACCTGGATCCTCGAGATCGCGCCGATGCCCGACGGCTGGCGCGTGCGGAAAGTCACCGCGTCGAACCCGATCGAGGGGCTGTACCGCCTCGAGCTCAACGCGACGAAGCACTTCCACGCGCGGGATCTCGTGGTGAAGGCGGAAGATCTCGAGCTGCGCTTGCCGGCCGGCGAAGTCTTCGTCGCGGAGGCCGGAGGCGGGTTCGCGGCGGCCGTGCTCATCGGTCGCGGCGAGATGGTCTTTCATCCCGCGCCCGAGGCCGAGCGACGCCAGGTCGCGCTGTATTGCGGCCGCGAAGAGCTGAGGACGCCGTTTCAGACGGCGTTCGTCCGCCTCAGCCCCGGTGACGCCGGCCAGACGCTGCCGGCCGACCACCTCGTCGCCGCGACCGTCGAGCCGTCGGTCTTCGCCCGCGCGCGAGAGGTGTTCGACGAAGGTGTCTCCAAGTCGTTCGCCGTCGATCTGGCGGACCTGAGCCGGGACTCGTGGTCGCTGTTGCCGACGACCGGCGACTTTCTCGCCGAGATCGCCACCAGCAAGTTCGGCACGTTGACCTACGCGCACGCCAGCAACGACGAGGAAGACATCTCGCTGTTCGATCGTTTTCACAAACGGAACATCTCGGTCTACACGTCGGCGGCGCGGCTCGCGACGCGCGGGCCCAGCTACAACGAGGACGACGGCACCGAATACGACGTGCAGGACTACCAGGTGGACAACACGTTCCTGCCGGACCGCAGCTGGATGGAGGGGCGCACGAAGCTGACCGTGAAGGTCCGCGCCTATGCGCTCAGCGCCCTGACGATTCGCCTGGCCGAGTCGCTGGCCGTCCAGTCGGTGTCCAGCGAGAACTTCGGCCGGCTGCTGGCCCTGCGCGTTCGCGGGCAGAACAGCCTCGTCGTGAACCTGCCGGCGCCGGTGAGCCGCGGTGACGTGCTGGCGATGACGGTTCGCTACGCGGGGCGGCTCGAGCCGCAGGGCGTGGAACGCGAGAACATCCGTGTGCAATCGGTCGTCCGGCCGGGCAACATCGCCACCGGCGTCCTCGAGCCCGAGCCGAACTACATCTACAGCAACCACGCCGCGTGGTACGCGCAGAGCCCGGTGAGCGATTACGGCACGGCCACGATTCGCCTCACCGTGCCCACGGGCTTCTCGGCCGCGTGCAGCGGCGAGGCCGCCGCGGGATCGCCCGTGTCGCTCAAGGCCGGCGCGGACGGAACGCCGCCGCCGCGCAAGCTCTTCGTTTACGTAGCGACCGAGCCGATCCGATATCTCGGCTGCGTCATCTCACGCTTCGCGAGCACTGAAACGCTGGACGTGCCGCTGCCGGCCGAGCTCGTCAAGCAGCTGAAGCCGTCGGCGCCGGCCACGAGAGGCGTGCTGCCGCTGCGCGCCATGAGCACCGTGCGCGTCCGTGGTCACGCCCGCGAGACGATGGCGCACGCGGGCGACATCGCGAGCTTCTACGCGTCGGTCGTCGATGACCTTCCTTACCCGAGCCTGACCGTGGCCGCCGTCGAGAGCCAGATTCCCGGCGGTCACGCGCCTGGGTACCTGGCGATTCTCAATCAGCCGTTGCCGACGACGCCGTTCGTGTGGCGGGACGATCCCGCCGCCTTCGACGACTACCCGGATTTCTTCGTCGCGCACGAAGTGGCGCACCAGTGGTGGGGCCAGGCGGTGGGGTGGAAGAACTATCACGAGCAGTGGCTCAGCGAGGGCCTCGCGCAGTATTTCGCGGTGCTGTACGCCGAGCATCAGCGTGGCCCGCAGGTCTTTCAGAGCCTGCTCCGCCAGATGGTCCGCTGGACCGACGAGACGTCGGCGCTGGGACCGGTGTCTCTCGGCTATCGCCTCGCGTATCTCAAGGGCGCGGGCAAGACCTTCCGCGCGCTCGTGTACAACAAAGGCGCGGTCGTCATGCACATGCTGCGGCGGATGCTCGGCGACGACGTCTTCTTCCGCGCGCTCCGGCGGTTCTACGACGCGCACCGGTTCCAGAAGGCGGGCACCGACGACCTGCGCGCGGCGTTCGAGAAGGAGTCAGGAAAGGATCTGCATCGCTACTTCGATCGCTGGATTCTCGGACAGGATCTGCCGTCGCTGACGATCACGTGGAAGGTGTCGGAGGACGCGGCAACTGTCGCAACGACGTTCGTGCAGCCGAGCCTTCGCGTGTTCGACTTCCCGATCACCGCCACGGTCGAATACGCGAACGGCACCACCGAGGATCACCTCGTCGTGATCGACGACGCATCGGCCACGGTCTCCTGGCCGTTGAAGGGGAAGCTGAAGAAGATCTCGCTGAACCGCGACAAGCTCACGCCGCTGGAATAGGACTTCAGACTACAGACTACCGGCTACTGAAGGTAGATTCCCGCGACGCGCAACGCGCCGCCCCGTTCCGCCGACTCGAACACCAGCACGAAGCGCGTGCCGGCAGAGTCGTAGAACCGGGTCAGCCGATCGCCGTGTGCGCCGCGGTCGGCGAGCTGCCGGCCCACTTCGGAGCCGCGGCCGAGCGCCGCGGCGACGGCCTCGACGCTGTCGCCGACCTTGACCTGCTTGCCGTCGTGCAGGAGCAGCACCGGCACCGAAATGGCCCGGGCGGGAATGGCCGAGGGCAGATCAGCGCCCTGCGCGGCGGCCTGGACCGGCGCGGCCGGCGTCATCCGCAGCTCGCGGACGATCAGCACGCCGACGCCGCACGTCGCGACCAGAAACAGGGCGGCCACGAACCATTCGAGGGCAGAGCCGAGGCGGACGCGGACAGGCGTGGCTTCCATTGCGGCCTCCGGCGTCTCCGGCGGGCTCACTCCCCGTGGCGTGACCTCGCGAGGACCTGGGTTGTCGTCGCTGGGGCTGTGCCGCGCGCCACGGGCTGGTCGAGTCCGGCCGGCTGGGTGACTCCAGCCCGACTCTAGGCCTGGCCCCGGACACTGTCAAGGTCGGCCGTAGACCCTGATATGATTTCCCCTCTATGGACACGGTTACGCTGACCATCGATGGGCAGCAGGTCACGGTCGAGAAGGGCAAGACCGTCCTTCAGGCCGCGATCGAGCACGGCTTCTCGGTCCCGTATTACTGCTACCACCCCGGCATCAGCATCGACGGCTCCTGCCGCGTCTGCCTGGTCAAAATCGAGAAGATGGCCAAGCTCCAGACGGCCTGCTCGACGACCTGCGCCGAAGGAATGGTGGTGTCGACCGACGCGCCGGACGTGGTCGAGGCGCGCGCCGGAGTCTTCGAATTCCTGCTCGTCAACCACCCGCTCGACTGCCCGGTCTGCGACAAGGGCGGGGAGTGTCCGCTCCAGGATTTTTCGTACTCGTTCGGCAACAGCGAGAGCCGGATGGAGTTCCCGCGCCGGACCTTCGACGGCGAAGGCGTGAAGGCCGACGTCGACTTCGGGCCGACGCTGATGCTCAACCGGAACCGTTGCATCCTCTGCACGCGGTGCGTCCGGTTCATGCGCGAGATCGACGACGACGCGCAGATCAGCATCGTCGCGCGCGGCAACGACAGCCAGATTGCGACGTTCAACGAGCAGGGCGTCCACTCGCTCATCTCGGGCAACCTGATGGATGTCTGCCCGGTCGGCGCGATCACCACCCGCGACTACCGGTTCAAGTCGCGGCCGTGGGACAACCCCGACGCCGTCGATACGATCTGCACGCTGTGCTCGAAGGGTTGCAACACGACGGCATGGATCAAGGCCAAGCCCGAGTGGGCGAAGGGCAAGCGGCTCGTCCGACTGACGCCGCGGTACGCGCCGGACGTCAACGGGTACTGGATGTGCGACATCGGCCGGTTCGACTACCACTGGATTGAAGGCGACGAGCGCCTCCAGTCGCCGCTCGTGCGCGAGGGCGCCGGGCATCACCAGTCGACGACGTGGGACGCGGCGATCAAGGCGCTGGGCGAGCGCGCATCCGCCGTCGCGGCGTCGGGGATGACGTTCCTGGTCTCGGCACACGCGTCGAACGAAGAGATCTTCATCATCGAGAAACTGGCGGGCGCGATCGCGGTGAGCTGGAAATCCACCGCGAAGCAGCAGCCCGAGGGCACGAAGTTCCGCGTGCCGCGCACCGACGCGCCGAACGTCAACGGCGCCCGCGATCTCGGCCTGCCGGTGGGCGGCGGCAACGACGGGACGCCAGATCTCGGCGCGCTCCGCCAGGCCGTTGAGGCCGGACAGGTGCCGGCGCTCTACGTCTTCGATCCTGGTCCCGCCGGATCGCTCGGCGACGTCTCGTGGGTTGCGGCGGCGCGGCAGTCGGGCAAGCTCTCGCTGCTCGTGTACCAGGGCGTGCTGATGTCGGATCTCGCCCGCGCTGCCGACGTCGTGCTCCCGGGCGCCGCGTGGGTCGAGAAGGACGGCACCTACACGAACGACCAGGGGCGCGTGCAAGCGGCGGCGAAAGTGTTCGAGCCGCCAGCCGACGCGCTGGACGACCGCGAGATCTTCTTCCGGATCGCCGCCGCGCTCGGGCAGACGCTGCCGTGGCGCACGGCGGCCGACGTGCGGGCGTCTATCGCCGCGCACCTGGCGAGCGTGCCGGCCTACGCCGGCCTCGCGACGATCGGCTTCGCGAAGCCCATCGCGGCGAGGCACTGGCTGCAGGCGTCGAACCCGTCGGAGCGCTGGAAGTGGGACTTCATGTTCCAGGAAGTCAACACGCAGAAGTGGGATGGCCTGAACGCCTCGCTGCCGCAGCTGAACATCATCCCGCTCACGCCCGTGCAGGACTCGAAGCCCGAAGGGCGCTGAACACGTGGGCGAAAACCCCACCTTTCTGGCCGCCTTCGTCGCGGGGCTTCTCTCGTTCATCTCGCCCTGCGTGCTGCCGTTGATCCCCGGTTATCTCTCGTACATCTCGGGGCTGACCCTCGACGAGATGGAGGGAACCGGCGCGAGTACCATCGACCGCGCACAGGCCCGGCGGCGCGTCGTCGTCGCGTCGATCTTCTTCATCCTCGGCTTCTCGTTCGTGTTCATCTCGTTCGGCGCGGCGGCCAGCGCGCTCGGATCCTTCCTCCTCGAGTGGAGACGCATCATCGCCAAGGTCGCGGCGGTCATCGTGATCTTGTTCGGCCTCCATACGATGGGCGTGCTCCGGATCGGCTGGCTCTACAGCGAGAAGCGGATGCAGGTGGAGAAGAAGCCGAAGAGCGTGTTCGGCGCGTTTCTCGTGGGCCTGGCATTCGCGTTCGGGTGGACGCCGTGCATCGGCCCAATCCTGACAGGCATCCTGGCGCTTGCGGGCGTCCAGGACACCGTGGGCCAGGGCGTCCGGCTGCTGGCGGTGTACTCGTTGGGCCTCGGCGTTCCTTTCCTGATTGCGGCGCTGGCCATCAACCAGTTCTTCGCGGTCTTCGCGAAGATTCGGAAGCACTATCACGCCATCGAGGTGGGATCGGGACTGCTGCTCTGCGCGATTGGCGTGCTGATCTTCACCGATCGATTCACGATCATCGCGCGCTGGCTCTCGCCGTACCTGCCGACGTTGTGATCGTCGGCAGGCCTGAAGGCCTGCGCTACACGTGACCCGACCGGACCGACCTGATCGACCTGACCGACCCGACCGACCTGATCGACCTGACCGACCCGATCGACCTGACGGACCTGATCGACTCGACCGCCCTGATGAACCCGGTCAACCCGCGCTATAGTCCCCCTATGCCGTCCGCCTCGGCACGCCTTGGCCGGTGGCTGAAGCCCGCGGGCACCATTGCGCTCTACGTCTTCGTCTTCTACTGGACCGACGCGCGTGCGATCCTCGGGCGCCTCCGCGCGGTCGACCTGTCGCCGCTCGCCGCGGGGATCCTCATCTACGCGGCTGGTCAGGCCGTGTCGACCTTCAAGTGGAAGCTTCTCATCGCCCCGCTCGAGCTGGCCGTCTCGTATACGCGCCTGCTCGGTTTTTACTTCACCGGGATGTTCTTCAACCTGTTCCTGCCGACTATCGTCGGCGGCGACGCGGTGAAAGCCGTGCTCCTTGCGCGCGAGACGCACGCGCCGGCGCGCGCGACGATGTCCGTGTTCATGGAGCGCAACACGGGCCTCTGCGCGCTGCTGTTGATCGCGATGGGCGCGTCCCTCGTCGCGCCGGCGGTTCGACTCTTCGGTCTCCCGCTCGCGGCGCTGACGGCGCTGCTCGCCGCCGGCTACGTCGTCGTCAACGTCGTGCTGCTGAGTCCGTGGGCCTATCACCTCGCGGATCGGATCATCGCGGCGTCTCCGCTGGTGCAGATGCGGCCGCGCGCGCGGTCGCTCTACGACGCGATCACGCCCTACAAGCACGCGGTGCCGACGCTGGTTGCGGCGCTTCTGCTCTCGCTCGCCTTTCAAGCGTTCGTGATCGCCGTGGTATTCTTGAACGCGCGCGCCTTGTCACTTGCAGTACCGCTCTCCGCCGTCGCGGTGTTCGTGCCGCTGGTCTCGCTCGCCGGCATGGTCCCGGTCAGCGTAAACGGCCTTGGCGTCCGCGAGGCCCTCTACATCCTGCTCTTCGGTCAGGTCGGCGTGAGTCCGGAGTCGGCCGTCTCGCTCGCGCTCGTCTATCTCGCAGTCACCGTCGTGGCGAGCCTGCCGGGCGGGCTCGTCTACGCGCTGCAACCCGCCTCGGTTCGACTCGCAGCTACGGGCGAGGCAGCGCCTGACCTCCATTGACGATCAGCCCATGACCAGCAGAGTCGCGCGCGCAGCGGTGCTCGTAGTGGCCCTCGGCAGCCTGGCCGCGGCGGCGTACGTGGTCTTCGACGCGGAGCAGACGCTCAAGGCGCACCAGATGGCGCGGACGAGTTTCGACGGTGCCGCCCAGTCGGTGCTCTCGGACCTCGGGCGGCTGCAGGCCGCCGAGCAGGCCTACGTCGCGGAAGGCCAGGGCGTGGATCACTGGCTGGCGCAGGCGGCTGATGCGCAAGCCAAGGT
>JBKPSY010000299.1:0-20142 GCA_046735235.1 Acidobacteriota bacterium | reverse complement strand
CAGTAGCACGTCAGCACGTCAGCACGTCCGCACGTTCGCACTTCGCGCCTTCGCACTGCAACCCCGCGGGGCGATGCTACACCGATTCCTCCTCCGCCACCCGATGCAGCGGCGGATGCGGCACGAGCGCCATATCCGTGTCGACCATCGGCGCGGAGAGCTTCACCGTAAACCAGAGCGTCAGGGCGAGCACGACCACGCCGACGATCGCGAACAGGAGCAGCAGCGACCGATATTCCGACGCGACCGGCACCATCAGGTCGGCTTCCGACTGCCACGCCGCGACGACCCACGGCAGGTGCGGGTACGTCGCCGCCAGCTGTGACGTCGCAACGCCGATGATCTGCGAGCCCGCATGTGGCTCCACGGCCGTGAAGAAAAGGCGTGAGGGGCCACTCACCGTCGAGGCCTCGTCGAGCCGCTCCTTGAGCCGGTCGGCCGCGAAGAACCGCGCGAACGGCTGCACGCCGTTGCGGCTGAACACGATCGTCCCGTTGCGCCGAAGCAGCATCGCGTCGCCGTCGGTGCCGAGGTCCATCCCCGCCACGCTGACCAGCATCTCGCGGATGTCGGCGACGACCTTGAGGACGCCCGTCGGGCGTTCGTCCTTCCCGGGCACCGGCACGGCGAACTCCATCGCGTAGGTGCGCGCGCTGTCGTCCCAGCGGACGTCGCTGATCGTCGCTTCACCGCGCGTCGGGTCGACCATGACGCGCTTCCACCAGTCCTCGTCGCTCTGGTCGTAATCGCTCGCGAGGTTGGAGGCGGCGATCAGGCGCCCGGCGCGGTCGGTCAGCAGGATCTCGCGGTAGATCGGATCCTGCCGCGTGATGTCGGCGAAGTACTGAGAAGCCGGCGTGTTCAGGATGGCCGCGATCTCCGGCCGCTTGACGTCCACGGCGGCAAAGGCGCGATCCATCGCGGCATTGGTGCCGGCGTCGGTGGGCCGCGTGCTCGCCTTCTCGGCTTCCGTCCGCACTTCCGGCATGCGGGCAAGCGTCGAGACGTCGACGATGCGGCGGTAGACGTAGGCGTCGATGGCGGCCGCCGACTGCTCGGCGCGCTCGGACAGCTTCAGGCCGAAGGAGTCGACCAGACGCGCCCTGCCTTGCGCCAGGATGAGGAACGCGCCGACACCGACAACCGGCAGCGCGACGACAAGCAGTGTCGCGAGGACACGATGGTTGATCCCGTGGAGCCGATGAGACATGACGCCCTCCCCGCGGTGAACACGACGGAAGACGGACGCGACGAACGGGCTCGTGACTGGCTGGGGCTACCGGAGTCCAGTCTCGACCTCACTCCCCCGGCTGTCAAGGGCACGCGTCCCCAGACACCACCACCAGAGGGACAGCAGCGCCCAGAAGTACATCGAGGCGAAGGCGGCGGTCGCCAGCGGCGAGGGCTGGCCCCAGGCGGCCATCCGCCGGTACCAGAGCCAGCCACAGAGGCCCGGCACGAGCCACCAGTCCCTGGCAGACGGCTGACGCCACGGGTGCTGATGGCCGATGGTGGCCGCCACGGGCCAGAGCGCGATCCAGAGGTAGTAGACCCACCCGAGGGGCGACAGCAGGACGGAGGCGAGGAGCACCGTGGCCCACGCATGGTCCTCGCTGAACGCCGATCGCGGCGGACGCGCCGCGGCCCGCAGGGTGATCACGGCAATCGCGATCGACACGATCGGCAGCAGCGTGAACCGCACCCAGCCGGCGGCGCCGACCGTCGCGTAGTACGGGTGGCCGAAGAGCCGCTCGACCAGTCCGCCCAGCGATGCGTTCATGTAGTGACTCGCCCAGGCCACGCGAGGCAGCTGCGTCACCCAGTCCACGTACGATTGCGGGCCGAAGACGACGAGACCGGCCAGCACGAACAGCAGGCTCACGACGCCAAAGGCACGAAGGGCGCGCGCGTCGCGTCGCAGCGCCAGGTACACGACGACGAGCAGCAGGAACGGCTTGGCCGACGCCGCGAGCCCGAGCCACGCACCGGCTGCCACCGACCTGCCCTCTCGCGCCGCGAGCCACGACGCGGTCACCGGACCCATCAGCAGAAAACTGAGCTGCAGCGTCAACGAGAACGCCGCGGCGGGCCCCCACGCCAGCAAATAGACGACGAGCGCGATCCAGCCGACGACCGGCAGGCGCCAGCGGAGCGCCCGCAGGCTCGCCCAGGTGCTCCACGCGAAGACCAGCAGGCTCGCGACTGCCCAGACGGCGAGGCCCTGACGCGGGGAGAGAAACGCCAGCGGCAGGAAGAACAGGTTGGTGTGCGGCAGATTCAGGTTCAGCTGCCCGGTGTAGTACCGCGACAGGCGCCGCGGAGGCAGCGGCGCATACAGGCCGTTGCCTCCGACCGCATTCCGCACCGACGCGTAGAAGATGCCGAAGTCCTGCGCGTCGGTCTCTTCGATCGTCGTCTTTGAGAGCTGCCACTGGCCGCGCAGCATGGCCGCGCCGAGCCCCAGCAGCACGACAATCGCGACGCCCGTGACGGGCGCGCGCCAGAGCGCCCAGTCGAACGCGCGCGATCGGCGCGGCGCGTTGGGGTTCATCGCGGCAGCGTGCGATCGAGCTCCAGCAGCCGGAGCGCGGCGGCGGGCACGGCGCGCGTCATCGGCGGCGCGAGGGCTTGAAGAAGACGGCGGCCAGCACGATCGCCAGGCCGATCAGCACCCACTTCGCGTTGCCGGCGCCGATGTAGTAGTCCACCTGGTCGAGCCCGGTCGTGAACGCCGCCACCAGCGAGTCCAGCAGCCCGCGCTCCACGATGGCCTGGGCAATCAGCATGGCATCTCCCCGTCGTGCGCATCATAGCCACCCGGAGGCCCCTTGAACAGGCGACGCCACCCTGCAGAGCGCCGTGCGGGTTGCAGGGTTCAGGGTTCAGGTTCAGGGTTCAGGGAACAGCGTGCAGGGTGCAGCATGCAGGGTGCAGGGTGCAGGGTTCGGGTGCCACGAGTACACTCGGCGGCATGCGCACCATTGCCCGACTGGTCGCGGCCCTTGCGGCTCTGACCGCCACCGCCTACGCTCTTGCGCTCGTGCAGTCGCCAGCCGGCAACTACGACGAATCGAAGGTTCCGCCATACACGCTGCCGGACCCTCTCGTCCGCGACAACGGACAGCGCGTGACGACGGCCGCCGCCTGGACGTCCGAGCGGCGCCCGGAATTACTGGCGGCCTTCGCCCGAGTCGAATACGGCCGCACGCCAGGGCCGCTTCCGCCGGTGACGGCCAAAGTTGACGAGGAAGGTCCGGCCTTCGGCGGCACCGCCGTGCGCAGGCAGGTCACGTTGACGTTCGGTACGGGGCCAAAGGCGGTCGCCGCTCACGTGCTGATGTACGTGCCCGCGAAAGCGACGGCGCCAGTGCCCGCCTTCGCCATTCTGAACTTCCAGGGCAACCAGGCGATCACGACGGATCCCGCCGTGGCGCTCGCGACCTCGTGGCTCCCGAACGACGACCCCGGCGTCGTCGATCATCGCGCCACCGAGAAGACGCGCGGCACGGAGGCGACACGCTTCCCCGTCGATCTGATCGTCTCCCGCGGCTACGCGCTCGTGACCGCCTACTACGGCGACTTCGATCCGGATTTCGACGACGCGTTCCAGAACGGCGTGCATCCGCTGTTCTACGCCGGCAGACAGACGCGCCCGGCCGACGGCGAGTGGGGATCGATTGGCGCGTGGGCGTGGGGCCTGAGCCGGCTGCTCGACTACCTGCAGACCGACCACGTCATCGACGCGGCGCGCGTCGCCGTCGCCGGGCACTCGCGCCTCGGCAAGGCCGCGCTCTGGGCTGGCGTGCAGGACACGCGGTTCGCGCTGGTGATCTCGAACGAGTCGGGCTCGGGCGGCGCCGCGCTGCACAAGCGGATCTACGGCGAGACCGTCGCCGACATCACGCGCGTCTTTCCGCATTGGTTCACGAGCGGCTTCCGGCAATACGCCGGACACGAAGAGCGGCTTCCGTTCGACCAGCACGAGCTGCTGGCGATGGTCGCGCCGCGGCCGCTCTACGTCGCCTCGGCCGCAGGGGATCAGTGGGCGGATCCGAGGGGCGAGTTCCTGTCGGCGCGGGGCGCGGATCCAGTGTACCAATTGGTTGGTACAACTGGACTGGGCGGCGTGACCGAGATGCCGCCGGCGGATCATCCCGTCGGCGGCACCATCGGCTATCACATGCGCAGCGGGCCGCATGACCTGACCCGGTACGATTGGGAGCAGTACCTCAACTTCGCGGACCGCTCGTTGAAACGCTAGTCATCCGGACTACGGCTTCCGTGTCGCCCGCATGAGATCCAGCGTGTTCGAGAAGTGCCTGGGCATCGCCTCGAAGCCCATCAGGCTGGCTGTGCGCGGCACTGAATTCAGGTCCGAACTGATCACCGCCGATCCCGAGTAACCTGGCGAAGTCCACGTCCAGGTAAAGCTGCCGACCATGCTGGGACCGTTGGCCCTGAAACTCGCCGGGTTCACGGTGATCGTATTGCTCGACCCGTCATCGCCCGTGAAGGTTCCCTGTGAGGTCAGGTGCAGCCCGCCGTCGATGCCGATCGAAGTGGTGGCGTCGACGTTCGTCGTCACCGATCCCAGCTTCAGGGTGCCGGTGACTTTGTCGGCGCTCTGCGTGAACGCCATCACGATCGGAAGGATCGCGCCTGTCGTGAACCCGTCATTTCCTGCACACCACTCGCGTGGATCGTACGCGCCGGTCGCTGAGCAGCCGCGGATCGTGTAGTCGCCCGTCCACGTGCCCTGATAGTTCGGGACGACGCGAATCTTCAGAACGCCGGTGCCATGGGAGGTCGAGCCGACGAGTGAGGCTTCCCCGCTGCCGACCCCGTGGGCCTTGCCCGTTCCGTCGATTGTCGCGACGCTCGAGTTGTCGCTCGTCCACGTCGCCGTTTCGGTGGTCTGGGATCCGTCGCTCCAGTTCACCGTCGCGGTGTAGGTCTGTTCGTCGCCGATCTTGATCATCCCGGCAGTCGAGGGTCCGATGACGACGTTACCGGGCGTCTTGGTGGGGCCGGTCGGGGTGCCTCCACCACCGCCGCCTCCGCATGCAGAAAGCGTCATCAACGCCACGGCGACCGCAGCCTTTTTCATTTCGGTCTCCTAAGTTGTAGGGCGAAAAGAAAGGCTTCGTCGCACTGAAGCCAGCTGGACCGTAGCACAACCGCGACCCGAAAGACAGGTACCGGGCCAAATTCCGGGCAATTAGGACCCGTACGCTAGACTCGGCCCGTGCAGAACCTCGACCTGTGGTCCATGCTCTTCGTCTTCATGCTGTCGACGTTCGTCGGGTTCCAGGTGATCCAGAACGTCTCGCGGCTCCTTCACACGCCATTGATGTCCCTGACCAACGCGATTTCGGCCATCGCCATCGTCGGGTCGATCATCATCGCGGGCGAAGAAAAGTCGACAGTCAGCACGATACTGGGCGCGATTGCCGTCGCGGCATCGATGACCAACATCGTCAGCGGATTCCTCATCACCGACCGGATGCTCAAGATGTTCCGGGTGAAGGGGAAGCCGTAAATGGGCGCGATAGAACACATCACGCAGGCAACGTATCTCACCGCGGCGGCGCTGTTCATCTTCTCGCTCCGGTGGCTCAGCACGCCGAAGACGGCGCGCAAGGGCGTGTTGGCCGGCGTCCTCGGCATGACTTTGGCGATCGTCGGCACGGCGCTCCACCCCGACATCGTCAGCTTCAAGTGGATCGTCCTGGCGCTCATCGTCGGCACCGCGATCGGCATCCCGCTGGCACAGGTGCCGCTGACCGCGGTGCCGCAGCGGACGGCGCTGTCGCACGCCTTTGGCGGCCTGGCTGCGGGTCTGGTCGGCACGGCGAAGTACATGCTGTGGCTGCGGGACGGCGAGCTGACGCCGTTCCGGACCTTCGCGATCGTCGTCGAGGTGCTGCTCGGCTACCTCACGTTCACCGGCAGCCTGATGGCCGCCGGCAAGCTGCAGGAAGTGCTGCCGACGCGGCCGATCACGTACAAGAACCAGAACGTCCTGAACTTTCTGCTGCTGGCAATCGCCATCGGCAGCGGCCTGTACATCGTCGCGTATCCCACCACCTGGCAGCTCTTCCCGGTGGTCGTCGTGTTGTCGCTGTTGTTCGGCGTGCTGCTGATCCTGCCGATCGGCGGCGCCGACATGCCGACCGTGATCTCCCTTCTGAACTCCTACGCGGGGCTCTCGGCTGTCGCCATGGGGTTCGTGCTGGAGAACAAGCTGCTCATCACGGCCGGCGCGCTCGACGGCTCCTCCGGGTTCATCCTGTCGGTGATCATGTGCCGTGCGATGAACCGCTCGTTCACCAACGTGCTGTTCGGCGCGTTCGGCCAGGCGGCCGCTGTGCAGGCCGCCACGGAAGCCAGGACAGTCAAGAGCGCGACGGCGCAGGACGTCGCCGACATTCTCGAGAACTCGAGCAGCGTCGTCGTGATCCCGGGCTACGGCATGGCGGTCGCGCAGGCGCAGCATCGCGTGCGTGAGATCTACGACCAGCTCACCAAGCGCGGCATCGAGTGCCGCTTCGCGATTCACCCGGTGGCGGGGCGCATGCCAGGCCATATGAACGTGCTGCTGGCCGAGGCGGAAATTCCCTATACCGCATTGTCGGAGATGGACGACATCAACCCCGACATGCCGCAGGTGGACGTCGCGATCGTCGTCGGCGCCAACGACGTCGTGAACCCCGCGGCGCGCCACGACAAGACGAGCCCGATCTACGGCATGCCGATCATCAACGCCGACAAGGCGAAGACCGTCATCGCGATCAAGCGCTCGATGAACCCCGGGTTCGCCGGCATCGAGAACGAGCTCTATTACGGCGACAACTGCCTCATGGCGTTCGGCGACGCCAAGGCGGTGCTCGGCGACATCGTCAAGGCGCTCAGCGGCGAGGCCGGCGGGCACTGAGGCATATCGTACGTACCGCTGACGACGACCATGTAGCGCAGGCCTTCAGGCCTGCAATTTTGACAGCAGGGCGGGCCTTCAGGCCCGCCGTCGATGGCGGGGCTGAAGCCCGCTCTACGTACTTCACTCGTGGAGACTTGAATGCGACGGATGGTAACGGCGCTTGTGCTGGCGGCGGGATTGACGACGGGCGTGCTTGGCGCTCGGCAGGGGGCTTCGCCCGAGACGCCAGCGCAGCACGACGCGCGCATGGCGTGGTGGCGCGACGCGCGCTTCGGCATGTTCATCCACTGGGGCCTCTACGCAGTCCCCGCTGGCGAGTACAAGGGCCAGCGCTCGAAGGACATCGGCGAGTGGATCATGTCGTGGGCGAACATCCCGCGCGCCGAGTACGAGAAGTTCGCGCCCCAGTTCGATCCCGAGAAGTTCGATGCCGCCAAATGGGTGGCCATCGCCAAGGGCGCCGGCATGAAGTACATCGTCATCACGTCGAAGCATCATGAGGGCTTCGCGATGTACGACAGCGCCGTGAGCGACTACACGATCGTGAAACGGACGCCATGGGCCCGAGACCCGATGGCCGCGCTCGCCGCCGAGGCGAAGAAGGCGGGCCTGAAGTTCTGCTTCTACTACTCGATCATGGACTGGCATCACCCGGCGCAGTATGTCGACGCACCGGGCAAGGACCGCACCGCGGGCAACAACAAGACCCAGATCATCCCCGAACAGAAGGCCGCCTACATCACCTACATGAAGGCGCAGCTCAGGGAGCTGATCACGAAGTACGACCCGGCCGTGCTGTGGTTCGACGGGGAATGGATGGACTGGTGGACCGAAGCCGACGGCCAGGACCTTTACGACTACGTCCGCGGCCTGAAGCCCGACATCATCATCAACAACCGCGTCGGCACGGGGCGGAAAGGCATGGAAGGCCTCAACAAGACGGACCGCACGTACGCCGGCGACTTCGGCACTCCCGAGCAGCAGATTCCCGCCAACGGCATCAAGGGGGTGGACTGGGAAAGCTGCATGACGATGAACGACACGTGGGGGTTCAAGTCGTACGACACGAACTGGAAGTCCACGGAGACGATCGTCCGGAACCTCGTCGACATCGCGTCCAAGGGCGGCAACTACCTGCTGAACGTCGGCCCGACGGCGGAAGGCGAGATTCCCGCGGCGTCGGTCGAGCGGCTCGCCGGCGTCGGCCGGTGGATGGGGGTGAACGGCGAGGCCATCTACGGCACGACGGCAAGTCCGTTTGCCGAGCAGCTCGCCTTCGGCCGCGTGACCCGGAAGGGCGATCGACTCTACGTCAGCGTCTTCGATTGGCCGTCGAACGGCACGATCACGCTGCCCTCATGGGGCGGGACGCCGAAGAAGGCATGGCTGGTCGCCACGAAGGCGAACGTGCCGCTGAAGGTGGACGCCTCTGGCGTGACGCTCATGCTGCCCGCTCAGGCACCGGACGCAATCGCGACGGTCGTGGCGATCGAATAAAGTTCATCGGCGGATGAGTCCATGGGTGCATGGGCGGTTCATGGGCAGCCCCCATGAACCCATGAACCCATGGACCCATGGACCCATGGACTATTTCACGTTATAGGGCTCCATCAACTCCACTCGCGTTCCATCCGGATCGTAGAGATTGATCTGCCACTTGTCGTTCTTGCCGATCTGCGGCGGCGCGAGCTTGGCGCGATCGGCGGCGGGCGTGCGCACGCGAACCTGCTCCCACGCGGCCTGGATGTCGGGCACCACGAGGCAGATGTGGTGGTCGACGCCCAGCTGGCGGCGCGTGCTCGGCGCATCGCGCAGCATGTACTCCAGGTAGTCCGCGCTCTCGGGCAGCCGCAGGTTCACCCAGTTCGTCTTGGACGACTCGAAGCCGCCGCGCCAGATCTCTGTCATCCCGAGCACGTCGTGGTAGAACGCGTTGGCCGCGCCCTCGCTGCGAACGGTGATGCCGGCGTGCAGCAATCGCGACGACAGCTCGTTGCCTGAGCGCGCCCCGCCTTCCGACGAGATCTCGGTCTCCTGGACGAATTCGATCGTGTGTCCCTCGGGATCCACGACGCGAAGGCCTTCGATGCCGCAGGGGCGGTGAACCGTCGGGCCCTCAACCTTCACGCCCTTGTCCCGCAAATACGTGCCGAGCGCGGTGAGGTTCGTGGTCGCGAAGGCGATGTGGTCGAGGCGCTCGTCGGTCGCCGGCGCGAGACCGCTCACGAGGAACACGTGCTGGCGGGCGTTCACGGTGTATTCGTACCAAGGCTGCGCGGCGTCGCCGTCCGTCGCGCCGGCCACGCCCCCTCCGGCTACGCCGGTCAATCCCAGCAGGTCTCCGTAGAAGCGTTGCGCTGCCAGCGTGCTGCTGGTGCGGAAGACGACGTGGTCGATGCCGGTGAGCGCGGGACGCGCGGTGTCGGCGCGTCGCGCGGCCGCAAGCGTCGCGGCGGCCGTCACAATCAGGGCGAGTCTGGTCAGCGTGGTCATGGGTGTGTCAGGTACGCGAGCAGGTCGGCCATCTGCTCCGGGGTTATCGCGGCGTCGAGAGTGGCCGGCATCATCGACTGGGGCACGACGGTCAGCCGTTGGATGTCACGGCGCTGAATGGGAATTGCCTTCGCGGCCTGTCGCAGCGTGATCGTCGTCGCCGACTGCGACGCGAGCATGCCCGCTTCAGTACGCCCGTTCGTCAGCTCCACCAGATATGTCTCGTAGCCCTGCGCGATCGACTGGCTCGGCGACAGGATGTCGACGAGCAGCGAGAGCGGCGGACGATGGCGTACCGTGGCGAGGTCGGGCCCGACGTCCGCGCCGGTGCCGCCCCCCAGATGATGACACGCCGCGCAGACGCGTGCGAAGACTTGCTGGCCCCGCGCCGGATCTCCCCCGCCTTCGACGGCCGCCGCATACCGGTTGGCGATCTCGCCTCGCGCGGCGGGCGATTCTTCCAGCAGTGCGCGCGCGTCGCGACGAATCGCCGGGTCGTCGTTCATCAGCAGGTCGCGCTTCTGCCAGAAGTTGAGGGCCCAGGGCTGCACGGCTCCCCGGCTCATCGCCTCGACCAGCAGCCGCTGACGGGCGGGGTCGGCGAGCAGCAGGTCCACGAGCGCGGATCGGGCGCCTGGGGTGAGGGCGGACCACGACGGGAGCAGCTCGCGGCCGACCGTGTCGCCGCGCAGGCTTTCGAGCGCGTTCAGCGCGGCAATCTGGACCGCTTCGGGCTCGCGCGGACGCACGAGCCGCTCGAGCATCGGGCGGCGCAGCGCGGCGCCGCGGATCGCCAGCAGCCGGATGGCATCGGCGCGGCGATCGGCGTCGGCCGTCGCGTCCCCCGCGATCCGGGAGGCCAAGTCGAGGGCGGCGTCGGCCTCTGCGCCCCCGGGCAGTCCGCGCCGCGCCAGCAGACCGATCGACGCCTTCCGAATTGCGGGGTCAGCGCCTTGCGCGAGGGCGAGGAGCGATCCGCCAGACCCCGCCAGCGCGGCGGAGGAATGTCCCTTGAGGCCCTGCCCGATTCCCTCGAGCAGCGCGGTGCCCCACCAGGCGCTCGCGCGGCCAACCGCGTGGGCGATCTCCTGATCCTGTCCGCGTGCGCCAACGAGCACGCCGAGATCGTGGAAGAAGCTGCGTCGCGACGGCGAGTCCGCCGCGATGGCGCCAGACGAGGCATCGAGCGCCCGGTCGAGATACACCGGCGCGCGATCCGACCCGGCGCTCAGCGCCGCCCGCACGATCCAGAGATCGTCGAGGTGATCGAACAGCAGCCGCGTCTGCGCGGCGGCCGCCGCGGCGACAGGCAGCGATCCGAGCGTCGCCGTCAGCTGAAAGCGGACACGGGGGTCCGTTTCGACTCCGGCGCGCGCGAGGACGGCCGACGCCACGGCCGGCGAGGTCAGCCTCGGCTCGGCAAGCTGCAGCGCGTTCTCGCGCACGCCCTGCTCCGCGTCGCCGAGCGCGGCGACGATCGGCGCGTCGGGCAGACGGCCAAGCGCGTTCAGCGTCCAGAGCGCGTGAAGCTTCCCAAGGGGCGATCCGCTGATCGCCAGTGCGACGAGCGCATCGATCTGGTCCACGGCCTTCCGCTCGATGAGCAGACGCTCGGCCGTCCGTCTCCACCAGAGCGACCCTTTGGACAGCGCGCCCACGAGGGACGCGTTGTCCGCGCCTCCGAGATCAGGACGAGCGTACGGCACCGCCGGGCCGTCCGGGACGATGCGGTAAATCCGGCCGCGGTCGGCCCCAAGCGCGAACTCGGCGGGATTCTTCTGAAACTCCGTCGCCGTCCATTCGGGGTGCTCAATGCGCTTCCGGTAGTAGTCGATGACGTAGAGCGCGCCGTCCGGACCGACGTAGAAGCTGACCGGCCGGAACCACGCATCGGTCGATGCGAGGAATTCGCGGCCCTCGCTGCCGCGCCGCGCGCGGAAGCCCCCGCCGTCGGGCTCAATCACGTCGCGGTGCACGAGGTTGTGCACCGGCTCGGCGACGAACGTGCTCCGTCGATACTCGCCGTCGAACAGATCGCCGGTATAGGGCGTCACGCTGCACGCCGACGTGAACTCGCCGGCCTCGGTGAGCAGCTCGAACGTCGGCCGCTCGGTGATCGGGAAGACCTTCGCGGCCTCGCCGTGGTCCGAGATATCCGCCATGCCCCACGAGAGCGGCGCGTCCGGATTGCGCTGGAGGTACCGCGCGCCGAGCATCTCCATGCGGATGTGGTTGCTGTTGTTCGACCCGAAGTAGCGGCCCCACGGATCGAACGCCTCGCCATACTGCGATTGCGCGGCGAGGGCTTCGAGCGCGCCGCTGTCGGGATTGAACCGGACACTCCGGCGTCCTTCATCGACCGGCGCGTGATCCGGAAAGCGCGGCATGGTCAACGGCCGGCCCATGTCACCGAAGCGATCCGTGTAGATGACGGCGCCGGCCGGGCCTTCGTGCGCGAGATAGATCCAGCCGTCGAGACCGAAAGCCGGCGTGTTGACCATGTGCTGCGGGTTCGTCCGCGCGAACCCTGTGACCAGCACTTCGCGCCGATCCGCCGTGCCGTCGCCATCGGTGTCTTCGAGGTACAACACGTCGGGGGCCGACGTGACGATGACGCCGCGCTTCCAGCGCATCACGCCGGACGGCAGCACGAGGTTGTCGGCAAAGACGCTGCTGCGATCCGGCTTCCCGTCGCCGTCCGTGTCTTCGAGCAGCCGGATGCGTCCGGTCGGCCGCGTGTCCAGTGGATAGCCGGGCATCTCGACGACAAACCAGCGGCCGCGCTCGTCGATGTCCATCGCGATCGGCGACTGGACGTCGGGCTCCGCGACCACCAGCTCGATGCGAAAGCCCGGCTCGATTCGGAAGTGAGACAGCGTCTCAGGCGCCGCATACGGCGGCCCCGGTGGCGTCGCCTCGAGCGCGGAGAGGGTGCACGCAAGCGCGATCACCGCAAAGCGCATCGGCCGGCATCCTATCACCTGGCTGCGGAGATTTTGTTGGATTGCGCGGAGCGAGAAGGACACCGGGATTCAGAGATTCAAGGATTCCGGGAGGGTGGACGTCGAGCTGACTTCGAACCCATGCACCCATGCACCCATGCACCCATGCACCCACGGACCTACAGACCCACAGACCCACAGACCTACAGACTTATGGACGACGCCCCCGATCATGTTGACAGCCAACAGGACCACTCGCTACTCTGATGTTGGTAGTCAACAGGAGAGACACGACCACGTGGGCGACAAGACGGACGTCCTGCACGGCGCGCTCGATTTGATGGTGCTGCGCGCGCTCGAGACGCTGGGCACACAGCACGGCTATGGCCTGGCGCGGCGGATCGAGCAGATGAGCGAGGGCATCCTGGCGCTCAATCAGGGCACGCTCTACCCTGCCCTGCTGCGCCTCGAGCAGCAGCGCTGGATCGCGTCGCGCTGGGGCATGTCCGAGAACAACCGCCGCGCACGCTTCTACTCGATTACCGCGAAGGGCCGGACGCGTCTCGCCGCGGAGACGGAGCGCTGGGAACAGCTGTCGGCGCTCGTCGGCCGGTTCCTGCGTCCCGCCGGGGACCTCCCATGAGCCGGCCCGGGCTGTTTGCGCGCCTGCGCGCGCTTTTCGGTCGGACCCGGCGCCTCGACGAGTACGAGGCCGAGGTCTCCGCGCATCTCGACTTGCTCGCCGACGACCTCGAGCGCCAGGGCATGAGCCGCGACGCCGCGCGGCGTGAGGCGCGACGACGGTTCGGCGGCGTCGATCAGGCGCGCGAGCGATTCCGCGACGCGAGCGGCTTTCCGTCGCTGGACGAACTGGCGGCCGACGTGCGCTACAGCCTCCGCATGATCCGCCGGCAGCCCGGCTTCGCGTTGATCGTCGTGCTGCTGGTGGCGATTGGCGTCGGCGCCAACACTGCGATCTTCTCGCTCGTCAACGCCATCCTGCTGCGGCCGCTTGCCTACCCCGCCGCCGATCGCCTTGTGGTCGTCCGCACCGTGATCCCGGCGATGGCGCGGACGTATCCGAGCGTGCCAGCCGCTGCCGGCGAGTTTCTGCTCTGGCAGTCGCGGATGACCGCCTTCGACAGCATCGCCGCGGTGAACCCCGAAACGCAGACGCTGACAGGCGCGGGAGACGCCAGCCGCGTCGAAGTCGTCCGTGTCACGTCGGCGATGCTTCCGATGCTCGGCGCGCAGCCGATCCTCGGACGCGTGTTCCGCACGGACGAGGATCGCGAGGGGCACGAGGCCGTCGCCATGCTCACGTATCAAAGCTGGCAACAGCGCTTCGGCGGCGACCGATCCATTCTCGGCCGGTCGATCACGCTCGACGGCAAGCCCTGCACCATCATCGGCGTGCTGCCCGCGGACTTCCGATATCCACGCCAGGATCAGCTCGGCGCCCTCGTCGGCCTGCCAGATCGTCTCGACATCCTGCGGCCTGCGGCCTTCGCCGCCGACGAGCGTGAGAACCTGGCTGGAGACTTCGATTGGGCCGTCATCGGACGGCTCCGTCCAGGCGCGACGCTGGCGCAGGCCGATGCCCAGGCCAACGCGGTCACGCGCGAGATCGCGCGCCAGTACGGGGACAAGCTCGAGCTCGTCGCGCAGGTCACTCCGCTCCACGAGCAGATCGTGCAGCAGTCGCGCCGCGGCATCCTGCTGCTCGGCTGGTCCGTCGCCGCGGTGCTCGTGGTCCTCGTCGTGAATCTGGCCAACCTGCTGCTCTCGCGCGTGTCCTCGCGCGCGCACGAGGCTTCGGTGCGCTCGGCGCTCGGGGCGGGACGAATTCGCGTCGCCCGGCAACTCGTCATCGAGAACCTCCTGCTCGCCGGCGCCGGTGGCCTGGCCGGCCTCGGGCTGGCGGCTGCTGCGATCCGCGTCCTGGCCGCCAGCGCGCCCGACAGTCTGGCGCGGCTCGACGAAGTGCGGCTCGACGGAGTGGTCCTGCTTTTCGGGATCGGCGTCAGCCTCGCGGCAGGGCTCCTGTTTTCTGCGCTCCCCGCGTGGCGCCTCGCGGGCGCCTCCCCGCAGGCGACACTGCGCGCGAGCGGACGCTCCGTCTCGATGGGGAGGTCGGCGCTGCGCACGCAGAACCTGCTCGTGACAGGTGAGGTCGCCTTGAGCACGGTGCTGCTGGCGGCCTCGGCGCTGCTCGTCGTCAGCTTCGCGCGGCTTCTCAGCGTGGACACCGGACTCACCTCGGCACGCGTCGTCTTCGCCAACATCTCCGCGCCGCTGACACGTTATCCAGAGGACGCCGCCCGCGCCGTCTTGTACGATCGCCTGCTGGCGTCGTTGCGGCAGATTCCTGGCATCTCGAACGCGACGCTCGTGTCGGAGCCGCCACTCCAGGGCGAGGCGCATGTCCGGACGTTCAGCGTCGATCACGACACGCGGCCACTCGATCAGCGGCCTGTCGTCAATCTTCGCTTCGTCGATCCCGGGTACTTTTCGTCGCTGGGCATCCCGCTGAAACGCGGACGGTCGTTCGATGACCGCGATCGCGGGCGCCACGTCATCGTCGTCAACGCCCGTACGGCGGACGCGGTATGGCCTGGCCAGGACCCCGTGGGCCGTCTTTGTCGGCAGGGCAACGACAAGCATCCCCTCCTCGAAGTGATTGGCGTCATCGGCGACACACGAGAGGTGAGCCTGTACAAATCGCCGTATCTGATGGCGTACCTCCCCTACTGGTCGGAGGAGACGCCCACCTCCGTGGCGATGGTTCTCAAGACGGATCTGCCTGTGGACGCGGTGGCGCCGCTCGTGCGGCGCGCCATCCACGACGTCGATCCGGAAATCCCTGTGCCGCTCGTCCAGAGCTTCAGCCAGGCCATCGATCGGGCGGTCGCGCCGGACCGGTTCCAGTTGATGCTCGTCAGCGGGTTCGCGATCGTCGCGATGCTGCTCGCGGCGCTCGGCGTCTACGGCGTGCCCGCGTTTGCCGTCGTGCGACGGTCGCAGGAGCTCGGCATTCGTCTCGCGCTCGGCGCTGCTCCGCGTTCGCTCGTGCGCCTGGTGATCGCGCAGAGCCTGACGCCGGTGCTGGCGGGCATCCTCATCGGATTCGCCGGCGCCGTGGCCGCGAGCCGTTTCCTGGAGTCGGTGCTCTTCGAGGCGCGCGGCGTCGAGTGGGGCGCGCTCGCCGCGGTCAGCGCCGCGGTCGCGGGCATCGCGCTGGTCGCCTGCTACATCCCCGCGCGGCGCGTTGTCGGGATCGATCCCACGGTCGCCATTCGAGGAATCGGGGAGTAGGCGTGCATAATAGCTGGCCACGACGATGGCCACGCCGCACACGCTGCTCCTGACGACCGACGACACGCCGGGGACGCTCTCGCAGATCACCCGCGTGATTGCCGACCACGGCGCGAACATCCGATTGATCGAAAGCCTCGGCCATCGCGAAGAGGGATTCACCGTCTATCTCGAGCTGGACCAGGTCGCCGACTTCGCGGCGCTGCGCGAGGGGCTCGCAGCGCTCGCGGTGATACGCCGTGTCGAGGAGCCGCCGTCGCTGATGGCCATCTTCGGCAAGCGGGTCATCATCATCGGCGGCGGCGCGCAGGTGGGCCAGGTCGCCGTCGGCGCGATCAGCGAGGCCGATCGGCATAACATCCGGGGCGAGCGCATCTCGGTCGACACCATTCCGCTCGTCGGCGAGGAGCCGCTGGCGGGTGCGGTGCGGGCGGTCGGGCGACTGCCGCGCGCGCGCGTCCTGGTACTGGCCGGCGCGCTGATGGGCGGGGCCATCACCGACGCCGTCGCGGAGTTGCGGCGACAGGGCGTCATCGTGATCAGCCTGAACATGGCCGGCAGCGTGCCCGATGCGGCCGATCTGGTGGTGACCGACCCGCTTCAGGCAGGCGTGATGGCGGTGATGGCGATCGCCGACACCGCACGCTTCGACATCACGCGGCAGCGCGACAGGCGGTATTGAAACACGAAACCCGTGCCGGGTGCTGTGTGCCTGGTACCCTGTGCGGTGCAGGGTGCCGAGGTGCCGGGTGCCCGGCCGGCGCTCTGGAGCCGCGCACCACGTACGAGGCACCAGGAACCGCACTCGGCACCGCAGCACACGGCACAAGGCACGGTCCCAGTCAGATTCCCAGGCTCGATGTGATGACGAGCATCACGAGCAGTCCCACCATCACGCCCCACGCAGTTTCATAGCGCGAGCAGCGCTCGAGGCTCTCCGGGATCAACTCCGCCGCGACGAGAAACACCATCGCGCCGCCTGCGAAGCCGAGGCCGATCGGCAGCAGCGGCTTGAACGTCTCGACGAGCAGATATGCGGGAACGGCGAACACGGGCTGCGGCAGGCTCGTGAGAATGGCGTAGCCCGCGCACGCCCAGAGCCCGACGCCTTTCGCGCGCAACGGCAACGACACCGCTGCGCCCTCGGGGATGTTGTGGATGCCAATCGCGAGCCCGAGCAACAGGCCGAAGCTCAGCTCGCCGGTGCCGAAGCCGACCCCAATCGCGACGCCCTCGGGAATGCTGTGGACGAACATCGCGACCAGGATCAGCACTGCGCGCTTCGAGTCGGCGCTCGTGAGGTCCTGAATCTTCCAGTCGCCGCGCGCGACGAGCCACGCCGTCAACGTGAAGAACGCCGACCCTGCCAGCAGTCCGAGCGCCACGGGCCACACGCCGCCGATGCGGATCGCCTTGTCGGCCAGCGTGAACAGGCTGGCCGACAGCATCATGCCGCCCGCGACGGCGCTTGCAAGTCCTTCCCATCGCGGGGCCAGCCGATTCGTGAACGCCAGCGGGATGACGCCGAGGCCGGTCGCCAGATCGCTGACGACCGCCACGAGCACCACCTGCCAGAACACGCTCACGCTGCCGCCGCTCTCACGGGCCGGCGACGATCGCCGTCGCGCGATCGAGGACGTCGACGGCGCGCCCGATCGCCTCGGCCGTCACTCCGGCCTGCGCTTCAGCCTCGCTCCAGGCATGCTGCTCGATCGCCTCGCGCACGCCGGGCAGCGTCTTCACGCCGTAGCCGGTGTAGTAGCCGGGCGCGTAGATCTGGTGCTTGAACCACGGGCGCCGCGGCAGGCCCGCGCTGCTCGTGAAGGCCATGTCGATCGTCCGCAACTCTGCGTCCAATCGTGCGCCGGTGTCAGACGCCGCGATCCGGGTGAGGTTGTTGGGATTGGCCATCTCCTGGTCGAACTTGTCGGCCGCCGCCTTCAGTTTCGCGCTGGCGTTCAGGAGCGGCGTCAGGTTCAGGAACGGCACGGGCGGCTCGGGCGACGGCGCGACATAGGTTTCCTTCGGATCGGCCGCGAGCACATCGGTTTTCTCGCGAATCCGCTGGTTGCGGTCGGCGATCTTCTCGCGCTCGGTCCCTGCGAGCTTGTCCACCTCCTTCACGTACTTGTCGACCGTGTCGGCGAGCGGGCGCGCCGCGATGGGCAGCCACGCCGCATCGGCCAGCCGCAGCACCGCGCGGCCGCCGACCTTGGCCAGCACGGGCGCGTAGGCGAAGCCGGGATCGCCAAAACGCTCGTAGTGCGTAATCGAGTCGTAAATCGAATGGTAGGACCCGCCGCTGTCTTCCCCGCCGAAGCCGATCGAGAGCGACGCGATGCCGAGATGCTGAATGAACGGCGTGTAGTCGGAGCCTGATCCCAGAGCGCCAATCGCGATGCCTGGCCGATCGCGTACCTCTTTGCGATCGTCCGCTGTGCGCGCGCGAGCGATCGCCAGCGCCCGGGCGCGTTCGCCAACGGTCACATTGGTCTGCGGGTCGGTCACCGCCGACGCGACGTCATTCACGAACCGTTCGAGGCCATGCGATCCGCCGGCCCCGAGGAACCCGCGGCCGTTGCCGTCGGAGTTGATGTACACGACGGCCTTCTGCTGCAACTCTGCGGCGTGCGTCTCGACCCACTCGGTCGATCCCAGCAGGCCCGGCTCCTCGCCGTCCCACGCCGCGTAGACGATCGTGCGGCGCGGCGTCCAGCCGATCTTGGCCAGCGCGCCGAGGGCCTCTGCTTCGGCCAGCATCGCGACCAGACCGCTCACCGGATCCTCGGCGCCGTTGACCCACGCGTCGTGATGATTGCCGCGGATGACCCACTCATCGGGACGTTCCCGGCCCTTCAGCGTGGCGATGACGTCGTAGATCGGCTTCTGCGAGAAGTCGAAGTCCAGCTTCAGATGCACCGTCGCCGGTCCAGCCCCGAGGCGGTACGCGATCGGCAGCGCGCCACGCCATGCCACCGGCGCCATCGGGCCACCGAGGGCCTCGAGCAGCGGCCTCGCGTCGCCATAGGAGATCGGCATCACCGGAATCTTCGTCAGCGTCGTCGCCGGATCGGTCAGCGCGAGGCGCTTCGCCTCGGGCGTCGCCCCGACGCCGGGAGTCAGCGGGTCGCCTGGATAGACCGGCATGTCAGCCACGGACCCGCGCTGCGCGCCCCACTCGTTGCGGTAGGCGCCCTTCGGGTACGCCTCACCCTCGAAGTACCCGTCGTCGTGCGGATCCGAGTAGATGAGGCAACCGATCGCGCCGTGTTCGGCGGCGACCTTCGGCTTGATGCCACGCCAGGAGCCGCCATACCGGGCGATCACGATCCGCCCCTTGACGTCGATGCCGTGCCGCGCAAGCTCTTCGTAGTCGTCCGGGACACCGTAGTTGACGTAGACGAGCTGGCCGGTGACATCGCCCGCCGCCGAGTACGCGTTGTAGGTCGGCAACTGCTCGGCGGTCTGCGACGACGTGGGGTCGTCGGCGAGCGGGGGCTCTGCCAGCTTCGCCGTGTACTTCGTGGGCGCCGTCAGCTCGAGCACGCGAACGCGGGGCGTCGGAAAGAGGACGTCGAACCGTTCGATGCGTGTGTCGTAGCCCCACGACTTGAACAGGTCGGCCAGGTACTCCGCGTTGGCCTTGTCGTACGGCGAGCCGACGTGATGAGGCCGCGCGGCGAGATGCTCGAGCCATCCCTTCACGTGTGCCGGCTGGATGGCCGCATCGAAGCGCGACTCGAGGTCGCGCTGGGCCGCACTTCCCTGGACGTCGAAGCCAAGCATCCGCTCCGGCGTTTCCGCGCGCCCGCCCACCTGCCCCGCGCACAGCATCACCGCCACAACGATCCACCACGCACGCCGCATTCGTCCTCCTCGGTCGCCCGATCAATGTCGCGAAGCTGATGTCACGTCGATGCAGGGCTGAAGCCCTGCCCCACGGATCGGCGGAACGCCTGCTCCACTCGTCGCCAACGTCGTGGAAGTATAAGCGGCGGGGTTGAGGCCTGCGCGAGGTTGGCACAGAATGACCCCGCATGCGCCGGACTGACCCGCTCACGGCCTGATGCTGCCTGCCAGGGACATATCGACCGACAGCCGTCCACCGGACGCGCTCGATGCGGGCGCCGCCGTTGCTTTCCTCGTCGTCGCCGCGCTGTCGTGGACGGCGCTGACGCTGGCCGAGTTCGGCGCCTTCACCCGCCCGATCTTCGTTGTCAGCGCGACTTTGGTCGCCGCGGGGCTTGCTGTCTGGCTGCGTCCGGTCGTCGGCTGGATTCGACGAAAGCCGGATGTCTGGTCCTGTGCGTGGCTTGCTGCGCTCCTGCTCGCGAGTTCGGCGATGCTGCGCCAACCGCCGGACCCGGCCGTCGGCGGGTCCGACGAGAACATCTACTTCCACCTCGGAGCGATCATCGACGGCCGCGGCGGGCTCCTCGTCACGGACCCTGTCCT